>JAJRVZ010000099.1 GCA_024277055.1 Calditrichota bacterium
AGGAAAAGTTGGATCAGGCACGGAAACGACGTCGGTCGGCAACAAAAGGAAGACTGGTTGCATGAATTATTGCATCGGAACAAAAAGAGATAATAAAGTAAGTTTCGGAGAATCTGTCACACCGGACGGAGCCGCTTTGTGTCGTCTTGGCCAATTCGGAGAAACTTGCTGTTTTCAAAACGTTCTTCGATGCGTATATTACACAAATAAATCAGGTCAAAAAGTCCATTTCACGCTGAACCAAGACATTAGAATCAATCGTTAATATTAAAAGTTTTCTCACAGATATAGATTATCCTACCTTCGCCAATATGCAGTTATTCGAGCATTAGAGATTATTGGTGAAGCCTCAAAGAAAATCCCAAATGAAATAAAAAAGAATTATTCATGGATACCTTGGCGCTTTAGGGCCGGAATGCGTGATAAATTAATTCACGATTATTTTGGTGTAGACACTCAAGTTGTCTGGAATACTGCAGCAGAAGATATTTTAAAGTTAGAAGAAAATATAGAAAATCTGGTTTCAGATTATTCCCATTAAAAATAGTGCGGTGCATAACAAGCGCTTGCACCAGTATTTGCCACGTCGGCGATGAATTAGCAAAATGAAGTTTTTTGTGCGTGGCATTTCCGGTGAAGCGCAGGCCGTTATCCCTCATATCAACAGCACATTTGTCAGCACTTCGACATTAAACTGCACGGCTAAAGCCCGTATTTTTTTCAGAGGGATGCAGATGCTGTAACTGTTTCATCCCTCCGAAGGATTTTCGTTTCTCGCTTCCGGTTGCTCGCTACTCAATGCTCTGTTTACCCTCTCAAATCCAAGATCTTCAATCCTTAATCTTAAATCCTAAACCTGCCTACCGCCCGTTCGAAATTCAATATTCTTTATTCAATATTCCCTATACCCCGGTCCCCGCACAAAGCGTCCCGGCCTGGCCCCGGTATGTTCGCCGTTCAGGAGTACCGGCACGCCGTTGACCAGCACGTGCCGCACCCCGATCGCATACTGATGCGGCTCGGTAAAGGTGGCTTTGTCGGCAATGGTTTCCGGATCGAACACAACCACATCGGCGAAAAAGCCTGCGCGCAACAGCCCGCGGTCTTTCAGTTTCAGGTTTTCCGCCGGCAACCCGCTCAGACGGTGAACCGCTTCAGCAAGGGGTATTACCTTTTCCTCACGTACATATTTTCCGAGCAGGCGGGCAAAGCTGCCGTAGGCACGCGGATGGGTACTACGGTTCAGAAATATTCCCTCCGGTGCATAGGAACCGGCGTCGGAACAAAAGCTCATATAGGGCAGCGCCACTTTCTTTTTCAGGTTGTCTTCGGACATGGAAAAATAGACGGCCTGAATGCGGCTGTCATCTTCAACGATCAGGTCCATGGCCGCTTCTTTGGGCGGCTGACCGCGCAACCGGGCAATTTCAGCCAGCGATTTGCCGGTGAAATGACGCAGGTCCGGGTTGCGAAAACCGACCAACAGAATTTTTTCCGGGCTGCCTGCGCCGGAATAGGTCATTTCACTGAGAATTTTATCGCGCAGGGCCGGGTCCTTAAGCCTCGCTATCATTTTTCTATGCCCGCCTTCGCGTACCCGGATGGGCAGTAAAACGGTCAGCCCGGTGGAACTGGCCGGGTAGGTGTACATGTCGGTGGTGATGTGCAAGCCTTCGGCTCGGGCGGCATTCACCCGTTCGATCAGCGTGTCCAGTTTGGCCCAATTCTTTTCTCCCGATGCTTTAAGATGATAGATCTCGGCGCGAATGTCCGCCTCGCGGGCAATACGTAAAAATTCGTCCAGCGCTTCGAGTAACCGGTTGCCTTCGTTGCGCATGTGCGAGATATACATGCCGTCGTATTCGGCGGCAACCTTTGCCAGCGCTATCAGTTCTTCGGTTGATGCGAAATAGGCCGGCGCATAAATCAACGAAGAGCCGATGCCCATGGCGCCCTCTTCCATCGCCCGGCGCGCCAGTTCGATCATGCGCTGCATTTCTTCATCGGTAGCCGGACGGTCTTCGTAACCCACCTCATGAATCCTCAGCGTAGTCGCACCGACAAAAGATGCGATATTACAGGAAACGCCCCGTGCTTCCAGCCACTCCAGACCTTCGCCCAGCGTCGTCCATTCGATCGGGTATTTAATATCCGTTTGCCGTTTAATATTGTTTGCTTTCATTTTGTCGGTCAACGGCCCCATGGAACGTCCCTCACCGAACACCTCCAGCGTTACCCCCTGCCGGATATCGCTCTGTGACCGTCCGTCGTGGATCAGTCCGGTGGTGGCCCAGCTGAGCATGTTGATAAACCCAGGGGAAACCGCCAAACCCGTCGCATCAATTTCCGTTGCCGCTGTTTTGTCTTTCAGATTTCCAATGGCGGCGATACGGTCGTTTTTTATGCCCACATCGGCCCGCACGGCCTCACTTCCACTGCCGTCGTATACATTTCCGCCGCGAACGATGACGTCGTAATCGTAAGTTGTGCAGGATGAAATGGTCAGTGCAACCAGGAGTAATACTTTTTTCATTTTTTAAATTCTCCCTTTTTCAATCTACCCTTCATAAGATTCCGAAAAACCGAAGCTTCCCGGGGAGGGGAAATGATTTAGTAATTTTTGCAAACAAGCTGCCCATGCAATGGTTATTCCGCAGGGGGAATCCCTAAGTAACGGGATTGCCTCGTCTTCGGCTTCGCAATCACGCTTCACCGATAATCATTCTCAACCGAGGAATAATTTTCAATTCCTGACTCCTAATTCTCAATTTTTTTAAACTCCGGCTCGTCGAACCAGAAATCATCATTGGGAACGTCAAATTTCAATTCCACCACTTCATTCCGGGAATTGGTGACAAACTGAACCCAGCCTTCTTCGAACCAGGACATGGTTTTCTTCCATTTTACTTTAAACGTATTGAAATGCCAGTGCTCCAGCGTACCGGCCATATCCGGGTTGGGCAGCATGGTCATCTCCAGTCGGCCGTCTTCCCATTTCACCTCGACATTCCCGTACAGATCGCCGCCGTAGATTCCGGCAAATTCTTCCAGAGGTAACGACGGTTCGGTGTCGTCAACTCTGGCGGCGTACCGTTTCTCCAGCCGTTCCTTTTTTTTGCGATCGCTTTTACGGCTGCGTTTCAGATAGTAGCCGTTCCAATCGGTCATGTCGCCGCCCAGAAACAAATCCAGCGTCTGGTTTATAATTACATTCTGTAAACTGGTCATGGCGTTGGTCAGAACCACAATGCCCAGTTTCTTATCCGGTACCAGCATCACACCGGAATACATGCCGTCGTAGCCGCCGCCGTGCGAGCAGACCATACTGCCCTTGTAATCATTCAGTCTCCAGCCGAGACCATAGCCGCGAAAATGCATGGAAGGCATCCGCTTTTCACTCTTTTCACTGATCGTATAGGAAATATGCGGGGTCCACATGGTGTGCGAACTTTTTTCCGAAAATATTCGCAGGCTGTCTTCCCACGCGCCGCGGTTCAGTTGCAACCGCAGCCAGTTGGACATATCCTTCACCGAAGATATGATTCCGCCGGCAGCGATGGTATTGTCCCAGTTATACCATTCCAGCGCAATCGTTTCCCCTTTCCACTGCCGGTGCGGTGCGGCCACATTTTCCATCCCGCTCAGCGCCCGAGTAGTTGTCACCGTGCGCTTCATTTTCAGCGGTTCGAATATTCGTTCCCTTACAAATTGATCCCACGGTTTCCCACTGACCGCCGCCACCACTTCACCGGCGGCGATGAACATGATATTCGAATAACCGTACCGGCTGCGAAACGGTCCTGCCGGTTTCAGAAACCGTGCGCGACGCACCACTTCCGCGGCACTGTAATTCGTGCCGTACCATACCAGGTCGCCGCTGTAGGTTTTCAACCCGCTGCGGTGACTGAGCAGATCACGGATGCGAAAATCCTGCGTCACATATTCGTTGTACATGCGAAAATAGGGCAGGTAGTCGATCACACGGTCATCCCAGTCCAGTTTGCCCTCATCAACCAGCATGGCCAGCGCGGCGGCGGTGAACGCTTTCGTATTGGAAGCAATGGCGAACAAAGTGTTGCCGTTCACCGGGGTTTCCGTTCCGGTTTTCAGTACACCGTAACCCTTCAGCAACAAAATGTCGTCATTCTTTACAAGCGCCACGGCAAATCCCGGTACGGGCCAGTCGCCGTGTATATTTTGGATAAAATCATCCAGTTGACCGGCCAGTTCCCGGTCCGTTTCGGTTTGTGCCGCGGCAGCGGTTACGATCAGTAAAAGAAAAATGAATATCTTTCGTATCATCGTCGACTCCTGTTTTTCAAAAGGACAGATACCTTTAATTTCGCTTGGTTAAATTTTCAGAAAAATGTTTTTACGATACATAATTGTCAGCACGCCCAGCCAGAGGACAATATAAACAACAGCGAATGCCAGCGAGCCGTTCAGCGGCCCGAAAAGGACGGAGAATACATCCTGATACAGCCAGCCTTTCAGCGAACTGTCGCCGATTTTAACGGCCAGCATGACCCTGGCAAAGGCCGAGGCACCGACAAACAGGGCTATGGAGTTGGTTCCGAAAATGACGAACGGTTTGCTCCAGCGCCGCCGGCCCCGGATATCGATGGCATAATAACAGACAGCCAGAAACAGCAGCGCCATACCGCCCATAAATACAACGTAGGACGGCGACCAGATATATTTGTTGATAGGGAAACCGAGGGCCAGAATACTTCCGCTGACAACGCCCATGCAACCGGCGAAAAACAACCCGTTGGCGATTTCACTCTTGGGTCGATTCGATTTTACCCAGCGGCCCGTCCACACGCCGGTCAACGCGGTTACAATCGCGGGAATGGTGCTCAGAAATCCCTCGGGATCGTGATGCAGATATTTTCCTTTAATCCATGTATGGCCGTGCAGCAGTTTATCATCCAGCCAGGCGGCCAAATTGATTTCCTTTTCCAGCACTCCGCTGAACTGCACCCATTGCCCGTCGATTTGTACGCTGAACGGTATCAGTTTCATCGCCAGCCAGTACAATACAAGCATACCCGCTCCCCACCAGTACTGATGTTTGGGGGTTACATGCAGCATGATCACCGAAGTAAAAAAGTAGACCACGGCAATGCGTTGCAGCACCCCGGGGATGCGAATGTTGAACAGGGTATCGGTAAACCAGTTGTAACCTTCCGGAAACCGGAACGGGATAACATGCAGGAAAAGTCCCAATCCGAAAAGTATCAGCGTTCGACGGATTATTTTCGGGTACAGGGCGCGCACCGGTTGTCCGCTTTGTAAATAACGATCGAAGGAATAGGCCATGGCCACGCCGACGATAAACAGGAAAAACGGGAAAATAAAATCTGTCGGCGTCCAGCCGTTCCATTCGGCGTGACGCAACGGAGGATAGACATGCGACCAGCTGCCCGGATTGTTTACCAGAATCATTCCGGCAATGGTGATACCGCGAAACACGTCCAGCGATACCAGTCGGTTCTGCAATTTATTTTTCTGATCGGACATAAGATTCCCTTTTCAATTGGTTTTGTATTAAATCGCTTCCGGAATGATGCGGAAATATAATAATCCAATCGGAAATATTCAGATTTTTATATTAACCGGCGGATACCGGCTTGCTTCGGGAATGCTGCTGAATTAAGTTTGGCCGGAAATTTCGGGAAGATAAGGCTGTGTAAACGGGTTTATCAGGCAAACGATTACAGAATGGAATAAACTGTGCTGAATGAATTACTGCTGGGTAATCTGGCTAAGTCACTTACGCCGCGCCGGGTGCTGAATATCTTAAAAACAAATGCCGCCTTTGCCGCCTCCGCCGTGAGCGGCAGGCCGCTGGTTTGGGGCATTCCTCCGGTAATGACCATCGAACCGACGAATATCTGCAATCTGCGCTGCCCGCTGTGCACAACAGGGGCCGGCGAAATGGAACGCAGTAACGGCAAGATGTCGCTGGAAACTTTCCGGGAGCTGATGCGGCATTTCGGTGAAGATATTTTTTTCCTGCTGATCTACCACCAGGGCGAACCCTACATCAACCCCCATTTCCTTGAATTTGTTGAAATTGCCAAACGGAAAAACATCTATGTTACTACCAGCACCAACGGCCATTATTTCACGGAAGAAAATATCCGGCGCACGGTGGAAAGCGGTCTGGACAGTATGATCGTTTCTCTGGACGGTGTCGGGCAGGACAGCTACGAACGCTACCGGGTCGGTGGAAAAATGGAAAAGGTAATCGAAGGCACCCGGGCCTTGCTGGCAGAAAAAAAGCGCAGAAAAAGCCGTACGCCCAACGTTGCTTTGCAGTTCCTTGTGATGAAACACAACGAGCACGAGTTACCGCAGGTAAAGAAACTTGCTGAGTCAATGGGGGTTGACCGACTGCTTATTAAGAATATTGAAGTTCGCTCATTGCAGGAGGCCGATGAATGGCTGCCGCAAAATGAGGCCTTCCGACGCTACGACCTGCACGATGATGATTTTATCGTGAAAGGCGCCGATAAAAAATACTGCAGCCGGCCGTGGCTTTCGACGCTGGTGAACTGGGACGGCACTTTCGTTCCCTGTTGTTTCGACAAAAACGGTAAATACCCGATGGGCAATATCCATCAGATATCCGTCCCCGAAGGAGTCTGGCACAGCGGTGCTTATAAGGATTTCCGGGCCCGACTGCTGGCCGATCGCAAACAGATTGATATCTGCCGCAACTGCAACCAGGGTTTCGGCAGTTTTCTCCCCGCCCGCCGGTTGAAAGGATTGTTCGGCTCCCGCGAAGAGTAACAGATAGAATTCGCTTTCCCTGCATTATTTCTCAGGTGACTTCCGTCAGGTTCTCGCAAAATATATTTCCGGCATCATCGATTGCAATCCTGCCGATTTCATTTCCCGGCCGGTTGCAGTTTTTTTTGCAAAGAAAAGCCTGATATAATTGAGAGTTTTTTGGTAAATGTGTAACATTATCTTTATTCAATTAACGGGACGGTTTTATGCTTTACCTGCCGGTTTTGCTGTTATTATTCTATCTTTACGCTTTTTGGCGTCTTGGCAAAGGCTTGCTGCAATTACCGCAGCCGGTAAACGACCAATCCCTGCCGCATGTCACGGTTATTGTCAGCATGCACAATGAAGAATCCAATGCCCGGTCCTGTCTTGATGCCCTGTTGAAGCAGGAGTACCCGGCAGACAAACTGGATTTTATAATTATTAACGATCGCAGCAGCGACGCCACCGGTGAAATTCTCGACCGTTCCGCTAAAAATGAACCCCGGCTTACCATCCTTCATCAAACAAAAGTAACGGACGGCTTCGCTCCTAAAAAACAGGCCATCGATACCGCGGTGCGCAAGGCAAAGGGAGAAATAATTCTGTTAACCGATGCCGACGGCCGGCCGGGAACAAAATGGGTACGGGAAACGGTTCGATATTTTACTCCGGAAACCGGTCTTGTTATCGGATATGCTCCGTACACTACGGCCCCGCCTTTCCGGCGCTGGTACTTTCAGCTGGCGGCGCTGGAATATTTTACGCACGCTGCGGTGGCAGCTGCCACAACCGGGCTCGGCTACCCGGCTACCTGCGTCGGTACCAATATGGCCTATCGCCGTGAACTGTTTCTGCAACTGGACGGATTCGGTCCGTTCAAATCCTACCTCTCCGGTGATGATGATCTTTTTCTGCAAAGAGTGCGCGAGGAAACCGACTGGAAAATTCACTATGCCGCTTCACCCGAATGTCATGTACAAAATGCGCCGCCGAACAGCTGGAAAAAATTTTATCATCAACGCATTCGCTATGCTTCAAAAGGATTTGTGTATCCCTTCCCGTTGAAGCTGGCATTGACCGGTTTTTACCTGTTAAACCTGGGTACGCTGATTGTCATCAGCGGTAGTTTGTTCGGCTGGTTCCAGCCCCTGGCGGGTATCGGATTATGGGGAATCAAACTGGCCGGAGAGATTCGTTTCATGCGTGCGGCCATGCAACGACTGCATGATGAACGGCACCTGTCCTGGCTGTTACCGGGCGGTTTTTTATTGATGCCTTATATCGTCTGGTTTGGTTTTATGGCGCAGATACAGCGATTCGAGTGGGCCGGAATGCGCGGTTGATAAATTTATTTGTCAAGTAATTCGCGTATTTTTTTAGTCAGTTTGAATACCGAGAAAGGTTTCGGCAGAAAATTTATTCCCTTTTTCAAAACACCGCTCTGCACGATGTGATTGTCCGTATAGCCTGATGTATACAATATCTTCAGCTGCGGTGAAAATTTCCTGACCGCCTTCGAAAGTTCTTCTCCGGTCATTCCGGGCATGATCACATCGGTAATCATCATATCGATTTCCGCATTCCTTTCTTTGAGAATTTCCAGCGCCTGTTTACCGTCACGTGCTTCAATTACCGAATATCCCATGGATTGCAGGCTGCTGACGGCGAAATCACGTACGCCGGAGTCATCTTCAACATACAACAGTGTTTCTTTGCCGGCCACTGCAGTCATGTCGCTTTTAAAATCGGGTTCGGATTTTTGAGTGTTTGTTTCCTGCGGCCAGTAAATCTTAAAAGTCGTCCCCTTGTCCGGTTCCGAATAAACATATATCCCGCCGTGATTCTGCTTTACAATTCCATAGACCGTTGACAAGCCAAGTCCCGTTCCTTTTCCTTTATCCTTGGTGGTGAAAAACGGTTCGAATATCTTGTCCCTCGTACCGACATCCATTCCGCAACCGGTGTCACTGACTGCGATCATTACATAATTCCCTTTGCTTATTCCTGCATGACTGTTCACAAACGGCTCATCAATCACCATGGGTTGAGTTTCAATGGTAATGCGCTTATCTGCCGTGCGCGATCTTTTTGTTTCCACCGCATCCCGGGCATTAACAATCAGGTTGATTAAAATCTGCTCCACCTGTGTCTGATCGGCTTTGATCGTACAAATCTCACGACTCAGCCGTACATTCATCTCAATATGTTCTCCGATCAGGCGACGCAGCATTTTTTCAAGATTGGAGATAATATCATTCATATCCAGTACTTTCAGTTCAATTATTTGTCGGCGGCTGAAAGCCAGCAGCTGGCCGACCAGATCAACCGCCCGTTTACCGGAATGAAGAATGCCGTTCAGTTGATTCCTGATGGGGTTGTCCTCACCGGTTTTCATCAGGGCGATTTCGGCATAACCGTTTACGGCAGTTAAAATATTATTGAAATCGTGAGCGATACCGCCGGCCAGTTGACCGATGGCATCCAGTTTTCGTGATTGCTGTAACTGCTCTTCCAGTTTTTTTACTTCGGTTATATCGCGTTCAATCGCTGCATAATTCTGAATATTGCCTTCCGTATCTTTAATCGGGAAAATGGTGGCGCTGACATAAAATTCGCAGCCGTCTTTATTTCTGTTTATCAAATTGCCTTCCCATACTTTTCCCGCTTTAATCGTTTGCCACAATTCAGCATATAACTCACTGCTCTGCTTGCCGCTTTTCAAAATGTACGGTTTTTTCCCGATCACCTCCTCAAAGGTATATCCCGTACCCAGTTCGAACGCAGGATTAACATATTCGATCAACCCCCCGGCATCGGTGATGAATATGATGTCTCCCGATTGCCGGATTACCGATGCGAGTCTTGCCAGTTCTCTTTCAGCCCGCTTGCGTTCGGAAATATTTCTGATAATGCCCTGAGTTGCTATCCGGTTTTCATATTCCACATAGGATATACTCGTCTCACATTCAATACGCAGGCCGTGCTTTGTCAAGGCGGTAAATTCATAGATCGGTGACAGTTTCTCGCCCCGTTTCAGCTTTTCCATCCGCTGCCTTATCAGCGGCAGACTTTCAGGTGCAATCAAATCCATGAAGTCAAACTCAGGGGTTTGGGTCTCCTCAAGCGTATAACCGAACAATTCCGTGAACCGTTTATTGAAAGTTACGAATTTCCGGTCGCGCAACAGATAGATTACATCATTGGATTGCTCGATCAGCTGGCGGTAAAGTTCTTCCGATTCTTTCAATCGTTTCTGGGTAAGATTTTGTTCGGTTATATCCGTCAATACCGTCAACGTATATTTTGTATTGCCGAAGTCATCCGTCTCGCGATAAGAACTCAACAGGATATCCAGCACATCACCCTTTTTCGTCCTGAAACGGTAAGGAACATCCACGGCGTATCCAAGCCGGCGGAATTCAGGATACACTACCTTTTCCGCATACTCCCGTGATTCGGGAACAAGAAATTCCAGCGGGCTTTTCCCGATTACTTCATCCCTGTTATAACCAAGTTTATAAAGCCAATAATCGCTGACATTGATTATTTTTCCGTCGTTATCGACGGAGTGCAGCATGGCCGGTGTTTTGGTGTACAGTGTCCTGAACTGTTCCTCGCTCTCGCGCAGGGCGCGTTCAGCCTCAGCCCGTTCCGATATATCCCGGACAATTGCCTGGATGTAAACATCTCCATCATACTCAACCTTGTTGAGGTTCACTTCAGCGTCGAACAAACTGCCGTCCAGTTTTGAATGCTGCCAGTAGAAAAACTGCGGTTTTCCGGAAAGCGCCCCGTTAATTTTCTCCATTGCCGCTTCCCGCGACGGTTTCCCGTCCGGTTGGTATTCCGGCGAAAAACGATAGGGGGTATTTTGAATAATATCTTTTCTTTCACAACCGAACATGGTCAGCGTTCGTTTATTGCATTCGATAAACTTGTCCGCATGCATCAGAAAAATGGCATCGTCCGCCGACTCGAAAAGAGATTTGAATTTTATTTCATTTTCCGCTCTCGCCTGATCGGCCTGCTTGTGTTGCAGCAGCGTACCAAGCTGTGCGCAGGCCGTCTTGATCAATTCAAGAAAACGCAAATCTTCGGGACGCTGTTCGCGCATCAGAAAAATCAGTACTGCTACAACCTGTTTCTCGGCAACGATCGGAATTGCGAATCCCGAACCCACTCCGCATTTTTCAGCCAGTTTTTTTCGGGGGTATTTTTTTATTGAAGCCCGATCCACATTTCCGCGCCATTCAGGCTTACCTGTTTTCCAGACCCGGCCCGGCATCCCCTGTCCCGGCTTGAACGTGAATCGTTCACTCGCCTTTCTGAAGGATTCAAGTCTGGAATTTTTAATATATACGGCGGGACTCAATTCCAGTCGATTTTTTTGCGGATTGGGTATCCACGCCTCTCCGTACTCCCAACCCGTTTTTTTGCATACCTTTTCCAGCGCCAGTTGTAAAGCAGAATCAAAATTACCGGCCTCAGCGATTGTACGCATTAATTCTTCAAGTAACTGTTTCTCTTCTTCAATTTTTACACGCGAGGTAATGTCACGTATTACGATGGACGTATAAGCGGTTCCCCGGCAAGTTACCGCGGACTTTCTTAATTCCAGATACTGTCGCATGCCGGGTTCTTCTCCCGTAACACAAACGGAAAACTGTCCATCAACAGCCTTTGTAAATTTACGGCCCTGTTTGAGTTCGCATTCCGCACTGAACAACTCAATAGCGGCGTCATTCAAATATCGGATGGTTCCCTCGTTATCGCAGACCACGATTCCATCGGGAAACTGATTGAAAATTTGATGAAAGAATAAACCGTCACGGTCGTCATCTTCGGTAGAATACTCGTTTTTCTCTTTCTCGTTTTTTTTGCCCAGCATTTCTTCCATTACGGTTTCGATGTCCTCTACAGAAGTCCGATCCGAGGTCAGTATCGGAAAGTCAAAATTATAACATTCGCCGTCCGGGGCATTTTTCAACAGCAGGATTTTACGCTCTCTGTTTTCCGAACCCGAAAGCCGGTCAATCATGTTTTTGCCGGCGGGTAGTTTGACATCCACACCAACAACGAATACAGCGGCGTCGCTCCTTTGCAAAAAATCCATGAATTGATCGGGATCGTGACTGTATTTTATATCCCATCTTTTATAACTTTTTCTGTCTCTGAAAACACGCAGAAGCGACTCACTATCCGCCAGACCATCGAGTATATAAATCTGATTTTTTGAATGCTGCAAACGGTTTCCTGTACTGTTGATTAAATTTAACCGGGTAACTTTTCCGATTTATTGCTACTATTTTCGGCAAAGCCTCATCTTTATTAAGCTTAATTGCGCATTGCCGCTATTAAAAAACTTTGTAGTAGAATCAGAAATTCTATATTTTTACGCTTTTAAAAGAAGAATGAAATGATTACAGTATTCCTGTTAATTCTTACAACCGTATATCTGCTGCTGACTCTGTTATTACACAAGGGTCTTGCAAAAAAATATAAGATGGTGGATATCACCCCTCCTGTTTCGGTTATAATTGCGGCCCGTAATGAGGAATCTAATATTAACGCCTGCCTGCAAAGTCTCGCCCGGTTGGACTATCCGCAGGAATATCTTGAAATCATAATCGCCGATGATGATTCCGCGGACGGCACGCTGCAGATGATTCAAGAATTTATAAAAAACCGTCCCAACTTCCGGTGCCTGCGGATTAACCGGCAACCGGAAACTATGCAGGGAAAAATGAATGCACTGGCACAGGCCATTGAACAGGCATCCGGAGAAATACTTCTGATCACCGATGCCGATTGCCGGGTTCAGGTGGGATGGGTAAAAAATACGGTCAAATATTTCACCGACCGTACGGGATTGTGCGGAAATATGACGGTGCTGGTACCGGCCAAACGAACGCCGACCCTGTTCGACCGTGTACAGAACCTGGATTGGATTTTTCTGCAGGCCATTGCATCGGCGACGACAGGTATCGGTAAACCGGTTTCTGTGCTGGGTAACAATTTTGCCTTTCGCAGAGATGCCTACCGACAATGCGGTGGTTTTCATTCAATGCCATTCAGCGTTACCGAGGACATGCAATTGTTGCAGGAAATCCTGAAAAAAACCGAATATTCCGTCGTCTATCCGCTGGATCCCGAAGCGTTTGTGCTCTCTGAGCCGGTTGATACCGTCACCGGTTTTTTTCAGCAACGCAAACGGTGGACGGTCGGCGGAAAAAAAACACGCCCCTGGGGCATCTTTCTGCTTGCGACCGCCTTTGTAACCCATTTATCCGTTCTAACGGCACTTATTGCCCCGCCGTTTACGGCGGCGGAACCAATCGCCGTCTTTCTGATTTTGGCGGCTGATATTTCACTGCTCATCCGTGTCCTTATCCGCATTGATAAAATAAAATGGTTGACGGATTTTTTCTTTTTTGAAATATTTTATCTGATTTATTCATTGGTATTTGCATTCATTTTTATATTTGTCAATGATGTTTCCTGGAAAGGTCGTGTACATTCTCCACAAAAAAAAGGATCTGCCTGAATGACGATTCTTGAACCGGCAGGTAAATGGTTGCTGTTTTTTCATCTGGTGGGCGCTTTCGTTCTAATCGGCAGCCAGACCCATTTCCTGGTTATCGCCGTTTCCTATTTTCGCAGGCGCGTGAACCGTTTGCATTTACTGCGGTTATACGCTCTCATCAACCTGATTGCATTTGTTACCGTTTTCGTACTTGGTGCGCTCGTTTACCCCAATTTCAGGGTACATGTCCGTGCCGAATATTTTGATGTACACCTGCCGGCGGCAACGGCGGTTTTTGAAATCAAGGAACATCTTGCCTCGCTGGGAATGGCCCTGAGCATCTGGATTTTCTCTGCCTCCCGCCGTATTGATGAAAAAACGGATAAATTTGATTTGCAGCAGGTATTGATCTTTTCCTTAATTCTTTACCTGATCGGCTGGTACCTGATTGCCGGCGGTTATGTTCTGACCACAATTAAGGGAATCTGATATGAATACGGGAAGAAAGTTTTACGATATCAATCTGTTGCTGCTGATTTTTTCACTGCTCTATTTTTGCATCCTGTTCACCGGCAGCCCCGCTTTTTATTATTTCCCCCTTGAGAATACATGGCGCAGTGAACCGATTCCCGGAGCAATTTCCATGGCCTGGTACGGCGTGGTCATTATCAGTTTCGGATTGACGGCAATTGTCTGGCTGTTTCTAACACGAGTATTGAAAACAAAACCGAATCCGCCCGCTATTGTCAACAGGTTTTTATCCATATTGGCCATGTTATCCGTCAGCGGGTTGATCGTATATATTGTATTTAAGGAATTATACCGCTGGCAGGTATTATAACAATAAAGGGTCCTCAAAATGGCTGATCAAACATCAAAAGAAATGTTCAAACATGCCGCACATCTGTTCCGCGCCCATCCCTGGCACGGTGTGCATATCGGCGATAAAGCTCCGGAACAGGTTAATTCCTATGTTGAAATTGTACCGACCGATACGATTAAATACGAACTGGACAAAGAATCGGGATTGCTGAAGGTCGACCGACCGCAGCGATTTTCCAGTATGCCGCCGATGCTGTACGGATTGATTCCGCAAACCTACTGCGCAAAACGGATCGCTGAAATCTGTATGAAAGCTACCGGCAGAAAAAACATCATCGGCGATCACGATCCGCTGGATATTTGTATTATGACCGAAAAACCGATCGCTCACAGTAATATCATCGTACCGGCCGTACCAATCGGCGGCTTTCGCATGCTGGACGGTAACGAAGCGGATGACAAGATCATTGCGTTTTTAAAAGGAGACCTGGTGTACGGGCAATGGCGCGACATTTCCGATGTGCCACCGTCCCTGATTGAGCGTCTGAAACATTATTTTCTGACTTACAAAGATATTCCGGGTCAGGAAAAACACACCTGCGAAATTACCCATACCTACAACCGGGAGGAAGCCCATGCGGTAATCCGGGCCAGCATGACCGATTACCGGACTGAGTTTGGACATTTACAGAAATAAAAAAGCCGGGTATACTTACCCGGCTGTATGATTCCGTTCATTTTTTTCAATCAGACTTCCATGATTTCCGCTTCTTTATGTTCAAGCAGCTTGTCGATCTCACCGATTTGTTTATCGGTGATTTCCTGAACCTCTTCAAGTACAATTTTTAATTCATCTTCAGAGATTTCGTGCTCTTTTTCAAGTTTTTTCAGATGATCGTTGGCGTCGCGACGTACATTTCGAATGGCGATACGCCCCTCTTCAGCAATTTTTTTCGCCAGTCGCGCCAGGTCTTTCCGTCGCTCTTCGCTGAGCTGCGGAATCGGGATACGTATAAAAGTACCGTCGTTTGACGGTGTTAATCCCAGATCCGATTTCAAAATCGCCTTTTCGATCTCGCCAATCATACTTTTGTCCCAGGGCTGGATAGCGATCAATCGGGGTTCCGGTACACTGATCGTTGCCGCCTGTGAGAGCGGTACGGTGCTGCCATAGTAATCCACCTTTACCGTATCGACCAAAGCGGGGGTTGCCCGTCCGGTTCTGATTTTGGCAAATTCTTCCTGGATTTTTTCAACGGCACGTTTCATGCGATGTTCAGCATCTTTGATAATTTCTTTACTGGCCATAAAATTACTCCCGCACAATTGTTCCTATTTCTTCGCCTAACATAATCTTCTTCAAATTATCTTTGATATCAAAATTAAAGACAATAATCGGAAGCTTGTTGTCCATGGAAAGTGTGATGGCTGTGGAATCCATCACCTTCAGGCCGCGTTTTACAACTTCCATGTACGAGAGATGATCGAATTTGAATGCATTCTTCATCTTTTCCGGGTCGGCGTCATACACGCCATCCACGCGGGTACCTTTAAGAATAACCTCGGCTTCAATCTCAATGGCCCGCAGCACGGCGGCCGTATCGGTGGTAAAATACGGATTTCCCGTACCAGCAGCAAATATAACCACACGATCGCGCTCCAGATGCCGAATCGCCCGGCGCCGGATGAACGGTTCGGCGATTTCGCGCATCTCAATCGCCGTCATCACACGGGTGGCGACCTGGTTCTTTTCGAGCGCATCCTGCAGGGCCAGGCTGTTTATGGTGGTGGCCAGCATCCCCATATAATCGGCCTGCACACGATCCATTTCGCGGGCTTTTGCGGATAGGCCGCGAAAAATATTACCCCCGCCGATAACCACCCCGATCTGTACTCCCAGATCATAGGCTTTGCGTACTTCCGCCGCAAACCGGTTCAAAATGTCCGGATCGATTCCGAATCCACTTTCACCGGTCAGCGATTCGCCGCTCAGTTTGAGCAGAATACGTTTGTAAACGGGGGTATCACCCATGCTTATTCTCCGATCTTGAATCGGGAAAATCGATTGATCGTTATATTTTCACCCAGTTTGGCGATTGTTTCCGTAAGCAAAGCCTGGATCGTTTTATCGGGATCTTTAACATAGGGCTGTTCCAGCAGGCAGATCTCCGAATAAAACTTATCCAGTTTTCCCAGGGCGATTTTTTCCTGAATGGCTTCCGGCTTGCCCTGTTCTTTTGCCTGTGTTTTGTAAATTTCCATCTCTTTGTCGATTACTTCCTGTTCAACATCCTCGCGTTTAATATATCGCGGGGCGGATGCCGCAATATGCATGGCAACGTTTCTCGAAAATTCCCTGAAGTCATCGGTTTTGGCAACGAAATCGGTCTCGCAGTTCACTTCAACCAGAACGCCCAGTTTTGCACCCGGATGGATATAGGATTCCACCATGCCTTCATTGGCTGCACGGTCAATCCGTTTTGCTGCTTTGGCGATACCTTTTTTGCGAAGGATTTCGATTGCTTTTTCAATATCTCCATCGGTTTCCACCAGGGCCTTTTTGCAGTCCATCATTCCGGCTCCGGATTTATCCCGTAATTCTTTTACTTTGGCTGCAGTAATTTCTGCCATTGTTTAACTCCTTCTTCCTGTAAATGCACTGTCAGGCATTCTCTTCTTTTACTTTGTCGGCTACGGCTTCTTTCTTTTTATCCTCTGTTGCCGATTCTTTTTTACTTTTCGGTTTTACCGTTTTTTCCGGCTTACCGCTTTTGGTGTTTTTATCGCTTTTTGCCTGTTTCACAGCCGCTGCGGCGGCTTTTTCTTCTTTTTTTAATTCCTCGCGTATTTTTTCCTTTTCCGCTTCGATCGCTTCCGCCTCCGCCTTCTTTTCGTTCACTTTCTGACGACCGGCGATTATGGCATCGGCAAGACTGCGGCTAATAATGCTTATGCTTTTTGCCGCATCGTCATTCGCCGGAATCGGATAGTCGACCACCGTGGGATCAGAATTACTGTCGACGATGGCAAATACCGGAATATTCAGTTTTTTCGATTCGCGAACAGCAATATTCTCTTTTTTTGTATCAACGATGAACACGGCACCCGGCAGACGTTTCATTTCTTCAATACCCGAAAGTACCTTTTTCAGTTTTTCCTTCTCGCGTTCAATTTGCAGAATTTCTTTCTTTGATATTTTATCGTAGGTACCGTCATTAGCCATTTTTTCAAGATTCTTCAGATGCTTGATCGACTTTTTAATCGTTGAAAAATTAGTCAAAGTACCACCAAGCCAGCGCTCCGTTACATAAAACATACCGCTACGTTCCGCTTCCGTTCGGATGATTTCCTTGGCCTGTTTTTTCGTTCCGACAAAAAGTACTTCATATCCGTCTTCAACAATCGCCTGAATGGCATTACAGGCTTCATCGATTTTGGCCTGGGTTTTTTTCAGATCGATAATGTGAATACCGTTGCGTTCCATGAAAATGAATTCTCGCATTTTGGGATCCCAACGGCGGGTAAGGTGTCCGAAGTGTGCTCCGGCAGCAAGCAGCTGTTCGAGGGTTACTCGAGGCATGATTCTCTCCTGTAGTTTGGTTGTTCCTCCACCGGTTTCAACTTGCGGTTGCCTCGCGGGGCGAGACCACAACCGCAATCAACCCGGTGTGTGTGATTAGTTGTAAAACAGCGGATAACCTGCCCTAAAGCCGATTATCCGCCTGAAAATTTTCTCTAGTAAGCCGGTATTAACGTTTCGAGAACTGATAACGTTTTCTGGCTTTTGCCAACCCGTATTTGCGACGTTCTTTTTCGCGCGGGTCGCGGGTCAGAAATCCGCCCTGGCGCAAAACGGAACGATAATCTTCACTGTACTGCAGCAAAGCACGGGCAACACCTAACCGAACGGCGCCGGCCTGTCCGCTTAATCCTCCGCCGTGCACCCGGACCGACATATCAAATTTTTCAAAATTATCGGTAATCTGCAGCGGCTGTTCAATATCCATTTTCAACGTTTCGCGCTTGAAATATTCCAGCATTTCCATTCCGTTGATTCGTACTTCACCCTTTCCAGGGGTCAGACGAACACGGGCAATGGCGTTTTTTCTGCGCCCGGTGGCTGTATAAACCTCCATTTATTATCTCCAGCTTTAGTTCAGTTTTAAAGGTTCGGGATTTTGTGCCTTGTGCGGGTGTTGCGGTCCGGCATAGACTTTCAGTTTTTTGAACATGCGCCGTCCCAGAGCATTTTTCGGCAACATCCGTTTCACAGCCAGCTCAATAATCCGCTCGGGATGCTTCTGCATCATGCGCTGCATCGGGATAATCTTTTCGCCGCCCGGATACCCCGAATGACGAAAATACGTTTTCAACCGCAGTTTATTTCCGGTAACAGCGATCTTTTCCGCGTTTACAACCACAACGAAATCACCGGTATCCTGATGCGGTGAAAAAAACGGTTTATTTTTTCCGCGCAATATCGAGGCGATTTTAGAGGCCATTCTACCCAATACCAGGTTGTCGGCATCTACCACATACCAGCGTCGCGCAGCTTCAATCTCCGCTTGTTTTGCAATATAGGTTTTCAATTGTCCTCCAGAACAGTAAAAATCGAGCCTTGAATTTAAAAACTATTTACTGTTCAGTCAAGTTTTATTTCAGGCTCTACGCCGACCGGTTTTTCCCGAAATTCAATACCGTTCTGAAGAGCGAACCATTATTGATAACCAGCACCGGCCGCCCGACCAACTGTTCTCCGTAGAACGGGCTGTTTATTGATTTTGACAGGGTAACTTCCTGCTGAAATTTCCACTCGCCCCCGATATCCAGCAGCGAAATATTTGCCGTTTCCCCGCTTTTTAATTGCGGAACCGCCAGTTTCAGGATTTTTCGCGGATTACTTATGCATGTTTGATAGATTTGTTCAAGACCCAGCACCGATTTTTTCAGCAATTCGCGAACTATCAGTCCGAATGCCGATTCCAGCCCGGTGATACCGAACGGCGCATAAATGTATTCCGCTTCTTTTTCTTCGATGGTATGCGGTGCATGATCGGTGGCAATGGCGTCAATGGTGCCGTCTTTCAGACCGTCAATGATGGCCTGTAAATCCTCTTCCGTCCGCAACGGCGGGTTCATTTTAGTATTGGTGCTGAAATCTTCAACTGCCTTGTCGGTCAGTGTGAAATGGTGCGGCGTAACTTCGCAGGTTACCGGCAATCCCTTTTCCTTTGCGCGTCGAACCAGTTCAATACTGCCGGCCGTACTGATATGGCACACATGAAAACGACCACCGGTATATTCCGTGAGCATGATATCCCGTGCAACCATTACTTCTTCCGACAAAGACGGTATACCCGGCAGACCGAGTCGGGTTGAGTGGAACCCTTCGTGCATCACCCGGTTTTTACTCAGACAATCATCTTCTTCGTGGCCGAGTACCGCCACATCAAACATTTTACTGTATTCCAGCGCCCGGCGCATCAGTTCGGCGTTCATTACCGGCGAACCGTCGTCCGAGAGCGCAACGGCGCCGGCCTCCACCAGTTCGGCGATGGGCGCCAGTTCTTTCCCGGCGCGCTCCTTTGTTATGGCGCCAACGGGCATAATATCGACGAGGCCACCCTTTGCCTTTTCCTTTATATATTGAACCACTTCCTGCGTATCAATAGCCGGAGAAGTATTCGGCATACAGGCGATTCCGGTAAATCCCCCGTTCGCGGCTGCGTTGCTTCCCGTTACGATCGTTTCCTTGTCTTCTCTTCCGGGCTCCCGCAGATGCACATGCATGTCGAACAATCCCG
>JAJRVZ010000100.1 GCA_024277055.1 Calditrichota bacterium
CAGTTTATTGATTTTTTCTTCATCTTTATCCACGCAAATCACTTCGTTGCCGACATCGGCGAAACAGGCGCCGGCAACCAGCCCAACATAACCGCTGCCGATCACAGCTAGCTTCATAAAATGACTCCTTCAAATTATATTTTCCGGATTGTTTGGTTTTATCGACCGGAATTTAATTTTTATTATCAAAATCCGGCGATTCGTTTATAAAAACTGCAGTAAAAAGAATATGTCAATAGGCTCTTTTGTTTTTTTCCCGTCGACGTTTTTTCCTTCCGGCCTTTCCTTCATTCCCGTAATAGTAATGATAATAATAGTAATAGTAGGTCGAACCGTAATTGGATTGCACATTTACATTATTCAACAGGGCACCGATAAGACGGGCATTGACATTATCCAGCAACGACTTGGCGCGGCGAACGGCATCACGGTTGGTATGCCCGGCTGATATGACCACAAAGGTCGCATCCAGTTTCGTGCTCAATATAGCTGCATCGGTCACGGCAATCACAGGCGGACTGTCGAAAAGAATTATTTCAAAATCTTTTTTGAATTTTTCGATCAGCTGTTCCATCTTCTGCGAACCCAGCAGTTCCGAAGGATTCGGCGGCAGGATTCCGCTGGTTACGACTTTCAGATTTTCAAGAAACGTCTTTTTGAATATCTGCTCGTACGGGCTAGCGCCCATCATGTAATTCGTGACACCGATATCTTTTTCCAGACCGAAAATGGAATGAATGACCGGGCGACGCAGATCGGTGTCGACCAGCAGTACGCGCGACCCCATCTGCGCAAATGTAATCGCCAGATTGGCCACCGTGGTGCTTTTTCCTTCTTTCGGACCGGAACTGGTAACCAGAATGGTTTTCAGGCTGTTTTCGACCTTACTGAACTGGATATTGGTACGCAGCGTGCGATAGGCTTCCGAGATGGGCGATTTCGGATCAAGATGCGTAATAAGGCGCGATTCGATCTTTCGGCCTTCGTCAAATTCCAGGCTTTCCCATTTGCTTTCCAGCTTCCGCTCCAGACGGTCGCGTTCAATGGTCGGGATGGTGCCCAGTAGATTAAATCCGTATTTCTCAACTTCGTCAATGCTTTTTATGGAATTGTCAAAATACTCTTTCAGAAAGGTCAGCCCGATTCCCAGGCCCAACCCGATCAGGGCGCCGAGTGCAAAATTCATTTTTTTGTTCGGACTGACCGGCGCAACCGGCTCGATGGCTTCATCAATGATACTGACATTTTTCGACTGACCGGCTTCCTGGATTTTTGTTTCCTCCAGTTTTGAAGTCATCATCACGAATATTTCTTCCAGTACTTTTCGACGCCGTTCCAGTCGCGCCAGCTGAAGGGTTTTTTCCGGCAGGTTGCGCAGTTTGTTTTCATAATCCGTGACGATTTCTTTCAACGCGGCAATTTTCGCCGTCAGCGATTTGAGGTGTGTTTCCGTCTCGAGCAGGTTGCTCACCAGGTCCTGGGAAAGCGCAAAAGGGTCACGCACCATGGAAGAGACATTGATCTTCCCCGATTCTTCTTCCAGTTTCTGCCGCAATGCGTCGATTTTTTCATCGTATGCCGCCAGCTGGCTTTCGTAGGAAAGCTTGTTGGGGTTGGCAATCGAAGACTGCACGGCGATCAGAAACTTGGTTCTTTCGGCGACCGCCTCGGCCAGTGTGTTCTGTAACGATGTAAGATACGGCGTCGATATTTCGGAAAGGTCCTTTGCCAGACTGATCTTGCGTTCCTGTATCTGCTTCATCAGCGACTGCTTACGCTCCTGGTATGAGTCCAGCTCCACCTGCGCCTGTTCCTGCATGGCTTCTGCCTCGGCAAGACGGTTGACCAGCTGGGCGGTTTCGTCGCTGAGATCGGCTACGTTTTCCCGTTCCTGAAATTCGCGGAGGTTTTCTTCCGCCAGTTGCAATTCCTGTCCTTTTTTATCCAGCTGTTTTTCAAGAAATACGCGCAGATCGCTGATTTCCACCCGGTTGGCTTCGGAATTAAACAGCTGAAATTCTTCCGATATAACATTGGTAATAAATGCCGATTCAAACGGAGTGCCGGCCTGGAATTTCAATTCGATAATATCCGTATTTTTTATCTCGTTCACTTCCAGGTTTTCCTGCAACCAGCCGACCATCGAGCGCAATGAACGTACACTGCCGTCATCCAGCGGCCGGAAAATCGTCAATGAATCCCTAACCTCCGACAAATCGAGTCTTTTGATCACCCGCTCTCCGAGCGAACGGCTTTTGAGAATTTCCATCTGGTTCGCCAGCAGGGTCGTCTGGTTGCCGAAATAGGATACGTCAAAAATCGACCGCTCCATCGCTCCGGTACTTTCAATCAGCAGGGTTGTACGCGATTCATAGGACGGAGCCGCCGTGAACGTGTAAATGACCGTGGCGGTCATGATGACAAAGAAAGTCACCAGGATAATTAATTTCCCGCGATATATGATGCGCAGGTAATCATTAAAGGTTAATTGATTTTCTTGTTGCTGATCTTCTTCAAACAATTCCGGACCCCTTTTATCAAACGAGCAGGTAATTTAATTATTCGGGCATTGTATAACAACAAATATGCAACGGACAATTTCAGGTTATCGGATTATTTTCAGTTTTCGCAACAATTTTTGCGAAAAATTTTCCTGCAATTCCGATTCATCTATGGAAAACCGCCTGATATCTCTTCCTTCAATCAGGTTTTGCGGGTTTGTTTCGAAAAGAAGCCGGGCATATTTCTCACTCAGTTTTTCACTGACCATTTCAAACGCTTCCTTTAAAACGAGATAGCTGCGCCCCTTCGGCTCATGTGCATCGGACCCGACAATATGAACCGCACGTGCTCTTAACAACCGCCAGGCAAATTCCATTACACTGTTGCCGAACTGACCGGTAATACTACCGGCATCCAGCTGCGAAAGGCACCCCTGATGGACCCACCCGACCAATTGCTGTGCATCTTTGCGTATTTGCAGGTTTCGCTCCGGATGGGCCAATACGGGCATTATGTTTTTCATACCCAGCGTAAAAATGAATTCTGCGATTCCCGCCGGCAGCTCAAACATCGGCAGTTCGAACAGCAGCCACGGTTTCTCGCCACCGCTCAGCGGCCAGCCGGTCTCATAGGTCCCCGCCAGTGCCGGATCATAGGCGACTTCGGCGCCCAGGCTTATTTCGAGGGACAAACCGTTTTTTTGAATCTGTTCCCGGGTATCATCAAACACCTTGCGGATTCTTGCAGCCGCCTGTTCCGTGGTGTGTTCATTTACATGGGGCGAGGCTACCAGGTGGCGGATACCGCATTCCTGCGCCTGTTCCAGCATGGCAAACGTGGTTTCGGCATCGCCGGCGCCGTCATCAACCCCGCTTAAAAAGTGAGAATGGATGTCGATCATCACCGGTCCGTTCACAGACGAAGGTCCACTACTTCTACCCCTTCTTTCGCCTGGAAGGTAAACAGATCGTCGGAAAGGCTTGATTGGGTGTCAATTTTGCGGATGGTCAGATCGGTTACGCTGTCGTTGAAATCCGTGTATTCAATGCGCTTGATCAGATAGGTATCCTGATTGACCCATATTTTCATCGTTTTGATAAAGCCGTGGACATTTTCCCTGGGATCAAGTTTCAACAGGTAGAAATCCTCTCCGTCAATTTCAACTTCATCGAGCAGGGTAGCCAGGAATTCATTCGGATAGCGGAACAGCATGTCGCGCGGCAGTAGCGAGCCGTCCCCCTCCTTGAAATTATCGAGGATAACCTGTTTATTGAAGGCGGAATAGGTCCACATATCTTTACCGTCGGTAACGATGATCTGATCTTCCGACTCCAGCCGGTATTTCACGCCGTCTTTCACATAGATTTTTCCGGTGACTTCATTTTTTGAGCCGGTCATGCTGAAATGTTCGGTTTGTACAAATTCGGCACTGAAATTCTTGAATCGCTCATACTTTTCCTGAATTTCTTCAATAATATCCGCGGCCGAATCGCCGGCCCACAACGGGACTGTCAACATAAGAAAAGCGCTTATTTCCATTAGCATTCGAAATGATTTCATCAGGGTAATTCCTCCGGTTGAACATAAACCTGCCGGGGCTTGCTGCCATCGGGCGGCCCGACAACGCCTTCTTCCTCCATTTCATCAATCAGCCGGGCGGCACGCGAATAACCGATTTTGAGACGCCGCTGCAACAGCGATATTGAACCCTGCTGATGATTGATCACTATACGCTTCGCCCGCTCGTAAAGTTCATCATCACCGGAGCCGCCGCCGTTGCCGCTGTAAACACCGTCCCGCGAGCCGGCCGGTTGCGGCAGGCTGTAGTGCGGCAGTTTCGGTTGCCGGCGAATATGCTTGATCAGCCGCTCGACTTCTTTCGTCGTGATCAGCGGGTTCTGCAGGCGGATCAGGCGCGGTTCGCCCGGCGGCAGGAACAACATGTCGCCGTTTCCGAGTAACTGCTCCGCCCCGTTGGCATCCAGTATGGTTTTCGAATCCGGCCGCGTGGTCACCATATAGGCGATTCGCGCCGGAAAATTGGCCTTGATTACCCCGGTGATCACATCAACCGACGGGCGCTGGGTGGCCAGAATCAGGTGGATTCCCACAGCGCGGGCCATCTGGGCCAGCCGGGCAATGGACGGTTCCACTTCTTTGGCGGCGATCAGCATCAGGTCCGCCAGTTCGTCTATTATTACCACGATGTACGGGATTTGCTGCAGTTTCTTTTCTTTAACCGCCGGACCGCCTTCGCGTACCCGCTTATTGTAATCCTCGATGCCACGTACCCCGACGCTGGCCAGCATATCGTACCGTCGGTCCATTTCCATTACGATGCTGTTCAGTATACTGACGGCATTCTGTGATTTGGTGATCACTTCTTCGTCTAGATCGGTGCGCCAGACGAGGTAATGATCGCGCAGGTCACGGTAAATGGACAGTTCGATGCGCTTGGGATCGATCATGACGAATTTTACTTTGCCCGGATCGACCCGGTACAGCAGCGACGCGATAATGGTATTGATACCCACACTTTTACCGGAGCCGGTGGCGCCGGCAACCAGCAGGTGCGGCATTTTAGTCAAGTCGGCCACATAGACTTCGCCGTTGATGGTTTTACCCAACGCCAGCGGTAAAATATGGTCCGACTGTGCAAAAGCTTCCGAACGGATCATCGGTTTCAGGTAAACGATCTGCTTGCGCTGATTCGGTATTTCAATGCCGACAGCGGCTTTTCCGGGAATCGGGGCGATGATGCGGATACCCTTGGCCTGTAACGCCAGCGCCAGATCATTGGACAGCGCAACAATGGAACTCACTTTCACTCCCGGCGCCGGTTGCAGTTCGTACAGGGTTATCACCGGGCCGGCCATAACGCTTACCACCTTGGCCTTGATGCTGTAATCCATCAGTTTGGCTTCCAGCAGGTCGGCGTTGGCGCGCAATTCTTCCCGTGTGACGGATGGCTCTTCACCGACTTTGCTCTCCAGCAGGTCGGTAGAAGGGAATTCGTATTTTGCCACACTTTCTTTCACCATCTGATCGTAATCGATCTCTTCGACCTTCGCCTCTTCGGTAACTTCAAAATCAGTAATATCGTTGCCCGCTGCCTGCGATTCCTGCGTTGAGCCGCTCCGTTCCAGCAATTCATCGAGGGTGGTCTGGATCAGTTCCTTTTCGGTTTCGGCGTGATCGTTTTCTGGAGGCGTCGCTTCGGGTGCTTTTCGTTCAGGTTCTTCGTTAATACGGATTTCAGGCGGTTTAACCGGTTTTGGCTGCGGTGCTTTTTCTTCATCCGCTTCCGGGATAATTATTTTTGCAGGACGCCGGTTCAATTGCTTCTCCGCCAGCAGTTTTTGACGCGCCTCTTCTTTTTTCAATTTCTGCTTTTCGGCGCGACTCTGTTGTAAACTCCTTTTCAAATCGTTCCACCGGCGGGCGACGGTTTTATTCAGAGCGTAAAATGCATCCTGTATTTTGTTGACAACCTCGTTGAATTCCATTTGCAGTGAAACCACTGCCATTACCAATGTTGCAATTACAAGAACAAACACAGCACCGAAATTACTGAGGTAAAGACACAGGTTGTCCGCCAGCAGGCCGCCGATCAAACCGCTTGGGAAATAATCACGCATGTGGCCCCTGGTTACCAGTGCCTCTGGCATGGCCAGAATAACGGAAGCGATGAGTCCCCACAGCAGCCAGTTCACATAGGGACGTACGGGGAAAAACAATCCGGCACGGCGGAACAGGCGTATGCCGGCAATGGCGATAAGAATCGGCAGAACCAGTACCGGGTAGCCCAGCGTGTAATTGATGAGCGGATTAGCAACCGCCGCGCCCACCGGACCCAGCCAATTTTTGATCTGCATTTCGTTGCCTTCGATCTTCGACAGCAACGGATTATCCGCCGCGTTGTAAGATAGAATGGACAGCGCCAGCATGATCGCCACGCCGATCAGCATAATTCCCGCTGCTTCCATCCCTTTCCGATTGTTTGGCTGCTTTTTTCTCTTTGCCATTTTACTATATATTTTTTATTGCTTTAGATTGGGAAAATATACTAAATATCCGTCTGTTTAACAAGGCAAAGCCCGGCTGGTATTAACCGGGCTTTTTTCCGATTTCAAGACATCTGTCAACGGTTTTTCAGCAAGCGCTCATACAAACGGCGGCTTGATGATTTCCGCGGGAATCAGTTTATTCCTGACTTTTATCTGAATGATCGTCCCGATCTTCGAAATATCCTTCGGCACATACCCCATCCCGATTCCTTTTTCGAGTATGGGAGAAACGGTGCCGCTGGTCACTTCGCCGACCTTTCGCCCCTCGTAGTATATTTCATACCCGTGTCGCGGAAAGCCCGTTTCCTGCAAAACAAAAGCTGCCAGACGCCGGGTTACGCCCTGCTCTTTCACCTTCAGCAGCGCCTCCCGTCCGATAAAATCGCCTTTGTCCAGTTTGGTGATCCAGCCGAGCCCGGCTTCCAAAGGATTGGTGGTCTGATCGATGTCGTTGCCGTACAGGCACATTTTTTTCTCCAGCCGCAGGGAATCGCGCGCCCCCAGCCCGATCGGTTCGATGTCAAATTCCGCCCCTGCATCAAACACGGCGTTCCAGATCTTTTCAGCGTTTTCGTTCTGAAAATACAATTCAAATCCGGGTTCGCCGGTATAACCCGTGCGTGAGATCAGCATGTGCACGCCGGCCAGTTCATCTTCCACAAACCGGTAATATTTGATCGCAGCCAGATCGGCTTCGGTCAGTTTCTGCAGAGTGGCTTCGGCTTTTTTGCCCTGCACCGCCAGCTGCGTTACGGCATCGCTGGTATCGGTGATCTCGCAGCCATCAATTTTGTTCTGCATGATCCAGTCAAAGTCTTTGTCCTTATTGGCCGCGTTGACCACCAGCAGATAATAATCTGAAAAACGGTACACCAGCAGGTCATCGACAATTCCGCCGTCTGCGTAACACATGGCCGAATACTGCTCCTGCCCGATCTCCAGCGCGGCGGCATCATTAATGGTTACCTTTTGTACCATGTTCAGCGCCTTTGGTCCGCGCACTTCAATCTCGCCCATGTGCGATACGTCGAACACACCGACGGTTTCCCGCACCCGTTTATGTTCTTCGCGGATGGAATGGTATTGTATCGGCATTTCGTACCCGGCGAACTCAACCATTTTGGCATTCAGTTTGTGATGAATGTTATTTAATGCTGTTTTTTTTATCATTTTTCAACTCCGGTTTCAAAACGCCGCAATATAAAAAGAATTCATCAAACTGTCTAAAAAAATCGCACATTCTGTCAATAAGGGATTTAGAGCAATGCACTAACAAAAATTATAAATTTTTTCTTGACAAAAATAAATATAAATATTATTTTTATAACGTATCTCTTATCACAGGTATTCAGAACAACAAGTAATGGCAATGTAATGAGCGGAGTAGTTGTTTTCATAACGGATAAAAACAAGATGATTCCTGCATGCCAGTTATTTTTCTCGTTTCTCGTTTCTTAGAAAAAATATTCCTCAAAAAACTTGTTTGTGTCAAATATAATACAACTAAAAATTACGCCAATTGGTTTGGCTGACATTGCAAAACATCATTTTCCTTAATACTCAACTGCAATTAGCGGAGAAATAAAACATTGGTTAAAATGAATGTTCTGTTAAAAAATGATAAAGTACATTTGGTATTGCGAATAATTATAGCGTTAATATTCCTGGTATCGGGAATAACGAAAATTCTAGATCCGGCTGAATTTGGTAAAGTGATTTACAGTTACAATATGGTCCCAAATTCCTGGGTGGCTGTACTGGCAATAGTGATACCCTATCTCGAATTCATCATTGGCATGGCTTTACTGGTAAACCTGTATCCAAAATACAGTTTGTTTGCAGGATTGGCATTGATACTTATTTTTACCGCTGTTTCCGGATACCGGTATATTACCGGTGACGTGTCGGATTGTGGTTGTTTTGGGAAATTGCTGCAACGTAAG
>JAJRVZ010000101.1 GCA_024277055.1 Calditrichota bacterium
CCGGTTGCAATACCGGAACCAGAGCCGATTACATGGAATCATCGAACCGGTACAGGTATGCATCGACGTAAGCGTCAACCATTGTCATGGCGTAAACCAGGCCGAGATACCAGCTGTTCGTCTTTCGCTGATCCAGGGCCGACGAACTTTTTGTCTCCAGAAAACGCTGCTGATAAAAATTTACTTTGTAAGCAAAACCGGCGAACAGTGCTGCTGCCACAGCCGCCTTCAAATAATTCTCATTGTACAATTGTCCCCATCCCGGCAGCATGGCTGAACGGGTCACAGCGCCCCACGGCGATTTTAAGGGAATATCGGAAAACAAACCGCCATCCCAGCGACGGGCTCTTCCGGCGGTGTGGTTCGAATATACATCCGCCAGATTGAAAAGATACACCTGACCGGCCAGAAACAGATATTTATAGCCTCTTAATTTGTATTTATCATTTCCGGATTTGGAATACCAGTGAAAATTATAAATGAAATCGTAGGTAAATTTTGCAAACAGTCCATAGTAAACAACCGCCGACTCGAGCTGGTTTTGTTCGATTTGCCCCCAGCCCGGAAGTATCGCCGAGCGTATTAAATTCGGTACCAGCGGTGTTTTAAGCGAATCCGGTACAATCTGTTCGGTCGAATCCTGTATCGACTGGGCGGAAACGGTTGCGCTCCAGACTAAGAACGATATAATAATAAACTTAAATCGGTGCGACAACTTGAAGCGCCTTTGGGATTAGTTGAACATCCAGTTCATGCAGTTTTAGCGAAATCAGTTCACCGTCTACATGGGCGGCAAACCCTTCATCGGAACGCACGCTGATTGAATCGGTACGCGCCGTGGTCACCTGCTTCATTCTGGTATGGGTACCGGCGTACACCCTTAACAAATTTTGATATATCTCCGGTTTTGTTAATTCTGAAATAATATTTACATCGAACAATCCGTCGTCCATAATTGCTTCCGGAGTAAGTTTAAAACCGCCGCCCATACTCACCCCGTTGCCAACCGTCACCATGAACAGTTTGTCATCAATGACAGTATCAGAGAACGCCAGGTGCATAATCGGCGGCGAATAGGAATAGATCGTCCGCAAGACGGAATACAGGTAAATAAGGCTGCCGCGTAATTTTTTAACTTTCAATGCCTGCTCGACCACCCAGGAGTCGAAGCCGATCCCCAGACCGTTGGCAAAATAGTGATGCCCCGCCTTACCGAGATCAAGGTTCCTGGTGTTTCCCCCGGTTAACGTTTTAAGCGATTGTTGAAGTTTTCTTGGTATGCCGATCGCATTCACGAAATCATTCCCGCTTCCAACTGGAATTACTCCTAACCTGACCCCCGTTTCCCCAATTCCGTTTACCACTTCATTAATTGTTCCGTCACCGCCGACGGCAACGATATGCTCGAATTTGCCGATTGCATTTCGGGCCATTTCAATCGCCCGCTTGGGACCGGAAGTGACCTGAAGGTCAAAATCCAGACCGTAATCGCGAGCCAGCTGTTTCAACGCTTCACCGGTTCGGGCTCCTTTCCCCCTGCAGGCAGCCGGATTAACGATAAAAAAATAATTTGACAAAGCACCGCTCCCTGAATCAATCACTGAATTATGGCGATACAATCGATCTCAACCAGCACATCCTTCGGTAACCGGGCAACTTCGACCGTCGAACGAGCCGGTGCTGAATCCGTAAAATATTCTGCATAAACCGAATTTACGGCAGCAAAGTCATTCATATCCTTTAAAAAGATTGTGGTTTTCACGACAGAATTGAAGTCGGCGTTTGCGGCTTTCAATACCGCCAGTAAATTATCCAGCACTTTTCTAGCCTGTTCCTCGATACCTCCCTCGATCAGCTGACCGCTTTCCGCATCAAGGGCTATTTGCCCGGAAGTGAATAGAAAACCGCCTGCCTTTACGGCCTGATTATAGGGCCCGATCGGCGCCGGTGCTTTTTCAGAATTAATAATCTCTTTTTTCATTTCGCCCTCCGTTTACCAAAGGCTAAAAATAGGGAGGATGAAAAGAATAAGTCAAGCGTTATTTTGATTCTCAGGAAGTACCGGAAAAATCTAAAATTATCCCGCGTGTTACATGAAACATGGAAACAGGATTGATCTGAATTCAAAGGCGAATATTCATCGTGTTTTTTATTCAGCAGATTGCACGGTATGAAAAATTCAGCAAATTATTATAACCGGCTTCAAAGTTGATTCGCGTTTACAGCATAGTACCGTTGAACGGCTCACCGGCAAAAATAGATTACATGTCAGCAGTGGACAATAGCTTAACAAAAATACGAAAGAATAGTTTTTTTTAGATACAAAACTTGATTCTTAATTTTGCCTTCGTAAAATGAAAGAGGAGGTGAGACGAATGTGAATAACTTGTGAATAACTTTTAAATATTCACAGGCCGACCTCATCAACCCAGCGAACAGCAAAGTTTTCCATAAATATATAATATTTTGTAACTCATTGTGTTATTTGAGGTTACAAAGCAATAGCATTTGGAAAGAGAAGTAATAAGCTTTTAAAAATGAACTGGTTAGGGCTTAATAAGCTCAAATAATATAATTGTTTATAAGTTTCTTGCCCGAGTAAGAGGAAGCAGGTACATGAATGCAGAGGTTGCAGCAAAAAGTTCTTTTTCGGATCACGAATCCCTGTGGGCTGAAAGCCTGAATGTTATCAGGGACAATGTGAACGCCCGAAGCTTTCAAACGTGGTTCACCCCCCTGAAAGCCATCGGAATGTTCGACCATACACTCAGACTGGAAGTCCCTAGCAAATTTTTCAGCGAGTGGCTTGAAAACCATTACATGAAACTGATTAAAGATGCAGTGGCACAGATTGCCGGCAACCAGGTCAAAATTGTTTTTGACGTCCAGCAAAACCAGCCCTATTCACCCTATACCGAATCCATGATCCAGAAACCCGTAGAGCTGGAAGAGCGGGCTGGACGCCATAACAGCAATCTGAATGCAAACTACACCTTTGACAATTTTATTATCGGAGACAGCAACCGCTTCGCCGCCGCGGCAGCCCAGGCCGTTGCCGATGCTCCCGGCAGTACGGCCTACAATCCGCTTATCATCTACGGCGGCACCGGACTGGGCAAGACGCATCTTATTCAGGCAATCGGCAATCATGTGCTCTCCAAAAGCCCGGAGAAAAAAGTATATTATGCTTCCAGCGAGCAGTTCACCAGCCATTTCATCAATTCGATTCAACAGAATAAAATCTACGATTTTTCTCAATTCTACCGTTCGATCGATGTGTTGCTGATCGATGATATACACTTTTTTTCAAACAAGGGAAAAACCCAGGAAGAGTTTTTTCATATTTTCAACCAGTTGCACCAGCAAAAAAAACAGATCGTGCTCACTTCCGATCGGCCCATTAATGAATTGAGTTTCCTTGAAGAGCGCCTGGTGTCACGGTTTAAATGGGGACTGGTTGCGGATATTCAGATTCCGGACCTGGAAACCCGTACGGCGATTCTGCAGAAAAAATGTGAGGAAAACGGCCTTTCCATCGATAATGAAATCGTCGATTTTCTGGCTATGAATCTTGAAAGTAATGTACGCGAACTGGAAGGAGCACTGACGCGCATGATGGCCATGGTTCTGCTGACACACACCGAACCGACCATTGAACTGGCGAAAAACGTTGTGACGGAAATAGGCAAACCCACCGGCAAATCTCTTTCCATCGACCAGATTATCCAGGTGACTGCCAAATCTTTCGGCGTACCGGAAGAAGCATTCCGCAAAAAGAACCGGAAAAAGGAAATTGCCTTTGCCCGGCAGGTTGCCATGTATCTTGCAAAGGAATTAACGGAATTTTCATTAACGGTCATCGGCCTGCACTTCGGCGGACGTGATCATGCAACCGTTTTATATGCCCATAAAGTAATTGAAAATCAGATGAGAAAAGATGACGCGCTGGCCGAACGGATTGAAAAAATGAAAAAATTAATGCAACACAGCCGTTGATTTCAGCGATAGGTATCTGATTTGATCGTATACTTGCGCAGCAGACGTTGTAATGCGCTCCGCTGCATGCCCGCCTCCCTGGCGGCGGCACTGACATTCCCCCCGTTCTTCTGCAACAGTTTGGCCAGGTACTCCTTTTCAAAGGCGGACACTACCTGCCGTTTGGCCTTTCTGAAATCATGGAACTCGGCTTCACCGCTTTCCACACCGGGCTTTTCCGCACTGATTTCCACCGGTAAATGGTGAACATCTATCAGGGGATTATCTTCCAGAATTATCAGTCGCTCTATCAGATTTCTCAGTTCACGGATATTGCCCGGAAAAGGATAGGCAGCCAGACATTGTTGCGCAGCGCGGGTAAGTATGGGCGTCGGTTTTCTGAATTCCTTTGAGAATGCTTAAAGAAAGTGATTGGTAAGCAACAGAACATCTCCCTGTCTTTCCCGCAGCGGGGGTAAATGCATGGGGATGACATTAAGACGATAATAGAGATCTTCCCGGAAACTGCCCTGTCTCATCTGCTGTTCAAGGTCTTTGTTTGAAGCTGCGATAATGCGCACATCTACGGGAATGGCAATATGTCCGCCGATCCGGCGAACAAATTTATCCTGTAAAATACGCAGAATTTTAGCCTGCAGGTTCAGCGGCATATCACCGATTTCATCGAGAAAGATTGTTCCTCCGTCAGCGACTTCGAACAGCCCGCGTTTTCGCGCCGCCGCCCCGGTGAAAGAGCCTTTTTCGTATCCGAACAACTCACTTTCAAGCAACGTCTCCTGAATGGCGGAACAATTGATCGGTACAAAAGGTTGCCTGTTGCGATCACTCAGTTCATGTATCGCCCTCGCCGCCAGTTCCTTTCCGGTACCGCTTTCACCGGTTATTAAAACGGTAACAGCCGAATTCCGGGCAACTTTTTTTATTTTACGGTATATTTCGTTCATCACCCTGCTGTTACCGATCATTTCTCCCAGACCGGCGTGGTCCTTTTGCTGTTCGAATAGTTCCAGACGTGTTTCCAGACGCAGCAGCCGGATGGTTTTTTCAATAACCAGGGCTATTTCATCAAAATCAAAAGGTTTGGTCACATAATCACTGGCGCCCAGTTTCATCGCTTCCACGGCTGTTTTCAATTCACCATAGGCGGTAATCATTATCACAGCGGTTTTGTCACCACTCTGACGCAGGGTTCGAAGCATTTCCAGACCGCTCATTCCGGGAAGGTTATAATCGAGAATTACCAGATGAACCAGGTTGGCTGCAAGATATTTCAAAGCCTTTTCCGCATTTTCCACAGCCGCCGCTTTATAACCGTGCTCATTCAGCTGCATTGTAAGAAATTTACGGATATTTTCTTCATCATCGACAATGAGTATTTTAAGATTTTTGGTTGCAGTCATAATGTAGCGTTGAATGTTTTCGGAATGAATATATTGAACACGGTTCCCTTACCCCGGGTGCTGCTTACCTCAATTTGACCGCCGTGTTCGCGAATGATTTTATAAGACACCGTTAAGCCGACGCCGGTACCCTCTTTCTTTGTTGAATAAAACAGATCATATATCCGGCGTAATTGATCACTGTTCATTCCAACTCCCGTATCGGAAAAACCAATCGTAATTCCGGCTGCCGGTTTTTCAACCTCCTGAAGCGAAATATTCAGTTCTCCGCCATCGGGCATTGCCTGCAAAGCGTTGAGCATAATATTCAGAAACACCTGTTTCATCTGGTCGCGGTCAAAATATACGGGCGGACACTCATCTGTTTTTTCCAGGTTGATCTTTACCTTCCGGGCGACAGCTTCTTTCTCCAGCAGGCCGATTGTTTCAATTATAACCGGTATTATATTCTGCATTTCCTTCTCCGGCTCTTTTTTACGGGCAAAATCCAGCAGTTGCGACAGCACTCTGTCCAGCCTGCTGATATCTTTTGAAATGCTTTCGATAACATCAAGGTCGCGTGGATTTTCTTTTACACTTCTGCTCAATGAATTCAACCCCAGCCGGATTCCGGTAAGGGGGTTACGAATTTCATGAGCAACCCCGGCTGCTATCTGCCCCAGTGAAGCCATCTTTTCCGATTGCAGAATTTCCGATTCAAGCCGTTTACGTTCGGTGATTTCGCTGGCAATTTCTATGGCCGATTCGATCTTGCCTTGACGATCAAAAACCGGAAAAACCGCCATTTCAAAAAACCGGTTCTCTCCGTTTTCAGCTGTGATCCGGTACTCGGTGC
>JAJRVZ010000102.1 GCA_024277055.1 Calditrichota bacterium
ATCGGTGTACAGGCAATGATCGGCGGCAGCATCGGAAAAATCGGGCAAACCTATACTCTTGATCTGCGTATCATTCAGGTGGAAACCGGAAAAATTCTCCGAACCGTCAGTGAAGACTATAAAGGCGACGTGGACGGTTTGCTTGATGTCTTAAAAATCGCCGCCAACCGGCTTGCCGGTCGCAACGCCGCGAAGGAAGTCGAAGCCGATACCGGCGGCGGGTTCCCGTGGTTGTGGGTTGGACTGGGAGTAGCGGCTGCCGGTGCCGGTGCCGCCATATTACTCGGGACTTCTTCCGGCGATGACGGTGGTGGTGATACCCCGTCCGTTTTACCCGATCCGGGCACGATATGGCCTCCTTCGAATTAGCCGACATATTTTTTAATGAATGCCATTCAAAGGGAATAATAAAATGAAATCCAGTTTGTTAATACTTTCCGTATTTTTTCTCACTGCAACAGGCATGGCCCAACTTTACGAGGAAAACAGCACAGCACTGATTAATGTAAGCGATGGTGATGGTGTATGGGCCGATTTGGACAACGATGGCGATATGGACATTATACTCACCGGTTTACTGGATGACGGGACTACGCCGGCAACCGCGGTTTATGTCAACGATGCGTTTGTTTTCACCGAAGTTTCGACCATTATTCCGGGGCTTGTAAACTCGGATATCGATCTGGCTGATTTCGATAACGACGGACTCGTCGATCTGGCCATATGCGGAACCGAAATCAGTACCGGTGTGTGTCAGATATGGAGAAATACCGGAAGCGGATTCGATCTGGTTCAGAGTTTAACCGGTATTAAAAAAGGCACACTCGCGTGGGCGGATGTTGATAACGACGGTGACACCGACCTTTTCGCCGCCGGTGAAGACGATGGCGGTACAACAATAAGCACTCTTTATATTAACAGCGCAGGACTGTTTAACGGCTTACCGGCAGCCGTAACCGGCATCCCCGGATTTACCGACGGTGACGCCCGGTGGTTTGATTATGACAATGACGGTGATCTCGATCTCATCATCAGTGGATTACTGCCGGCGGGGGCTGCAACTATGATTATGCGCAATGACGGCACGGCTTTCAATAACAGCGGCATGGCATTCCGGCCGCTGCAGCAAAGCGCCATCGATATCGGGGACCTCGACAACGACGGGGATCAGGATTTTGTCGTTTCGGGTATCGATCGGTCCGTGAGTCCTGCGGAACGGGCCACTGTATTTTACCGCAACAATTTTACCGATTTCAGTGAATTCCCCATAGTTGTCACCGGCGTCAGTGACGGCGATCTGGCGCTTGTAGATTACGACAACGACGGAGACCTGGACCTGGCGGTCACCGGCGGGACCGGTTCCGGTGGATTCACAGCCCTTTTCCGTAACGATGCGGGAACCTTTGTGGAGAGCGGTGAAACATTACTGAATGTTTCTTCATCCTCTATCGCTTTTGCCGACGGAGACAGCGACCAAGATCTTGACCTGCTGGTAACAGGTTTATCCGGTGTTGTTTCCCGAACCGGTTTTTATGTTAATTTATCGGCTGTATCCAACGCCTTACCTTCCGCGCCCACGATCGTCACCCAGAGTGTTTCCGGGAACCGGGTTACCCTGACCTGGAACGGGGCTTCCGATCCGAACCAGAACAATGCCGCGCTGACCTATAACCTTCGTGTCGGAACGGCGCCGAGTATCAGTGATATTATGAACCCCATGGCACAACCGACATCCGGTAAACGCCGTGTGGCGGCGCCCGGAAATGTCGGTCAACGACTGGAATGGGTTCTTAATTTACTGGACGCCGGAACCTATTACTGGAGCGTTCAGGCCATCGATAACTCCTTCCAGGGATCTTCATTTCCGACCCCGGGCAGTTTTACCATCAATCCCTCCGGTTCGGTATCGCTGATACGCCCGAATGGCGGAGAGCGACTGGAAATAGGAAGTTTCTATAATATATCCTGGAATTCAAGTGGAATTGTGCAGGTTAAACTTCAATATTCACTAGATGACGGGACCAGTTGGCTGAATATCGTGGATCAGGTTTCGGCCTCCGGCGGTTTTTACAACTGGCAAATTCCCGCCACCGCTTCCGATCGGTGCCTTGTCAGAATCTCCAGTGTATCCAGCCCAAGCATTTTCGATGTCAGCGACAATGTTTTCAGCATTGGTGATTTTACCCGTCCGAATATTTTCAGTTTGGATTACAATTACAATATTCAATTCGGTCAGGATTTACCGGTAAGCGCTGGTGTTGCCGATAATACCGGTCTGTCCAGAGTTAGCCTGTTTTACCGGCAGGGAGGCGCACACAATTTCATTGAAATTGACATGAATAATACCGGTGGCGATAGCTTTGTGGGAATAATTCCCGGCACGGAAATTGGCCCGCGCAGCATTGAATTATATATTGAAGCCGAAGATAATTTTGCCAATATTGCGCGAACCGACACCAACGATGTTGAAGTATTTATTGCCAACGGCATCGCCAGCCCGTGGGCGTTTCCTTCCGGAAGCGACGTATCCAATTACAGGTTGTTTTCAATTCCGTTCATCATGGACAATAAATCTCCACAAGCCTTTTTAAACCGGAATAATCTTGGTGATTACGACCCGACGCGTTTCCGCTGGTTTTCTGCAAATAACGATGCCCTGATTGAATTTCCGAATTTCGGGAATCTGCTACCCGGACAGGCATGGTTTTTTATAACAACGGAACCGAGTGTTGCGTTTGAAACCGGTTCGGGCCACACTTATTCAACACTTGACTGGTTTACAATTGACCTGCCGACGAATTCATGGACTTTGGTCGGTAGTCCCTATTATTATAATATCCCGTTTGACAGCCTTTATACAGATCCGCCCGCAAATCTCAGTATTTGGGAATTTAACGGCAGCTGGTCTTTAAATTTTTCCGGATTCGAGCCGTGGAAAGGATATGCAGTATTTTCGCCGATTGCTACGACGCTTTACCTGAACCCGGAGAGGGAAGGGTTGTCCAAACCCGCGGCAAAATACAGCACCGATCAAAATGCCGGCCATGAATGGCTGGTGCGGATTATTGCGGATGATGGCTACTCCAACACCCATTTCAATTTTCTGGGACAGAAAACCGGTGCACTCGATGGTTACGATTCTTTCGACCTGGTACATCCGCCGCGTGTCGGCGATCAGGTTCAGATCCTGTTTGACGAATTACCGGAATTAAATAACCGGTCTCTCATTGCCGACGTACGTTCAACCGGGGCAGATGGATTACGCTGGGATTTTACCACCCGCGTAAAAGAGGGCAGCGAAAAATTTTCCTTACAATTCGAAGGCATCGGTTCGGTTCGGCAGGATTTCCGGCTTGTGCTGGTGGACGAATATACCGGCAGGAGATACGACCTGAGCGGCAATCCACATATTGAGATACTGGTGAAAAATACACCGCAAAGGGACTTTCACATTCTAGCCGGTACGGAAAACTACCTGCAATCGCAATCGGATACGGACGGTCTGCTGCCGGTACGCTTCGCCCTGCAACAGAATTTCCCCAATCCTTTCAACCCGGTCACGCAGATCAATTTCGATTTACCGCGGAAGGCACAGGTAACCATTGATATTTATGATACCGCCGGCCGATTGGTGCACAACCTGCTGCATGAGTCCTTACAGGCCGGCAGACATTCGGTGGTCTGGAATGCATCATCATTCGGATCGGGAGTTTACCTGGTGCGTATGCAGGCCGGTTCCTACACCGGAACCCGTAAAATTGTACTGATCAAATAAGCATGCATTTCCGATAAACCGCGAAGTATTATCCTTCCTCCCGTGACGGTGGAAGGATATTTTTATTTTCAGACAGGAACGATACGGTCATATGATTTATTGCACACCGGATTCCGGCCGGTGTTTTATCAGAAACGGATTAATTGTCAGCTGAGGTAACGGATATATGAGCACAGTTTTGCTGGTCCAATGGAATGAAAGTGCGGGAAGGGAAATAAAATCCTTGCTGAACGGGAAGGGCCACCGGGTGGTTGAATTTTCAACAGCCGGAAAAGAAACCCGGGAGCGCATTAAAACCCGGACGCCGGAAGTGATAGTTATCGATCTGCGCCGGTTGCCGTCCCATGGTCGTGATGTGGCCATCTGGCTGCGTCAACAGAAAGCCACCCGGTTCAGTGCGCTGGTTTTTATTGAAGGCGATTCGTTGAAATCGGCAAAAATCAAAGAACTGTTGCCGGATGCCGTTTATTGCAGCGTGGAAAATTTACCCGCCGGAATAACCGAAGCGTTGACGCGTAAACCGGAAACGCCCGTTGTACCGGACACCTTCGCCGGATATTCCGGAACACCGCTGCCGAAAAAACTGGGCATTAAACAGGGGTCGAAAATTCTGCTGTTGTCTCCGCCGGATAACATTTACGACCTGCTGCAGCCGCTGCCCGGGAAGGTCGAATTTCATACATCCCATGCAAGCAACGTAAGCATCGTTTTGCAGTTTAACGCATCCGGACAGGCGCTCGAGAAGCAATTCCCGACCGCAGCATCTTCACTGGCGGATGGCGGGCGCATCTGGCTGATCTGGCCGAAAAAATCCAGCGGGGCAAAAACCGATCTGACCCAGGCTGATGTCCGCGCTTTTGGCCTGCAACGGGGTTTTGTTGATTTCAAAATCAGTGCCATTGACAATACCTGGTCCGGCCTCTGTTTCAGCCGGCGAAAACCGAAGGGGTAATAACCGTAGGTTAACCCGGCCCGGATGGTTTCTGACCCTAAATCCCAAATGGTGAAAGCCTTAAAACCGGGAAGAAAATAAATATCCCCGGACAGGCAAATAAGCCCGGTATGATAGGTATTTAGTTCGGATAGTCTGTCAGTATTTAGCCCTGAAGTCAATGAGGCTGTCCCGGTTTCATTCAGGGACAGGTAAATACCGCCGACAAACAGATTGACCCCCGCAGCTCTTTCCGGTTACACCGACGGCATTTCGCGGCGGTATTTCTACGACGGCAGATCATTATTAATGGTATTGTCTTTTTTGTCGGATGCGTATCAAACGTTTGCCTGCAGCGCAAGCTGCGTACGCCAGACCACTTTGGGCTTAATGCCGGAAGAGTTAATAGCATAGATATCCAGTCCTTCTTCCCGGAAGCGGCCGGATTCGATCTCATAATCCACCTCGAACTTCAGGTGACACATGGTCAAATTATTCCAGCTGTAAAGCGTGATCTCTGTAATATCAAACTTGTGTAGCGTAGCGCTTGAACCGAACTGCCTGTAACTTTCAACCAGCGGCCCGATACCCACGACGGGCGTGTCTGAGCCCGGGGGAAGCATGACGACGGCAGGGTCATAATAGTCATATAGATCATCATAACGGCCGTCTAACCAGGCCTGGTTAAGGTCGCGTATGAACTGCTCAATATTGGTCATCTTGTTTGTCTCTACATAACGTGTATAAGCAGCGGCGACATAATAGTATAAAGATTGTAATAATGTAGGTATTAAGCCGACTGCTTGATATAATAGTTAGCAAATCAATCTATGTCAGTTTTAATTATGTCAATTTTAAAATCGGGATTATCAAATGATGATTTACAATATCCACAAAGATGCTCGTTGCCGAAATTTTGAACTGGGGATATTCTAGGTATTTTTTCATTCAAACATTTGTGGCATACTTTCTGATTTGTTTTCTTGTGGAAATATATTCCTAATCTATCATCGAATTTATATTTATTACGAATAAATTTAGGATATAATTGATAAAGGAGCCAAAATGAGTTCATTAGAAGTAGGAGTAGTAGCATCAATAATATTTTTACCATTATCGTGATATCTTCAACGGCAAGTAGTTTATGAGCGATATATTCCCAAAGACCAGAAAAGTAGGCTAATATTTGAGGTATTATTAGTGCTAGTGACCATTGTAGTATAGCGGATTCAAATATTTTTTTTAGAAACTTCATATTAAGAATTATTTTTTTATGTTTATTTTTTACTTGCTAATGGTTTAGGCTAATTGGAGCGACGTTTAACCACTACCTTTGATTTATTTATTTGCTTTCAGAATACGAAAACTTTGAATTTCATGCCACGTTGTCCGTTTCCCTTTAAGCAATTTGTTGACATTTCAAATAATATTTGTATTTAATCAATTTTTGTAAAGGTTAATGAATAGCCATTAAGATCCCCTTTAATTTCTGAATTACTAATTATCCGACCAGTAAAATTATATTTGTGGCGTTTTGTCTCAAATATGATTGAAATGTTTTTATTATTAACGGTACCTGTCAATTTAATTGACGCATTTTCATTAATTGTGCCTGAGCTAGAAATTGTACCATTCCTCTCAATCATTAAAAAATTAAAGGCCCAATGTTGATATTGAAAATAGCCCTTCCACTTTCCATCAATTTTTTGACAACTCATTAGTAAACTAGTTATAATAATAATTAACCAGACCTTTTTCATATTATTCTCTCTTCTTAAATGCTAACATATATATTAGCCGCCCTCTCCCAAGAGGCTAATTTTTTCCTAATATAAGGAAAATTTTTCACTGCCATTCGAATTCTATTTTGCATTCCAATTACTTTCTTATACGGTCCGGGACTATCCTTATTACCACACTTTTTCCCATTGCTGAAATCACTTTTACTTAGTCAATGACTGCCACATTTCATCCAGATATACCTTCAACATTTCACGGCGGTATTTTAATGGCAGCAGATCATTATCAACCGTTTTGCATTCTTTCGCCGCGGTCTTTTGCAGTTGCTCCAATGTGAAATCTGTAAACAGGCCGCGGATCAACACCGGCGCCATGGACATGGCATTGATGCAGACGTGCAGTTCATTTTCAGTATCCATCACGGCGGCTACGGTCAACGATGAATAATCCAGACTGCGGCGCAAACGCAGCTTGCGGAAATACCATTTGTGTTTTTTCCGTGGAATGGAAATGGCGGTAATTATGGCGTCTTTTTCCAGGTGATTATGATTGTTGATGCCGTCGGGCTGGTACAAATCAATCAGCGGAACGGTGAATGTTTGTTCCCGGTTTTGAAGGGCAACCGTCGCATTCAATGCAATCAGCGCCGGGGCCAGGTCCGAGACGTTTCGCGAAAAACATTTGTTTTTGCCGCCGGTAACGCGGCAGATATCGCCCTGATCGCGCAGACACGAACCGACGGCAATGCGCCAGTCCTCCGACTGATTATAAAAATTGCAGCGGTTTTTTACCAGCAGGTTACCGCCAACGGTGGCCGTTTTGCGGATCACCGGCGTGGCGATGGACAACGCCGCGTTTTTGATCAGCGAAAAATGATCCTGCACCGGCTTCGAGCGGGCCAGTTCATCCAGTGTTGCCAGCGAGCCTATTTTCAATTGCCCGTTTTCAAATCCGATGCTTTTCAGTTCGGCAATTTCGTTGAGATCGATGATACTGTTTTCGGCGATCAATCCCTGCTTGTAGTAGATTTGAATATCGGTACCGCCGGCAAAATAGCGGTAATCTCCCTGCAAATTGCCGGCTGCTGCCAACGCCTCATCGACGGTATGCGGAATTATGAACGATTCCTTATACATAGCTTATTAAATTAGTCGTTTCTAATATATTCCATTTTTATCCAATTCAATCTTCACCGAATCAGCAACATTTTTCCCTCAGTTGAAAAGTTTTTACTATCCTCAGCAACCGGTTTTGCCTCGAAGCGGTAAACATACATCCCGCTGGGCAGCGCGCGGCCGTTGTCATCTTTTCCGTCCCAAATCAATTCATGTCTGCCAGCTGCTTGTTGCGGAATTTCTAACGTTTTCACACGTTGGCCAAGAGTATTGTAAATGGAAACACTCACCTGTACCATCCGCGGCAGGGCATATCGAATTGAGGTAGACGGATTGAACGGATTCGGGAATATGCCTTCCAATTCAGATTGTTCGGGTAATTCCGTGCCGGTTACGTCATGCTTTGCCAGGCCTGCATTTGTTTTCCAAATAACATCTCCCAATAGCATGTGCGCTTCCAGCGCCGATTCGGATTCCGGGAAACGAATGTCGAGAAGAACTGAAATTTCACTTGCAGCCTGTAAATCATTTTTATCGTTGAGGTAGTACATAAATTTCTGAAACAAGGCAAATTCCGCAATTTCTGAATTGCCGGCCCGGCTTATCAGATTGTCCAAGCGACTGATGCGAGTATCACGGTCGAAACCAAAAGACAACAATGCCGCAAAACCATTGACCGGCGCTGCCGTTGCGTCCTGACCCAAAGAATCCAGCCAGGTGGTAAAAAAAGAAGTTGTTAGATTATCCCTGCGGCTAATTTCATACAGCACGTCCAGCGCCTGAATCGTAGCCAGTGAATCCGGGTAAGACGAGACAATATTTCGACAGATCCGCAATGCTGGTTGCGTTTGGTTTTTCCTGACCAGTGCACGGGCAAAGCGTATTTTATTGCGGATTGACCAGCGGGGATCATAAATTTCTGTGTCGTCCTTTGCAGGACCGTTCTTTACTGCAAGGTTTTTAATACCGCCTGTTTTGGCTGGCGCAAAGGGCAGCCAAGGCGTATAGTCTATCCATGAACTGTTGTACATGCGAAACAAGTCGGCGTCCGGCGGGTTGCTGCCCCAGTAATTATTTTCCGCCATAATACCGCAGTGATTGTTGGCATAAACATTATAACGATTACCGGTAAAAACATTGTCTCCTCCTCCAACCTCCCAGTTTTCGTCACCCAGGAAGGGGCTGGAATTTATCCAGGCGTAGATTCCGTAAGAGTCGTTATCGTAAATATTATTGTTGCCTTCAAAATGACCGTCACCAAGATAGGGTGAGGAATTATTACGGCAATTAAGGCCGTAAGATTGTTTGCCGATATCATTGTCACGAATAGCCGGTGATGATTCATAAAGGTAAATACCGGTATGGGAATTATCATGAATATTGTTATTTGTGACCAGCGGCTGGTTTTGAGCATTGTTCGTGTAATACATATAAAGGCCATGACGGTTGGTGGTAATCTCATTATTATCAACGGTTGGCCAGGATTCATCAATACGAAAACCATCCAGGGTGCAATTGAATATTGAACTGTTTGATATTGTGGGCTGTGATTGATTGATGGCTTTTAATCCATAACCGGAGCAATCCGAGGTTGACGAACTGTCAATTACAACTGCCACATTTTCGCCGTCGAAAACGATTCCGTTTATCGCATGTTTTACTATTGTATTTGACAGGAACGAGACGTCGTCAAAATATGCGGACCCCTGGGAAATAATGCCTTCCCAGTCCCCGGCGGACGGCGAAGCGGCAGCGCTGATAAATTCTATCAGGCTGTCCGGCTTGCCCATGGCTTCTACGTAACCATTGACAATAAACTCAACTTTTGTAGCATTATTGCCAAGATTTTTTCCGTCCGATGGGGAAATCATTATTTTAGTCTTTGGATAAATATTCAAAGAGCGTTCAGAAAATTTTGTAGGTTGGCCTGCAAGAGGACGGGTGTTTATTTCAATATCACCAACAATGTTTATTGTATCTTTCCATGATTTTTTGTAGTTTATTTTACCTGCCCATTTGTTTAATTGAACATCAAAAGTAACAGTGGAATCAATTGAACTTTCACTTATATTTTCCAAAGATACGCCAGACGCAAGTATTTTTTCTCCATCCGGTCCCGGCTCATAACCGTCACTTGAAGGAATTGAAAAGGGATAAAATATGGTTCTTCCTGGTTGTGGAAAATCATTCTTTGGACTATGTAATAATAATGAATGATCATACTCAAGATAATCTCTACCATCAATGACATGCCAAATCAATACACCACCGTCATCTTGTTCTGTGGTGCCAGCCAATGGAAAGCCTGGAAGTGATTTGTCAAAGCCCTTTTCTCTTCTGTTCTCTATAATAAAATACTCCTCACGACTACTTTCAATTGGAATTATTTTTGCAGCTGTATATGGATTGTTTTCATAAGGATGCAAAATCACATTTGTATTATTTCTTAGTGTATCAGGATAAATCCATCCTAATGATAACTTACTGGAGGATATCATGTGTGTAGGACAGGACTTAACAGTATATGCATCTGCCATTAGACCCCAGAAACTAATATTCACATCATTATATCTGGGATATTTATCTGGTAATCCTAAAGTATGGGCAAATTCATGGCAAATTGTTCCTATTTTCATAAATACGTCATCACTTTGCTGTGTAGGGTAACGAGTGATTTTATTACCTTTCAATCCTGTATTTAGTACAAATGGATGAAGCATACCTCCTCCCAATATACCTGCATAAACTACTATCAATCTTTCAAAATCGTCCGGATCGGCGAAATTCCCAGGATCAGCATTATGAGCTGCTTTTGCTTTTAGATATGCTTCATCTACAAATAATGGGTCTAAACCATTTTGACTATTATAATATCCTTTTATTGAATCTGCTCGCAACCATTTATAACGTCCTGTTCCGATATCAATACTGTTTAATATTCTCCCACTAAGCCAATACTGATTATAAGAAACTTCTTTGTAATAATCATTTACACTGCCGTAGGTTTCAGTACCTTCCGGAGATTGATAGTAATAATCGGTTGAAAAAAATATACTGTCAAAATCTGTATTTGAATACCATGAAGTATCGCCACCTGCTATAAAATCTTTAAAGCCACCTAATGCATCAAAATTATAATCTGCATCAGCAAATTCTATTAAAATTACACCTACAGACATATCACCATATACAGGTTCCGCGACAAACTCATCCTGCATTTCTTCATACTCCTGTGCCGATTGTTCCAGTATGGTTTCATCAGGCTGTAAGAATTCTTCAATTTCTAGTTGTTTAGGATTAGACCAGCCCACCTTGTACTCTGTTGCAATTAAATTTCCTTGAGCATCTTTATCCGCATAAGTCCAGGAACCCTCATTATCATTAACAATTGAATAACCTTCATCGGTTTCCGCCCATACAATAAAACCGCATTGCAGCCATTTTGCCTGAAATTGATATGAATGATTAGGTTGGACAAACGTGGAATAATCACTTTCTTTAATATAAATCCCATAAACAAAATTGCAGAATATAATCAAAATGATTAGTATCCAGTTCAATTTGAGATTTTTCATCCTGCACTTCCTATTTTAAAAGAATCGATTTAGAAATAATCCTATTTGAATTATTTGATATGGAAATAAAATAAATTCCGCCGCTTATTTCACTACCTGAAGTATTGTTAGCGTTCCATTTAATCACTTTTTGTCCTGGTTGTATATTATCTTCATAAAGTGTTCGAACTAATTGACCCGAAATATTAAATACTTCTATTTTTATTTCAGTAGTTTGTAAAATATTTAATTCAATTGAGACTTGCGAATTGAAAGGATTAGGATATACGGAAATTAATTCAAATTTTGCCGGTATATTAATTGGATCAATAACCTGGATGTTGGTAACGCCTCCAATGCTGCCATCTAGGTTTATCTTGCGGCAAAAAACACCCCTATTGGGTGCACCTTGTAATTCCAGCCAAATATGATATATACTATTATCACTGTTTAAAATATTGCCTACAAATAACCAGCTTGGTTGCTGTGTGTGCGGTGAAATATCATACAAAACAGAATCCGGAGTCCAGGTGGATTTACTGCTTGTATCAATATGACTCACATAATATTTATCTGTATCATTTTCTGTTATAATATTAAATAAATAAAAACCGTCAATTCCGTCAAATATCAAATGTTTACCGGCGATGGTTTCTTCTTCATTCCATAATTTTTCACCTGATATGTTAATTCGTTGAATATAAGTTTTTCTTTCACCGGTTCTAAAATCTCTCCAACTTATTACGCAACCATCAACACCATCAAAAACATATTCTCCCTCATCATAATATGTCCCAAGTGTATCAGAAATTAGGATTCCATCATCGCCCCAAATAAATACACCACTTGAATCAATACGGAAAATAGATAAATAATAATAAGGAAAATGTGTATAATAAATACTAGATGCAATTGCACCATCATCCGGCATGATCAATAGCTTAGTATCCGGAAACAGAGTTGTTAGAGTATCATAAAAACTATTAGAATAAATTTTATAAAATACACTTGTAGTACCATCCCAGCCACCATTAAAATAAACTCCTTTAGAATA
>JAJRVZ010000103.1 GCA_024277055.1 Calditrichota bacterium
CATTTTTATATTCTCGTCTACAGTAACCTTCGACAATATTTGCTTTAACAGATTTTATGGAACGTCTGATCTGATTGCCTGTTTCGTACATTTCAAATTTAGGCAAATCATTCAATGTCATCTCGTGGATTTCGATCACTAATTTTCGCGCTAATTTCCAGACTTCAAAGCTTTTGTAATTCATTTACAGGAAGATAACTATTAATTTATGATTTTCAAAGAGAACGAAAGGATGACAAGAATTAAACAAATTGAAAGAGCTGCCTTGAAACCATTACATGATAAAAACGCACCACTCTATTGAGCATCCAGTATCCAGCATCTTTCGAAAAACTCAGTAACTATAAAAAACCCCCACCCCGTAGGATACCGCCGATACGACGTTCTCCGCATGGGTTGCCGATGTGGCTGACAGGCTGATCCCAACCTGCTCGGTAATACGGTAGTTAATCTCGGGACCGAAGGAGAGATATTGCTGATTGTTGGCGAATAAACCGCCCGAACCACCTTTTGTTTCATCAACACCGTTGCGCAGGGGTTCGATACCGCCGGCCCGAAAAATCAAAAGCCAGCGGGCGCCGGGTGAATAGCCCAGTTCAAAACCGTAGCGGATTTCGTCGGAATAGCCGTTAACACGATTATTAAATCCCAGTGTCAGGGTGGCGAACATCGCCGCCGGGTGGAAAGAATGACCGACTTCCAGGGCCAGCATCCGGTTCATTTCGCCGTCGCCGGTGTACAGGCCGTTTTTCTGATTATCATTGCCCAGGGGCAGGCCCAGTAAAAAAGTGCCGCTTATCACGGTTGCACCCAGTCCGGCCAGCCGGTAGCGCAGACCGACATCCGAATCGGCAAATCCGTTTACTTCATCGCCGGGGAAAAATTCCATTCCGCTGGTTTCGCCTTCCAGCCGGTTCAGCGTAATGCGCTTGAAAAACGGAATGTAGGCAAAAACAGTCAGCCCGTCCGTAATTCCATACTCGCCGTACAGGCTGGTCGTATAGTCACCCAGCGTTGTTATGGGTACCTTGTGCCCGCCGGGTTCGTAAAATTCATCGGCAACAGTAATTTGTGTCGAAAGTTTGAACCATGCACGGCCTTTTTTCTGCGGCCAGCCGACGGCAGACAGCTGCGCATTCAACAGAAAAAACAAAACAATTATTACAAAGAATTTTTTCTTATCCGGATTGAATTGCATCCACTCGCCTTTCTGTTATTCCAGTCGTGCCGAGCCGAAGGGCACGTTGAACGGTTTACAATGCACCAGCACGTAATCATACTGAAACAGTCCGACAGCGGCAGGTACGGTGTAAGTTTGCGCGCCGTTTACCGAAAGGATGGGGCCCAGTTCGATATGATCGGGTGTCAGGCTGTGCGGCGCCGTGGTCAGATAAATGTAAACGCCCGGACCGTTATCGGTCTTAAAATCGGAGCCGAATTTCAGCAGCAGATCGCCATTCTGATCGTAACCGAGTTGCACCGAACCGCTTACTGCATAGCGGTTGGCCGGGTTGGATTCGAAGCTTCCGGTGCGTACACTGTCCCGAACTTCAATTTGTGCCGGCAGGGAAAACACACCCTGTGCAGCGGCGACTATTTCAGCCATGCCTCCGCTCTTTCCGAAGGCCAGTCCCGAACTGTCTATTGAAACAATCATGCCGTTACTGCCGGACCAGTTGAATTGAACGGAGTCGATTACATTTCCGGAAAGATCAAAAGCCGTGGCGTTGAATTGGAGCGAATCTCCCGTACGGATAACAGCGGATTGCGGGCTGATCATTATCGAAGCGAGCACGGTTTCATTTTCGACCACGCCCAGCAGCAGCGAATCGCCCGTATAACCCGGGAGGTAAGCATGTACCCAGGCCTGTCCGCTTTGCAGTCCGGTGGCGAGACCGCCCGGTGTGATGCCGACAATGGAAGAATCCGATGAACGCCAAAGGGGCATGATGCCGGTATTAATATTACCATCCGCTTCGACGGCCTCGACCCGGAATTGCAGCATACTGTCAACCCTGATGGCCGTTACGGTAGTGACGATGCGCAGTTTTGCCGGATCGGCGTCAGGGGAAGGTTCATTAATGAAATCCGTTCCGACGCAGGAAACAAAAATCAACGCAAGTCCGGCTGTCAGCAGAAGGGTTTTTTGTTTCATCAGCTTTATCGATTATTTTTCGAAAATCGATTTATATTTGCCGTATCCCTGTTTTTCCAGTTCTTCCTTCGGAACAAACCGCAGGGCGGCGGAATTAATGCAATAACGCAGACCGGTCGGCGGCGGTCCGTCATCGAAGACATGACCGAGATGAGAATCGGCATGTTTGCTACGCAATTCCGAACGCGGCACGATCAATTTGTGATCGACCTGGGTAACGATATTTTCTTCTTCCAGCGGTTTGGTGAAACTGGGCCATCCGGTTCCCGATTTGAATTTGTCTTTCGAACTGAACAACGGTTCCCCGGAAACCACATCGACGTAAATACCCTCGCGTTTTTCATCCCAGTACAAATTGGCAAAAGGCCGTTCGGTGCCTTCCTGCTGTGTTACTTCGTACTGCAACGGCGTTAACAGTTGTTTCAGCTGTTCATCCGCCGGTTTTTTAAATTTACTCAAAACAAACTCCTTATTTCCCCAGTGTTGTTTAATGAATTCATCCCGGCCGGAGGCGCGGCGATAGGAATAATAACGATTCGGATTTTTTTTGTAGAAATCCTGGTGGTACTCTTCCGCCGGATAAAAACCGGTGTAACGGGTAATCTCCGTTACGATCGGTTTGTCGAAAACGTCCATCGCTTCCAACTGTTGTTTGGACCAGCCGGCCAGTTGCTTTTGTTTTTCGTTATGATAAAAAATAACCGGACGGTACTGTGAACCGCGGTCATAAAAAGAACCGCCGGCGTCGGTCGGGTCGTGATTGCGCCAGAAAATTTCCAGCAGTTGAGCGTAAGAAACGATCTGCGGATCAAAAATGATCTGCACCGCTTCGGCGTGTCCGGTGGTACCGCTGCTCACCTGCCGGTAAGTCGGTTTTTTTTCGCTGCCGCCGGCATAACCGGAAATCGCACTTTCCACCCCGTGGATTTTTTCAAAAGGCACCTCCACGCACCAGAAACAGCCGCCGGCAAAAGTAGCCGTATCGCGTACGGCGGAATCGGATATTTTCCGCACGAAGTTATCGTTTTTCGCATCGGGAGTGTTCCCGGCACAGGCGGCCGGAACCGTAACACTCAGCAACAACAAAGAAATGCGCATCAGGAATGAATTGGCAGACATATTTTTTCTCACTTCTGTTTTAATTTTTTCCACAATTTATAAGCCGGATATCACAAAATGATCACGGCACAGTAAAAAATCTGTTATTCTTATTCAGGTTAAAAAGATTTTTCTTTCAAGGATATTCCATTCCGTCCAAAAGTTCTTATCCGCTTCTAAATTTTCACTTTGATTTTTTTAAAGAGTGTATCTATATTTCCCATATATTATGCCTTTTTATACAATAATAAACAGTTTTATGTAAAATCAATTTGACGGTAATGGTATGTTTCGTTTGCAGTGAAATAATTTTTAAAAAACTTTGATTAGAGGGAGGTAAAATGGAAGCAATGTTGGAATTATCTGCAACTGAAATGGCCGAAGCGGTCCGGCAGGGTCGGCTTTCCGCCGTTGAACTCACCGAAGCCCACATCAGACGCATTGAAGCCGTCAATGAAAAACTGAATGCAGTAGTTATCCCTGGAATCCGGAACGCACCCCCGGAGGCAGCAGCGGCGGCGAATCCGCCATCATTGCGGCCCGCGGGTCTGCGCTTGGACTGGCCGGAGATTTCGGCGGCAGTACCCGTATCCCGGCCCGATTTTCCGGATGTTTACAAACTGGACTGAAATTCCAAAGGAGACTGATGATGTATAATACGTTGCAGCGGTTTTCCCGGCTAAGCCTGTTTATATCCTTTCTGCTTTTTTGCTGTTCGGAGAATTCTACTTGGAATTAATTTCAACGATTTTGAAAAATAATTTTAATGACATATATTCTCAGTGAATTTCTCTGTTGCGGATAAAATCAGGTGACAGCGGATTATAAATTCGGAGAACGAAGCGCAATCCGCCTTAAAAAAAGCAATTGAGTTTTTCTGAATGTACGATTTTTCGGGGAGTAAGCGATGAGGAAAATCGTAGCAATATTTCTGTTTACCATTTTCTGTCTGTTTTCACTGCATGCTCAGCCTCAAAGATGGAGAATTTTTACGACTTCCGGTCAACCATATCCTGAAGTGATCCTGTATCGTCTGGCAGACGATACGCTGCTGGTAAAAACACTGGGAAACGTGTATCCGCTGCCGGTGGATTCCATTCAAAGCTTAACGCGAGAAAGGGAAAGTTTTTCCGGCTTTGGATTGATTTTAGGGATGCTTGCCGGGGGTGTTGTCGGAAACCAGGTTGCTGAAAATGCCGCTACCGACAAAGGAATGTTAAACGGTTTGAGTAAAGCAATGGGCAGCATTTTTAACACGGGGACGGGTATTATTCTGGGTGGAATTCTGGGCTATGCTGTCGGTTCATCAACAGGTTCGGATGAGGTTGTTAATCTGTCAAACGAAGATTTGATTGAAAAGAAAAAAATCCTGATGGAACTTATTCGGAGAAATCGTAAATATCGCTTTCAACAACCACCGGTTGATTCCGTTGATCCATAAAGCAATTCTTCGCAAAATATTTTCGGAAAGAACATATCCTTTTTAAACCTGTGTTATTAGTCCGTTTTACCCGTACTAAAGAACGAATCTTAGTTTTACATGGTTAGGCCCATGATGGATTTACAGGTATGCAGGCGGTTTTCCGCTTCCTGATAAACCACGGAATGCGGACCGTCGATTACGGCGTCGGTCACTTCATGTCCGCGGTCGGCCGGCAGGCAGTGCATGTAAATACTGTCCTTTTTGGTCAATTTCATCAGTTCTTCGTCACAGATCCAGTTTTTATATTTTTTGGAAATCTCCAGTGCCTCTTCCGGTTTGTGGAACAATGATTCGATACCCCAGCTTTTCGGGTAAACGATATCGGCATTTTCAAAGGCATCCTGCATGTTGTCGACGATTTCGAATTTACCGCCGTTTTTTTCAATGTTCTGCCGGGCAATTTCCAGCGATTTGTCCATCAGTTTGTATTCCGGTGGATGCGCCAGGGTCACTTCCATGCCGAAGCGGGTCATCAGCGTAATCAGACCCTGCGGCACGGACATCGGTTTGGCGTAACTGGGGGCGTAAGCCCAGCTGACGGCAATTTTGCGTCCGCGTAAATCTTTACCGAAAATCTCCCGCATGGTCATCAGGTCGGCCAGCGTCTGGCAGGGGTGGTCCACGTCGCACTGCATGTTGATTACCGGTACATCGGCGTGTCTGGCTACTTCGCGCATATAGGCGTTGCCTTCTCCGGGCACCAGGTCGTGGCGGATGGCAATGCCGTGCCCGTAGCTGGACAGGATAATGCCCATATCCTTCGGACTTTCGCCGTGCGCCACCTGTGAAGTGGATGCTTCAATAAAATGGCCGTGTCCGCCCAGCTGGGTAATTCCGGCTTCGAAGGAATTGCGCGTACGGGTAGATTTGTCGAAAAAGAACAGGAAAATGGTTTTATCCGGCAGTAATTTATGCGGAATACCGTTTTTGAATTTGTATTTCAAATCGGCTGCGGTTTCCAGAAACAGATCGATTTCTTCATTTGTGAAGTCGATCGTTTCGATGTAGTCCTTGCCACGAAGTATGTTTTCCATTTAGCACCTCAAATTTTCATTTATTACCCGCCACCGATTAACACGGATCATGCACAGATAGAAAAATCCGTGAAAACCTGTGGTTTAATTTCACATTTCATTCAGATGCGGAGAAAGATTTGGGGAAAGCCGCATAAAACTTCATCGCCTCCGTCAGGTGCCGGACCGGGCACTGATCATCAACCGAATGGGCATGGATTTCATTCGCCGGGCCGAATCCGAAACTCGGAATATTAAACATGCCCATCGTAGCCACGCCGTTGGTGCTGAAGACCCATTTACCGGGAACCGCATCCTTATTGAAAACATTTCTGTACGTCCGCTTTGCGGCATTCAGCACGGGATGATTTTCGTCCAGCAGCCAGGTGGGATAATATTTTTGCGTCGGATATTTAAGCCCTTTGTAACTGGCAACTTCATATTGTGGAACCACGACTTTCGCCCCGGCACGTTGAAAACTTTCCAGCGATTCCAGTTCTTTTATTACCGAATCAATCGTATCGCCCAGTGCCAGCCGGCGGTCGAGGTAAATCGCGGCCATATCCGCCACGGCACACAGCGAGGGTGCTCCGGAACGGATTTGCGAAATGGTAACCGTACCTTTGCCCAGAAACGGTTCGCCGGTCAAACGCTCGTTCAGTTTTTCGATATCCTGAATAATCGGCGCCATTTTGTAAATGGCATTGTCCCCTCGTTCGGGCGCCGAACCGTGACAGGAAACACCTTCCACGATGATTTCCAGTTCCATGCGTCCCCGGTGTCCACGGTAAATCTGCAGATTGGTCGGTTCGGTGATTACCACTACTTCGGGAACAATCTTTTCTTCTTTTATAATGTATTGCCAGCACAGACCGTCACAATCTTCTTCCTGCACGGTTCCCGTAACCATCAGCGTGTAATCATCTTCCAATCCTGCCTCCTTAATGATTTTTCCGGCGTAAACCAGTGCGGCCATGGCGCCTTTCATATCGCTGGCACCGCGCCCGTAAATAATCCCGTTTTCCAGTTTGCCCTTGAAGGGATCGTGTTTCCAGTTTTTCGGATTGCCGACATCGACCGTATCGATGTGTCCGTCCATGGCGATCAAATGCTTTCCGGTTCCGATACGCCCGTGAATATTGCCCATGCCGTCGATAAGCACTTCGTCGAACCCGACGGCGGTCATTTCCTCGCCGATTCTGTCTATTACCGGTCCTTCTTTCGTACTCGTAGACGGAATGGCGATTATATCGCGCAGGAATTTTGCGGAGTCATCGGTGTAATCGGAAGCCAGTCGGGCAATCTGTTTATAATTCATTTCAATTTCCTTATCCATTTGAGAATTTCAATAATACTTTATTCCAGTTTCGCTTCATTGGCTTCAATCACGGATCCATCATCCGGATGTTTATGACTCGGGAATGAAGCCGAATCGGGGATTTGCGGGGCGCAGTCGTACCGGAACAAAACCCGACCGGAATGCATCAATTGATACTTGTATTTTATTTTTTCCGGTTATGGATTCAGTAAATCGGTTTACTTGAATACCCTTGTCAGTCCTTTAATACTGCGCTACTCAATTATATCCCAATTGCTTTGATACTTATCCAGTTCCTTCTTAGTATACTCATCCATCGGGTGTTCGCGTTCCGGAATCTCCACCTCTTTGTGTACATCACACAACGGCGTTGAAAAATAGCGCTGACCGGTATCGGGAATAACAGTCACGATGGTTTTGAGTTCCGGGTGTGCTTTGGCCAGCTTTAAAGCCGCTGCAACATTACTGCCGGCGGAAATGCCGCAGAAAATTCCTTCCGTTTTGGCCAGGCGTTTGCTCATGGCAATCGCTTCATCGGTTGTTGTGGTAATAATGCCGGTTAAGTGACTGACATCCAGGTTGCGCGGTACGAAGCCATCACCAATACCCTCAATACCGTGCGGGCCCCATTCCCGTTTTGAAAGCAAGGGACATTCGGCCGGCTCAACGGCGTACAGTTTAACGGCGGAATTCCGTTCCCGCAAATATTTTCCAACCCCGCTGACCAGGCCGCCGGTGCCCTGTGTCGTCAGAAAAGCATCCAGTTCGCCGCCGGTCTGGTCCCATATTTCAGGACCGGTGGTTTTGTAATGGGCAGCCACATTGTCGGGATTATCAAACTGGGCCGGTACAAAATATTTATCCGGGTCCTGCCGGCGAATCTCTTCCAGTTTTTCCAGCGCCAGATCGACGTCGCTTTCACCGCCGGGCGTATACACCATTTGCGAGCCGTAGGCCACATCAAGTTTTTTACGCTCTTCACTCATTCCTTCCGGCATAACGATTATACAGGGGTACCCTTTCACCGCCGAAACGAACGAACAGGCAATTCCGGCGTTTCCCGTCGAGCACTCCAGTACGGTCATTCCCGGTTTCAGATCGCCCCGTTTTTCGGCTTCGGTGAACATATTATAATAAATACGGTCTTTCAGGCTGCCGCTGGGAGAAAAATATTCGAGTTTAACCAGGATGCGTGCATTTACGTCTTCTTCCTGCGGAATTCCATTCAATTGAACCATGGGTGTTTGTCCGATGGATTCGAAAATATTATTGAATGCAGTTTGATTCCTGTTCCAGTTCATAAAAAAATCTCCTGTTATTTTGCAATAGATTCCAAAAGTGAAATGTCCGGTGATTCAAGTCGAATAATCTGTTCGGCATTTCCCGGAAAATCCTGAATGGCGGAGGTGTCTTTCAGCCCGTTGCCGGTAAGGTACAGCAACACCGAATCAAATTTCTTCATTTTTCCCGAATCGTAAAATTTTTGCATACCTGCGAAGGCTGCGGCCGAAGACGGTTCAACAAAAATTCCCGTATTCCGGGCCAGTGCGGGAATGGCGAAACGTATCTCATCATCGGAAACCGTGACGGCATCGCCGCCGGATTCCCGCAGTGCCCGCAA
>JAJRVZ010000104.1 GCA_024277055.1 Calditrichota bacterium
CCGATGCTGTTGTCGCCATCGACGGTAGATACGGTACCTTATCGGAAATTGCCTATGCCCTGCAATTGGGCAAACCAGTAATCGCATTGAACAGCTGGCAGGTAAGCGAAACTATCATCGCCGTTAACAGGGTTTCTGAAATAATTGAGACCTTGAACAAAATTTTATCGGTAAATGAGAAGTAAAATAAAAGCAATCGTGAAGGGTCGCGTTCAGGGAGTAGGGTATCGCTATTTTGCCTATAGAGAAGCGCTGGCGTTAAGGTTGAATGGTTATGTAAAAAACCTGCCCGACGGTGACGTGGAAGTTGTGGCGGAAGGAGAGGAAAACTCGATAGAAGTTTTTTTACAGATCCTGAAAAAAGGGCCGTCCTTTGCCCATGTGACCGATATTCGGATCAGCAAACTTCTGAACGAAGAAACATTTAATGGATTTTCGATCGATTATTAGGAAGGGGTAACTATCCGTGCATGAACTCACATTGAATGATTTAAAATCTGCAATTCGTGATGTTCCTGATTTTCCGATTAAAGGAATTGTTTTCAAAGATATAACTACCTTGTTACGGGATGGTAATTTATTTGCCGAGGCAGTCGATTATATGTACGATCATTTCCGGGAAAAAGAAATCGAAGTGATCGCAGGTATAGAATCGAGGGGATTTATTTTCGGTACGGCCCTGGCGTATAAACTGAATATCGGCTTTGTGCCGATAAGAAAACCCGGTAAGTTACCCGCGGAAAAAATCTCAGAAGAATATGAACTCGAATACGGAACGGATCAGCTTGAGATTCACAGGGATGCGATAAAAAAGGGGCAAAGGGTATTGCTCGTGGACGATTTGCTTGCGACAGGCGGTACGGCCCAGGCGGCGGCAAGATTAATTGAAGATCTCGACGGTGATCTGGTCGGTATCGCCTTTTTAATAGAATTGAGTTTTTTAAACGGAAGAAAAGCATTAAAAGACCTCGATTTAATATCACTTATACAGTATGATTCGGAGTAAATAAGATGAAGAAATTTTCATCGGTATGTTTGATCGGAATTTTAGTTTCAATGGTTATGGTTTCGTCGGCAGTTGCAGGAGGAGAATGGTTCAGGAATTATGCGGATGGATTAAAGGCCATGAAAGCACAGAATTATGAAAGTGCGGCGGAATTGTTCCGCAGTGCATTGAAGGGAAATCCGAAGGATAAAAAGAAGGTTCGTACCTACGGGATGCATTTTATAGAGTATTTTCCGCATCGGGAGCTAGGAATATGCCTGTATTATCTCGGTGATAATTCGGAAGCGTTACGGCATCTGCAAATTTCTATGGAGCAGGAACCATCGCCCCGCGCAAGGGATTTTTTAAGGCAGTTGGGTGGAAACGTACCACCCCCGAAACGGGAAAAAAAGGTCGTCAAGAAACAACCGCGCATCGAGCCGGAAAAGAAATCTTCAGGAGATACGGATATGATCGTCGGTAAAAAGACGATCAAATTGGTTGGTGAGCGCATGGGGGTTGCTGTTTTTCCTTTCGAGAATAAAGGCGCAAGTCGGGACCTGGGAGACATCGTTCTGGATAAAATGATAACCGTACTGGTGAACAACGAACGTTTCCGGGTGCTGGAGCGGGCGCAGTTGAATAAAGTGCTCGAAGAACAATCGCTGGGCGTTTCGGGTGTACTGGACGCAGCCACGGCCGCCCAGATCGGTAAAGGAATCGGCGTAGATGCTATTATCATCGGCAGCGTTGCAGCGGCAGTGTCCGGGGCGATCAGTGTTGATGCCAGGGTAATTGACACCGAATCGGCCGCAATAATCGTGGCACAGGATGCCTATTCCGGCAGTGCCGATGCGCAAAGTGTGAAAAATACGGTTGAAAACCTGGCCAGAAAAATCACGGAATCCTTACCGCTTGTTGAAGGCTTTGTTATCAGAATTGATGGTGACCGGTACATACTTGACGCAGGACGTATTGCCGGGTTGAAAAAGGGGATGAAGTGCATAGTCTACAAGGAAGGAGCCGTGATTAAGCATCCTATTACCGGAGAAGTACTGGGTAAAGAAACAAAAATTATGGGGGAATTGCTTGTTACAAATGCTTATGATAAATTCAGCGAAGCAAAAATTCTTGAATCCCAGGGTGGGTTGATTTCAATGGGAGATAAATTTTTAACCAAATAATTTTTTTGGAGGCACTATGAAGAAAGTTACGACACTGGTAATTGTCAGTATTTTAGCGCTGACACAACTAACCGTTGCACAATCTACCTTCAATTTCCAACTGAACGGCAATGGTGCCCGTGCAGCAGGTATGGGTTACGCTTTTACGGGGCTTGCGGATGATGCTTCTGCAATTTCATGGAATCCTGCCGGCCTGTCACAGCTGTACCAGATGGAAGCCAGCATTATCGGTCGTCTGGGATTCGGTTCTGCTTCGATCGAGGGATTCGATGCCAGTATAATAGATTCATGGGATGTAGATGTCAGTTCAAGTTTCCAGTTGAATTTCGCCAGTTTTATCGTGCCGTTTGCCGTTGGGGACTTTAATGTTGTCGGCGGCGTTGCTTATCGGCGTATGTTCGATTTTACCGGTGAACTGACGCAAATGGTTTCAGGCCCCGGCCTGATCGGCGATATTGAGTTTTATGATAATACCGAAGGCGCCATAAATGCCATTTCTCCGGCACTGGGCGTCCAGGTACACGACATGATTTCGATTGGTACGACGGTAAATATCATGACCGGCACCGAGGATGGTAACGGAGATTTGAAAGTGGACGGCGTGGTTGATCCGACCAGTGAATATGATTACAGCCGGGATTATTCCGGGGTCGCCGTTGATGTGGGACTGCTTTTAAAGCCCAACGAAAAGTTTTCGATCGGTGCGACTTTTAATTTGCCGCATACCCGGACCGTAGAAGGGGATGGTTTTGAATTCGACATCGATGTGCCGATGTTTTTTACGGTAGGCGCTGCATTCCGTGCGTCGGATCAGTTCCTTTTATCCTTTGATTATAGGAATCGTCCGGTTTCAGGGTTGGAAGTGGAAGGAATCGATCCGGAACTTGAGGATATGAATTCAATTCATGCCGGTCTGGAATTTCTGATGGAAAGCGGAGATACTTACATACCGATCCGGCTCGGATTCTATACCGATCCGTGGCAGAGACTTGATGCCAATGATGATCAGGTGGTCAGCAATGTATTCACGGCAGGAATCGGATTTTCACTCGGTAACCTGATCCTGGACGGCGCCTTCGAATGGGCAATGACCTCCTTTGAGGAACAGGATTTGGTTTCGCTCGGAAATGAGACGGTGGATTTCAGTTCCGATGAATTCCGTTTTACGATTGGAGCCGTGCTTCATCTCGGCGAATAAAAATTATTGTTTAATGGAAAAGGCATGCAACGGGAAGCATGCCTTTTTTATTTGCATAAATTGATATTTTTACAAAATATAGATTTGCCTTTAAAACCCAATATCAATAAATTTTATATCTTTTTTTTTGCCCCAGTAGCTCAGCAGGATAGAGCACAGGATTCCTAATCCTGGTGTCGTGGGTTCGAATCCCGCCGGGGGCATAACCGATAATCTGGAGGAATTTTGCATGTTAAAACCGAAAAAAGCCTTAAGAAAACCCAGTAAAAAAGAAGTAAAGGAAGATAAGTTTGTTCTGACAGTATTGGATTTAATTGATAAGTTAAAAGAAAAC
>JAJRVZ010000105.1 GCA_024277055.1 Calditrichota bacterium
AACCGGCGCTTGGTGGTTTTTATCGCATCCAGTATGGTTTTGTTCTGCTTATCCCTGTCCAGGGCCATATTGAATTCAATCAAAGCCAGTGTGAATTGCTTCTGGTCTAAATATATTCGGCCTTTATTGTAGTGTTCATCAATGAATTTACGATCTTCTTCGGCACGCTCTTTATCGAGCGCCAGCTGAACAGCTTCATTCTGGCGTTCTTCAAAAGCCTTTGCCAGCAGCACATTCGTTGAATCGAGCATGATTTTTGCCCGCTGGTGAAAGGGATCGGCACTCAGCACCTGTTGATATTCTACTACGGCATCCATGAATTTTTTCTCTTCGAAAAACCTGTTGGCCTGTTGCAGGTGCTCGGCAATAAATCGTTGTTTATCCGCTTCCCGAATTTCCGCAATCAGCTTTTCCTCTTCCTGTTTTCTAATCTGTTGAACGATATCAAACATTTCATCCCGGTTCAAACCGAAGTTTACACTCAATGAAATCCGGTGCACCGGCTCCAGAAGAGCCTCCGTGCTGGGATTGTTAAACGCATAATCGATCTGAAAAATATTGTATTCCACACCCGCTCCGAAAGAAACGCCGCCGGCGTCAAATCCCAGGCGTATTCGCCCCAGGTCCTGAAAGCGGTATTCGGAGCCCAGGTGAATGCCCAGGTCGGTGTCGGAAGATTTATCGAGATCCAGAAGTATGTTCAGTGCATTGCCCTGTCCGACAAATCGCAAGGTGCGCATCAGGCCGAATCGGAAAGCTATCGGAAGGGCATCCGCCGTTTCACCCGGTTTTATCTGCGGTGAAAACAGGTTTTGTATGTTTAAACCGAAGGACCAGTCGCGCAGGTAGGGTGAACTGCTGAATTCAGGCCGGTACATCAATCCCAGGTCCATGCCCACCCCCATACCGATATCGTCGCCGTTCAGTTTCTGGCCGATAAAGGCCATTCGTTCAACTTTTATTGAAATACCGGCGGACAAATTCCACGGTAATTGCTTACCGTAGGAAAAATAGAGCCTGTAATGCTCCATCGAAAAATTGCTTACAAAATCGCCGGATGCCGTTCGTTCGGGAATATCCGCAACACCGATACGCCCGATTCCAAGACCGAAAGTACCGATATCCAGAGTCGGATACGCATAACCGAGAAAGTCGTACAACGTTCCCTCGTACAGTGAGGCATGAAACAGTGTTACTCCCTGCTGGTAAATATAGTCCAGCCCGGCAGGATTCCAGTGCACAGCCGTCGGATCGTCGGCCATGGCCACGAAAGCGCGTCCCATCCCCATCGCTCGTGCGCCGAAGCCGAAATTGAAATTACTGCGCGTGCCCCCCTGCCCATTCTGGGCCACAAGCATGGCCGGAATAAACAAAGCAAGAAGAAATATTCTAATCGCTGTTTTGATCATTTGCCTCATGTCGATCATCTCACTTATTTTATATAAGCAATTTTCGTAATATAGGTTTGTGACGAACCGCCACTCTTCGGCTTTATCTTTATCTGGCACAGGTACACGCCGTTCAGTACCCGCACGCCTTTATCGTTGCGGCCGTCCCACTTCACGCGTTCGGCGTACACTCCACTCGGCATGTTTTGCTCGCTCCAGGTCCAGACCAGTTCACCGGTCAGAGTAAAAATACGGAGCTCGACATCAGAATCACGTTCCAGGAAAAAACGGATATTCGTTACATCTTCCGTCCTTCCAAAGGGGTTCGGGTAATTGCCGAACGATTCCTCCGGTTTATCTGGAATAACGGCAATGGTTTCCGTGTCAAATTCGCTGCTTAATGAAATATCATTTCCAAACTCGTCAATTATTCCCAGCGGTATTTGCGGATCAACATCGTAAGCACTCAGATTTTCCAGCGACAACCGGAAACTTCTGGTGGTTGCATTCGGGCGCAGGTTTACGATCACAATAAGCGTATCGTTTTCGCCGGCGTTGACGATATCCAGATTGTCGAACCCGATTCTAACCGGATTGCCCGTCGTATCGGAAATTTCCAGATGCGCATAAATTTGCGGTACTTTTAACAGACCCTGTGCAGCATCCCTGTTGCTATATTCTTCGTAGTTAATGACCTCGATGAACTGCAGCATGTTGCGAATGGCACCCGGATCGAAATGTTCATCCGTTGTCGGACTCAGGAATCCGACAGTCATCGAGTCGATAAATACGACGCCCTCCGGTCCGCTGAATCCTTCGTTGGCGATTTCCAGAGCCATTAACGGTACATTCTGTGAGCCGCGCCGGAAGTTTTTATCCTTGATCAGTTCGTTTGTCAAATTTTTTACCGCCAGTTTTTTCTGACGCGCGCTCATTGCAAAGGATTTTGTACCGTTTCCGGCGGTCACAAAAACCGGAAGATTGCTGTTTGCATCTTTCGGAATCGCGGTAAAACTGAACTGAATGGTTTTGGCATTCACCTCTTTTGTCGGCGCAACGATCAGCCAGTCCAGGGTATCGTGCAGGGAAGCGAAAGTTTGCCCGGACGGCTGCCCTGTCGCCAGTTTGAATGAATCGAGTTGCACGGTCATACCGCCGCCGCCTTTAACACCGGCCATATCGCTCAGGGCTTCTTCAGCCCAAGTTCGTATCAGAATTTCCTGTCCGATTGATACGATACCGTTTTGCGCGGTTCGGGGTGAAGCAACAATGGCATTGAGTTTTATACTTGCCCGCGGCTGTACGGTAATCGTATCCCTGAAAACCTGACTGATAGCCAGGCTGCTGTTCCGGTCACGTCCATAGGCAATCACCTGAAAGATCTTTTCCTGTGAACGGCTGAACGTATCCGCGGTAACCAGTGTCCAGCTGACGGTTTGATCGGGATTCATACTCTGCTGCAGAGAAGATACGGCCGAGAAGCCATCAGGCGGAAGCAATACCGCCGAATCCACTGCTGCGTTGGCACTGAAACCAACCGATACCCGGTAATTGAATTGCTGCTCGCTGGATACCGTATCGGCCGAAATGCGTTCGGTAACCTGTATGACTGCAGGGTCCTCTATCGTAAATCCTTTGGCCACAATGTTTACAGCTGCATCAGCCGGTTGTAAGGTGTTTTCATCAAATGGCGTCGTCAGCAGTCTGATATGTATTGAATCCGCCGCCGCTGTCAGATTGTTTCTGCGGTTAAGCGAATTAAAAAGCGCCGAAACCGCACGCCGTGCTTTTACAGGATCGTCAGCACCGATGCCGCGAATAGTGCGAGCGGTCGACGAGGCTCGTTTCACATCGTTCAGAAGGCTGCGTATTTTATTCAGGTTGGTTTTTGTTGCCGTTTGCGGGGAAGCTTTAATGCGCCAGCTGATTGTCTGATCAACGGCATAGGTTTGTTCGGCGACACAAGTATCGCACAGCGAGAAATTGGGATCCAGATCAATACGCATGGTACCGGTGGTTCCGTTCATAACCGGGGCATCGCCGGTATTCACTACAACGGCCTGCATGGTAAAAAACTGTCCGCGTGAAACAACACCGTCTGCAGCCCCCGGCGGGTCGGTTACTTCCGCCGAAAGGATCAGGTTCGTTTTCAGCTCTGTTTTAATAAACACGTTTGCCGTATCCGTCGCCGGCGGTAATCCCGGATTGGTTGAACTTTGCGCCTGGGCAACAATGCGGACTTTCCTCCAGTCCACCCTTACCCGCGGCGCTTTCAAATACCACGCTACATCGAATGAAATCCCGGTTCCTTCCGGCAGTTGATGAACGGTGCTGGAATCAAGAACGCTGTAATTGGCATCTTGCGGCAGCAATAGTTTTATTCTGCGATTTACATCCAACAGCGGACTGAAATCGACATTGACAGACAGCGGAATGGAGTCCTGCTCGCTGGAAACGGTAACACTGTCGTTTACCTGCGGTGCATTAAACATGGCCGAAGCAATATTTACCGATCCCACATTACGCATATCGAACCACAAAGTATCCGCATAATCGCGCGGGCTGCGGAAGGCAAAGCGATTGCCGTTTTCATCCACCGGTTCACTGAATCCCGAACTGTCGGCGACGATGCGAATACGGTTTATCTGCGGTGATGTCGGAGCTGTCACCGACCATGTGACGACCGTGTCCAGCTGGTATGTTCTAAACACCGAATCCTGGGCCGATGCCAATACAAGGGCGCTTCCGCTCAGGTCGAGCATAAGTCGTTGTTTACCCTGAACTCCGGCTGTACCCCTGTTGCTTACATGGGCCTGAATGTCGAATGTCTGCCCGGTAAGGCGAACGCTGGTATCGGGATGATCCGCGACAACATACAGTTCGGCCCGCGGAACAATCTGCAGGTTGATCCGCACCGAATCCTGGCGGGTAATGACCGGTTGGTTACTGTTTTCATCATTCGGTGTGGAAATTATTTTTGCCATTAAAACGGCCGAAGTGGAGCCGCTGTAAGGAATTTTAACCGTCTCCGAATAAACCGAATCGGATTCGGCAACAAAATTATTTATTGTCAGGTTATTACTGCCGGAGGTTTCAAACAGCACCCCGCCGGTTGCGGTTAATTGCAGGGTGCCTGCATTATCGAATCCGGCCTGCCCGAAGTTTCTGATCAGAAATTCAAGATCGAAGGTTTGTCCGCTGGAAACAACAAAATCCGTCGCACCCGTCGGCCGGCTGATATCTGCCAGGAGACTGATCTCACTGCGATTTACAACCGTGACTTCAAGCGGCAGGGATATTTGCTGCACGGGGTCTCCGCTGTTGCCATCGAATGCGGAAACACGGACATACAGTGAGTCGGTAATACCGTCTGCTGTTGCCGGTGCATTCACATCCCATTGGATGGTTTGTTGTCCGGTTCCTCCGCTGAGTATTTGTGCAGAAGCGCCTGCGACCGCATATCCTTCCGGCAGGATTATCTCCGCCGTACGACCGGTATCCTGTGTACTGCTGTTAAAACTGACAACCGATTGCAGGGTAAATGTCTGGCCGCTGGAAACCGTTAAATCCGTCGCACCCTGCGGACTGATTATTGACGGTGTAACGGCGATGGCCGCTGCATCGTCCACACGCAACGGAACAATAGTTTCCGTTATCTGGAATTGTATCGAATCCGCAGAGGTGTTCAGATCGCGCGGACGTTTTTTCACGCGCACTCTTACGTTTTGAAATCCTCCGGTAACGGCTACCGCCTGTAACTGCCAGTTCAGGACGGTATCAGACGGGGTAAAAGTCTGTACGGCTGGTCCTGTTACGGAAAAACCGGAAGGAGCAATAAGCTGCAATTCACCGGAGTCAAACGGCGAACTTCCGCTCTGATGACTTACCGTTGTTTTCAGATTCACCGGCTGACCGACAGATACAATTGAATCCATTGCGCCCGCAGGCCCGGTAATAATCGTTTCCTGCGTCAGAATACTTGGATCGTCTGCGTGAATCGATTCAAGATTATCAACGGGTTGGCCGATCGTCACCGCCGCGCCGGTTGTTGCGTCTACCGCGGATACAATACGTGCCTGGTATTCATAATTTCCGGCAAAAAGTATGTTGCGCGTACTATCGATGGTGAGTAATGTATACGGAGCAATTTCAGTGACTGTAAACTGGCTGACGGGGATGTTGTTTTCCAGTAATTCAACATTCACCGAGCGGGCCGTATCGGCGCCGCTGTTTCTCAGCTGGAAGCGCAAATGAAAGTTGCTGCCCGTATTTACATTCGGTTTATTGGGGGCCATTACATCAGCAACCAGCGAAAGGGCTTCCACCCTCAGCAGAGCCGGTTTTACGACTTCCACGGAATCGAAAAAAACCGAACCGAATCCGGTATCAATGAGCGTTGTTGTCCGAACATCGCTGAAAAATACGTCGGGTGCCGGCCTTACCACGCCCGTATCCGCCGGAACGGATAATACATACTGCGCGCTGTAAGTACGGCTGCCTGCCGCCGGTATCGTATCCGTAAACGCCGGTTGTATCTGTGAGAGCAACCAGTTGGCGCCGGCGTCGTTTCCTCCGATCATAAAATGCGGTATTAGTCCCCGAACCAGTGCTTCGGAAGCACCGCTGTTCTGCAGGGTATAATCGATTCCAATCCCGCTCTGCCCCCAGCGAACCCGTGCCGGGGCGATTTGAATGTTTGTCACACTCACGGCTGCAGGAGCCAGCACCTGTAAATCGTTCATCGGCAAGGTTGTTCGAATAGTATCACCGTTGGATTCAATGCCGACGAAATGTAACGTGCCGGTGTAATTCCCCGGTAACGTACCGGCCGGTACGGTTATATTATTAAATCCGATCAGGGTCGTGTCCTGCGCAAGCAATACAAAGCTTCCCGACAACCCGGTAGTTACCGGCACCGTGAAATCCAGTGTCAGGGTTGTGGAGTCCGGTATCAGGGAAACATTAGCCGTGCCGGAATCAAATACAGCGACCGTAAAACCGACCTCCTGTCTCGGCACGACGGGATTATCTGCCAGAGAGTTTGAAATATAGTTTAACTGCGCACCGCTGAGTACCGTAAAAGTGCCCAGAGGCGAGATGGAAGTTTTGCTCAGGTTGCCGTTATCCAGACTGATGCGACCGAACACGTCAATCTGACCGAGGCTGAAATCGACCGGTACATCGAAGTCGAATTCTATCCTGTTGTTCGGAATGGTTTTCAGAATAGTCAGTGTATCTGTTCGTGTCAGCGTAGGAACCGAAAGCGTTGCCGATGCCTGGTCTTTAAAAATCAGCGTTGTACCGAGCGGATCGATACTCAACGGAGCGGAATTATTTCCCACCTCCATGATCACATGAATTGAAGTCTGTCCCTGCAGTACCAGGCTCGGATTAATCGTAAATCCACCGAAAAATATCTGCCCGCCGATGGTCAGCTGCCCGGCAGCCAGGACGGAATTGAAATAACTGCTGTTTGCGCTGCCGTTTAAAGTTAACTGCAACGGATAATCCCCGGCGGATACCGACAAACCGATAATTGTTTGCCTGAACAACAGAATAACCGAACTTCCGGCCGGAATGCTTTGTGGTGACGCCGGGTCAAGATTGATCAGCACCGGTGCCCCGACGATATCAAGCGTCGTATTGGTCGAATCCAGTTTTATTTCCGTCTGACCACTGTTGCTCACTTCGACGGCAAACTGAACCGTATCACCGAGATCAATGGCCGTCGGCGTACTGTTCACCCAGGCCGGCGCGGCCGGGGTCTGAACCAGCACCGCAGTCGGTACCGCACTGGTATCCTGAGTAAGACTGCCCGAATTAATGTCATTCCCTGATATCGCTGCATTCACATTCACCTGCCCGATAATACTGGTTGGAACGGTGAGGTCGAAAATCAGCGTGTCGGATGCCAGTCCTCCAAGTGTGAATGGCGTCGAACGGTTGATCAGAAAATTGGTGAATTCCGCACCCACCGGAAAGAGCAGTTCAACGTTGTTAACCGTCGTCGCCGCCGAACCCAGGTTACTGATAGCCAGTTCTGCCCGAACGCTGTCCTGCCCCCGGCTTACGGTATCCGGTGTGATCACCAGCGATTGAATGAGCAGATCCGAGGCGCTTTGAATTTCCAAAGCCGCGGTTTGTACAGCTGTCCTCGCATTGGAATACAACGGATCGTTCACATCGGTATAAACCGTTCGTGCATCTATCGTGTAATTTCCTGTTGTCGCCAGTGCCGAAACGTCCACATCAAATTCCACAACCGAACTTTGAGCGGCCTGCAGATTAAACGGCAGTGCCGGAACCGCCATCCGTGTTACGGCAAACGAACCGTTTGCTGGTGTAGCTCCAATACTGAAATTCAGTTGGATGCTGTCTATTCTTGCAGTGGCTGAAAGTCCGGCAGGATGATTCAAAAACACCCGTGCCGTTAAATTATTCTGTCCGCTGCTGGCAACAGGACGCGAAATCTGAACACTGTCGATTGTGACAGCAGGGCGGTTCTGCACAGTCCACGTATCAACTGTCTGGGCATTTCCGACTACAATGGCCGCCTGTGAGGCTGCTTCAATTCCCAAAAGCGACGCATCAAGCGTATCAAGACCCGTGCGCGCCGTATCGGTCACATTCACGCTGAACTGGAAATTGACGGCGTTGCCTGCGGAAAGATCATAAGGTAATCCCGGCGAAACAAGTGTTGTTACATAATTTCCATTTCCGCCGGCGAAATCAATCCGGATGCTCTGCAATTGCGCCGGCGTATTCCCCAGGTTCTGCACAAGCGCACTGACGGTTATATTGTTTTGACCGTGACTTACCGTTACCGGAGATGTTATTACGGAAGTAATCTGTACATTTGAAGCCGACTGGATATCCCAGATCAACTGACCACTTGTGACGGACGAGCTATTTCCTGAAATGTCCTCCGTATAATTTACTTTCGCCTGCAGCGTATCCGATCCGGTTGCCGAATTGGCTTTTACACTTACATAATCAATAATTTTAACAGTGGAATGACCGGGTAATTGTATCGGAAACGAAGGCAACGCCTGAACATATAATCCTGTTTGCTCCTGCAACAGGAGACTGTTAATAACAACTCCGGCGGCGCCGCCGTTTCGTACGGTTACCTGTACTTCAATACTGTCCTGTCCGAGAACGACGATATTGTCCGGCGCAACGATTGAAGTTACTGTGATTTTGGGTTTGCTTAAAACTATAACGCTGTCGGTGACCGTTGCATTCAGATCGGTTACGGCCAGCAGACTGTTTCCGTCATGCCCGTAGGCCGCTGCATCAACAAAAACTTTATTTGTGTCGGCATTGGCCGGTATGCGGAATCTGACGACAAAATCACTGAATAA
>JAJRVZ010000106.1 GCA_024277055.1 Calditrichota bacterium
AGACGGTTCCGTATTCATTGTACCCATCAGGGTTGGTGGTGGAACGCGAATGAAAATTTATGAAGCCATGGCCATGGCTTCATAAATTTTCATTCGCGTTCCACCACCAACCCTGATGGGTACAATGAATACGGAACCGTCTTTTATATAGGGTCGGGTATCTTCCACCCAACCGGTCAATTCAATATCCGGCTCATCCTGCAAAAGCCTCTGAATTTTTGGTGAAGGATTCCGTCCGACGATTACCGTACGTGCCTCCGGTATGTTTTTTTTGATCAACGGGAAGATCTCTTCGCTGAACCAGACCACCGCATCTTCATTGGGGAGCCAGTCCATGGAACCGGTGAATACCAATTGCGGCTTAGTGACATAATCGTAATCCGGTTTGAAGAATTCCGTATCCACACCGGTCGGAATGGCGTAAACATTATCCAGTCCGAACCAGTTTTCAAAGGTTTCCTTATCCTTTTCGGATACGGCGATCACCCCGTCAAAAGCGGCGGAGGCGCTACCCTCGTGTCGCATCATTTTCCGGGTTTGCAGCCACCAGAACAGTTTCGAAACCGGATCGCGCGAATTGCTCAGATGGCGGCGTACGATGGCCGCTTCTACATTATGCTGAAACAGCAGCGTCGGGTATCCGCTTACTTTCCTGAAATTCAGTGTCGATTGCAGGAAATCACAGATCAGCAGGTCGTAATCGGCCTGTCCGATCTGCTCATGTATGGCCGCTTCCAGCGCCTTCGAGTAATCGTTCAGTACGGAAACCGGATAACGCGAAAACATTTGTGCGATTAATTTGAACCAGAAGCCGAGTGTGTATCGTTTTGTTTCTTTCCACGGAACCGCAATAAATTCGTCACACAGATTTTTCATCTTGTCGATATACGGATCGTCTTTCGGGCTCTCAACATTGCTGATCAGGGTAATCGAATAAATCCCGCTCAGTTTTTCAAGCAATTTGCCCGTTCTGATTTTGCCGCCGGTATCCATCGGATATAAAAACCGTTGCGATAAAAAAAGTATTTTTCGTTTCGCTGTCATTTCCCGTCCTATTCCGTCAAAACCGCTATTTCTTCGGCAACCGTGTCTTTAATTTTCGGTTTGATTACCTTTCGCTTCAACTCATCCAGATTATTTATCGATGCCGTCAACACCCGAATCATATCTTCTTTGTCATCATTGTCATAGGTTACCACACCCGCGGGACGTGTTCCGTTCTCACTCGCAACCACCGGCGTACCCAGACTCAGCGCTTCCAGCACCGAACTCGCCACACCATCCTTCACAGGTGTTCGCAGAAATATATCCGCACGACCGATGATGGTAAGAAAACTGTCATGATCCTGATCCCCGGCTATCAGCACCGCATCGTTCAACCCCAATCGGCTGATCTGCCCGCGAATGTGCTCCGAATGATCCGATGAACCGAGAATAACCAATCGCAGTTCCGGGAACGATTCCCGCAGACGATGAATGACATCGATCATCTGTTCAATAAAAAACTCCGGCCTGAAAAAAACATAGCTGCATATCAACGGTCTGGCATTTTTCAAAAATTCCTCCAGGTCGCCCTCAAAAGCTACTTTTTCATGCTGCAAATACTGTTTGCTGAATGCCTGAATCGTTACAACCTTTTCCGGACGAATGCCGTATCCGCAAATTTTTTCCTTTACCGGTTCGCTGTTACAGATAATGCGTTTACACATGCGGAAGATCAGTTTGTACACCGGCGTCAGTTTGGGAGCCCGTTCCTGAGGGAAATATTTCTGATAGGGTCCGGCATGAAAAGTGATTATCGCCGGCCTGAACAGTATATACGAAATAATTTCCGCCAGCAGTGTCAGAATAAAACCTTTCGGCGAATCTCCGTTCAAATGCATGTGTACCCGGTATCCGTTCAGAACACGTATAAAAATTTTCCGGACATAATCCGGGCCGTTACGGGCGGTCAGATATTCGTCCGAGGGTATTTTCCGGCTTTCAGGGGCAATATTAAGGACTTCGCAGACATGCCCCGTTTTTTCCAGTTCTTTTTTCACAAATTCGACACGCACGCCCCAACCGGCCCGCGGCGGCGGGTACGAACTGATCTCCAGTATTTTTTTTACTCTGCTCATCCCTGTTCGCTTTTGCTTTTTCTGAAAGTTACTTCCGGAATTCCATTCACGTTTTTTATCAATAAATAGGGTACGGTACTTTCACCGGTAAACAATCGTTCATCGTTGATGGAAGCGGATTTTGCATGCAGGGCGAAACAATCCCGCCACACCCCCGAAACCTCGCTGATGATCACCCATTCCGCATCAATGGAAAGTTTTACGGGATCGTCGATTTGTACCAAGCCCTTGTCGGAATGAATAAACAGGTACCGCATGTCGTCCCCTTTAATTGAAATACGGTTGTCATTACAGAGCAGTTTAAAATCAGTATCTTCGTAGGGCAAAAAAGCCAGAACCAGCTGAATCGGTAATTCAACCCGCGTGCTGATCCTGCCGACAGCCCCCGGCGCTTTCCGGCCGTATCCGGGACATACCCAGCCCGCTTCCGGCCCCGAATTTTCATCACCGCAGGTAAGGTCCATCGATATGGCACGAGTGGCGGTCGCAAGAACCTGGTGGGCGGTGTCATCGGAATGCTGAATAATGAACCTGCCCTTTTCCTTTTCAAGCCGGACCTTTTCATGGCTGAAATGCAGGAATGATTCGACAAGCTTGTCACCGCCAGTTTGCTTCGAACGAACATCGTCAATTACCAGAACCAGTTTGTGCTTTAATAAAAACAGCCTGCGCCGGTGGCGGGTATCATCCTCCGGTGCGGCAAAATGATTAATACTTCCGTCGAAAAAATCAAACCCGTCACAACTGATCCATTCCTTAACCTGTGGACGGGAGATACCGGACCAGGCCATGCGTCCTTCGTGAATGCCCTGCTCCGCCCCGTTGACCGTCACGCAATTATGACCCGGCGTGGATCGAAAATACCGGTGCCAGTCCAGCGGTCCGTTGTAGGTATTAAAGCCCGGATCACCCAAAACAGACTTTCCGTTCAGACACAAATCAAAGGAAAGCATATCACCATGCCCGTGTGCAACCGAAGACGTTTCATCTTCGAACAGCCCATCGGCGATCTCGCCGCAGTCTATTATGACACAGGAAGCATATTCATCCCAGCCGTCGCGCATAATCCAGTAACCGCTGTTTGGAAAATCGCGGGAGGTAAAGTTCGGGGCGGCAGCCATCAGATGCTGGAATTTTTCATAGGCGCCGTTGCCGAGCAACCAAAACGCCTCCTCCGAAAAACCGTGAGCAATCGCTTTCATATCCCTTCGTTTGAACAATGCGGCGCCGACAGCCTGGAATCCGCGCAGGTCCCACATTTTTTCCGGCCGGTAAAAATAGACCGAACGCGCGCTGTCGATATCACCGATCATCGGCAGGGTGCCGTCCGGTTTAGTCATGTACATGGCGATTTCAAGGCCCCGTTCGAGGAACCGCCAAACCGTATCAGAAACCGGAAATCCGTTTATTTTCCGCAAAATGGCATTCTGCAAATAAAAACCAAGGGTAAAGTGGTGATAATAGGTTGCCTGTTCGACACTCAGACCGTCGGAATGAAATTGTCTGGGCAATTCCTTTTCCAGCAGATTCCAGAAATGGTTACGCCAGCGGTTTGCTCCTTTTAATTCCGGAAAAACCGTGCCCGCAAAATTCAGCGCCGCCAGTTCGCCGATCAGATGGTTGTACGGACTGAAATAAAAGGAAAGATTCTCTTCCGTAAACTTTGCCTGTTCGTACAGTTTCCCATAGAAAAACCGAATATTCCGGCCGCTCCATATTTTTGAACGCCTGGTAAAAAAGAAAGCCCAGCTCCAGCTGTAAATACGCACCGCCGTTTCGAGTGCGGAAGTCCAGTTCACTCCCGTTTTATACGGATTCTGTTCATCCCACGATTTCAACCAGGAGAAGATTTTTTCGACATACTTTTCATCACCGGTCAGGAAATAGGCTTTGGCCACCTCGATAAAAAACTGGTGCCGGTTTAATTCCCAGACATATTTAATATCTGCGCCGAGCTTCTCACTTTCAAAGATTTCCAGTTTCGTATAAAAATCCCGAGGGTAAGTATAACCGCTCTGGGGATCACTATTCCATTGAATCGGATCCGCCAATTCGACGTCTTTGCCCAGGAAATGGAATTTGTGCTCCAGCAGGGCATCCGCGGCTGAAATGGCTTTTTCCACGGATCCGGGAAACAGGTTGTTATATTTTTCAATCACCTGTTCACAGGGGTTTGCAAGACAGAAAAATTTAATATTTTCCGCTGTATCGGCGTCGAATTGTTTTCCGAAGTCCGGGTATCCGATAATCTGATAGCGTAAGTAATCCAGTTCCTGCGATACTTTCTTTTTCAGGCGGAAGGAAACTTCCCCGGCACTCATTTTTTGCAGCTTCTTCAGAATTTTGCTCAACGTAACTCCCGATTCTCTCCATTCTGTTTCAGACTGTTGTAACCATAACGGCGCAGGTGCTTGCGCATGTGCCAGAAAGACAACCTCAATTGGCGCAGTAACGGCCGGATATCATGACGATCGATATCCGTGAAGGTATTGTTGAATCTCAGTTTCTTCAGTACGCCGAACAGCTGTTTGGGGCTTTCAAGAAAACTGACAAGGGTATGCGGAAAAAGAAATAAAAAATCCCGGTTTTCATGGGGTTCGTCGCAACAGGGTTCCAGGTCTTCACCCATGGCAAGCCTGCGGTACAGATTTGCAAAATCGATGCCCAGCCGTATGGGCAGTTCAACCGAGCCCCAGAAACGGGGGTTGATTTCCATCAGTTTGTACTCGCCGGTTTCGCGGTCCTTCCGGAATTCGGCCATCCCTACACTGTGCCAGTTCAGGGCGTCAAACAGACGGGTTGCAATTTCCTTCAGTTCTTCATCCAGCACCTGATGAGCGATTACGCACTGTCCGGCTGAAGAAGGATACTGCAATAAACGGGTATGCATGAAATTGGCGATTTGTTTTCCGTTATTGTAAATGGTTGAAAAACCGTAACCGTCTCCTTCCACAAATTCCTGTAACATGGGCAGATCGTCGACCTCAAATTCCTTCAGTCCGCTTACCACCTGATTGTATTTTTCTTCAAATTCGTTTCGATGATATACGATACGCACATTGGCTGCTCCCGAACCTTTCGATCCTTTAATGATAAACGGCGGTTCAAAGGACTCGGAGGCTTTGAATGCCTCCTCCACAGATTGCGGAAATTCGGTTCTGGGAACCGGAATACCGTTTTTCATGGCAAATTTCAGCGTGGCAATCTTATCGTTGGTGATGTTGAATTCTTTCAGCGGCGGCAGTGCAAAATTAACCTTTTCCGCAAATTCATCCCGCCGCGAGGAAAGAATATTAATTACCGGTTCGGTGCAGACGACCAGCATATCGTATTTACCCTCAGCAACGGTATTGAGTAAAAAATCTCCATACTCTTTAGCCTTGCTGCTTTCGGGCGCGATAATTCTGTGCGATACGTATCTGGATAAAAACGAAATGGCGTTGGGGTCATGAGCCAGTGATGTAATGTTCATCCCCCCCTGCCGGCCCAGACTGCGAATTATCGCCAGCGAATGTCTGTCTTCTCCATCAGTTACCAGAATGCGTAGCATGTATCTCCACTGAACCACTCCGTCTCAACTTTTATGGCGTGTGCGACGGCTGGCCTTAATTAAATCTACATTGGTTTTTCTTATGCGGTTGCGCAGCAACCATTGGGTGGTTTTCAGGTCATCCAGCGACGGCCAGATGTCTTTCCAGCTGAAATTCGTATAGGAATCCCTGCTGAACAATTCTCTGAATACCTCCCCGGCCGAGCGGGGATAGGAGACGACGCTCATAAAGGTCGTCGGAAAAAGAAAAATATACTTCAACCCTGTTTTATAATTTGTGACGGGATCGATTTTTTCGCCCATGCACAATTTGTAATACAGGTACGGGAAATCGACACCGGCGGTAATAGCCATGCCGGTAGCACCCCAGAAGCGTGGATTAATCTCGAGCAGGTTAAAGGTGTTATTCGATGGATTGTGTTTGAACTCGATCATGATGATGCCGTGCCATTCCAGCTTTTCCACAAATTTTTTACTGTCTTCATAGATTTTCGGGATATGTACACTCTGAACGATCGAACTGATTCCGCCGGTTATGGGATATTCCCGGTATCGCATATGCTGGAAATGGGCAACGACTTCACCGTGATCCACCAGCAACCCGCAAACAAAACCCTTGCCGGTTAGAAACTCCTGTATCACCGGCAAATCGATTCCAAGGTCCTTTTCCAGTTCATACACTTCCCGGTATGCCGTCAACAGGTCATCTTTTTTAGTAACGAAACGATTGTTGCTGCCGCCGCTGCCGGTATGCCCCTTTACAACAACCGGGTATGTTAGTTTGTCCACCAGTTTTTCGACTTCTTCCATTTTATCGATGAAGTATGAACCCGGTATCTGGACCCCGATGTCCTGCGCAAATTTCAGACAAAGGTCCTTTCTGACAACCGTATCGAACGCTTCCTGACTCGGCAAAGCATTGCGAAACTGTGGTCCGAATTTATCCCGGTTTTCCGAGACAACCTGCGCTGTGTTGTCACTGCCGGTGTAGATGATCTCGTAGGGATGCTCCCTGTTCAGCTCGATAAGGAATTCGGCATATTGTTCCAGTTCGCCGCTGCGGGGGCTTGTGTGCCTCGCTTTGCAGTATTTTGATTTGAAGGTCATCGCCCCCTTCTGGTATGAAGCGGCCGCAACCTCAATTCCCTTCTCGCCGAGTGTTCGGGTAATCGCCAGCATGTGGCGTGAAGTAGCATCCGTTACAAGTACTTTCGGTTCCGTTGCCATGTATTAATTCTCCACGATCTCAAATAATTCCCGGATATGCCGCCTGCAAACCCAGCGGCTGTACAGACGACTGTGTAAATGTTTGTCCGGTTTTTTAATCAGACCCCATAAATGTGATATAATCTGCTGTATTACCATCAATTGAAACTGCGGATGATCCGCTTTCAATTGCGGATCGAATCCTTTCAGAAAACGGTTTTGTAATTCTCTAATTGTAGTAATCGGATAAATTTTTTTATACTTCAAGTTATCCAGCTGCATATAAAATCTCGCCGCATCCTGATATTCCGGGGCTTTGCGCATCATCGGAAAATCGAGTACCGTAATCGAATTTTCAGCGACAAGCACGTTTACCGGGCAATAATCACTGTGCGCCGTCACTTTGCGGATTGGTTGCTGTTCAAAAACGGTGCGCAGCCGTTCATAATGCTTCTGCAGTTTTTGTTTCAATTCCTGTGTGAACGGTTTGTAACCGCTTTCGGAAATCTTATTGAAACGCAGTTCGGCGTATGCGATAATTTCTTCATAATCCACATAATCGTCATCGGAATGATTACTACTGTCATGAAATACCCGCAGCCATTTTCCGGCATGTTCCGCGTAAGCCGGTAATTTTTGCAGGTCTTTTCCCGTTTTCCAAACCGGTAATTCGCTTATCAGCAGGTCGTGAAAATTAATGCCTTTGCCTTCCAGGGTAACAATACAATGAAATTCGGGAAAAAATGCCACCGGCTCAACAACGTTATATTCGGGAAACGGTGATAAATCACCGGTCAATTTCTTTAAAATTCCATATTCGTTGCGGTACTTTCCCATTGATTTTTTAATGGTTTTTTCATCCTTGCGTATGTTTTTGGATATTTTGATGTAAATCCTGTTGCCGCCGATACTGCCGCGGACCAGCCTGGCTCCGGGACGTTCAATATAACCCTCCGGCTGAAAATCACTGCCGTCATGGGTTTTAAAATATTCATCCCTTTGCAGCTGCAGGCGTTCGATAACCCGAATAAACCGTGGCTCCGTATTGTTGATTATTTTCTTAATGAATTCCGGATTTTGTGAAGTATCCACCTCAGGCCTTCCCCAATAGCTTTTTCATCTGCTCCCAGCGTCGCTCGGGTATAAACCGTTTGACACCTTCCCTGGCTCTGTAGATAAAGTCCTGTTTGCGTAAATATCTTTTTCCTTTTTCACTGATACCGATATAAACTTCATCCATATTCCGCACCTGCTTCGTCCAACGGAATTTATAATCTTCCGCCCCGCGCATGAAGTCAAATCGGGTCAATCCGTTATTAAAGGCATATTCGATGCACTTACCCATAAGGACAAGCCCTACGCTGTGTTTTTCCCATGCCGGATCAAAGCCGGCCTGGAAATACATCAATTCACCGGCGAATTCGTAGCAATACAGAATTGCCACAATATCCTCGCCGATCTTTATTCGAAACAATTTCAACATCCCGTTTTCATAAAAACGCCCGGCCAACGTACGATGAAATTCAAGGCGGGTGTCCGCTTTAAAAATAGTCTCGCCTTCGCGTGTGTCCCAGCGTTTTTTGTGCAGACTAAATAACTGATCGATCAGTGCTTCCACTTCATCAGGTCGTGTTTCGACAATAAATTTCGCCCGAAAACCGTTGAACAGTTTTCGGGTTCTGCGACGCAGATTATAGCGCATATTCTTACTGAGCCTGTTGACGAAATCATCCCAGCCGCCCTGAACGGAAATATAGGGACAGATGCGGTGATGGCGGCGATAGAGTGATAACCCCTTTTTCTTCACTGTTTCCTGCAGCTGAGCGATAAAAGAATCCTGCTCAAGTATATTGGAAAGATGCATCATATCAGCAGCCGGTTCGGATTTTATTAACCGGTCGATCAGCAATTCCAGAAAATGCAATTCCTGCGAAGGCTCACAGATCAAGCGCAGGTAATCGCTCGACTCCAGGGGATCACCGATAAACCTCAATACCCGTAATCCCCCTGTCCGGGAACGGTACAGCGGTAAAACGGCCTGCAGCTTGTTTTCTTCCCGAACAACGGCGATACAAAGTTCGGCTTCGCTTAACTGTGCCCGGTAGGTTTCCCACCAGGTGAATTGCCATTCCCAGCTGAGAAACGGACTTTTGATCCCGCTACTTTCCAGCAGCCGGTTCCATTCTTCCTGCAGGTTAAAAAACTGTTCTGCTTCTTTAATCAGTTCAACCGTCACTTTTAATCCTTTCCAGAAATCCGCAAACAGCCGCTTCGAATACTATCGGCGACATACCCTGGCTGATATTGATGCGCCGCAATTCATAGCAGTCCGTATCAGCATAATTGTTACCATGTATCTGTGAAAAGGCACAGGTATAGCCGGTTTGTTTCAGCAGATTTTTATGGGACTCTTCGAAATCACCTTCAGCGCCGTTCGGGTAACTGAAAAAGCAAATGGTTTGCCCGGTGTGTGTTTCCAGCAGCTGCCTCGATTTTTTTAATTCTTCCTCCACCTGCCCGGCATTGAGAGTGGACAGCACCTCATGATTGTGTGTATGCGAACCGACGATCTGGCCGTACCCGTACAAGGCTTTCACCTCATCCCAATTCATAAAGGCATAGCGTTCTCTTTTTTGTTCGGCGTCCAGTTCCTCCAGGTCGCCGGCTTGCATTTCGAGTTCTTCCAGAACACTGTTTATCCGTTCCTTTGTCGAGCCCTTGAGATAATTGCGGATTTGCCACGAGGCCTTTTCCCGCTCCCCGGGAGTACGCAAAGAGACTGTGGTCGGCCGGTCCAGTGTTATTTCAATGCTTGTTTTCGATGTGGCAAACAGAAGGTAAGTGATTCGTTCCGGCCAGATCATTTCATTCTCACCGACCAGTCCGGTACTGATAAAAAAGCAACCTTCCAATCCATATTTCTGCAAAACCGGAGCTGCAAGTTCCAGATTGTTTCTGAATCCATCATCAAAGGTAATGATGAATCCGCGCTGAAATGCGGCGGGATCGCCGGAAACCAATTGTCCCACGGTTACCGGTTTGTAGTGTCGCAACATAAAGCGGATCTGTTTTTCGAATTGACCGACGGTGACAAAATTCCGGTATTCGAACCGGTGCAAATTTTCAGGAATTTTCCGCACAACACCGTGGTAAGTCAGAACTACCACGGCATGGTTTTGCCGACGGCGAAAAAACGTGTAAACGCCGATCAGTTTGAAAAAATAAAAAAAAGCCGGTTTCAGCCAGTCCCGCACTATTGTTTTCCTCCGAGCAATTCAAAGATCGCCCGACGCTGAGCCAGTCGGGTTTCGAGTTTAAAAATTTTACGCAGTTCCAGAAAAGAAACCTCTCCGACATTTACAAGGATATCCAGATCCTGTATCGCATCCCGCATTAATTTCATGCGAATGGAGGCCAGAGGCTTTTCCAGACCAAATTCTTTTCCGGAATAAAAAATAAAATTCTTACCGGTGCCGCGGTCCAATTCCCGGCATAAACTTTTCCAGACCATGGCCCCGTCGAATCCATGGTACCAGTCCAGATACATATTGGTAAAAACATCGGCGGGCCGGTCTTTGATTTTCGGTGTGGCCCCATATTTCCAGACCTGCCGGCCTTTTGTTTTCAGATACCTCGCTTTTTCTTTTGCCTTCAACGATTTCATAGAGTGATCGGAAATAACCCAGATGTGAACCGGTTCCAGAATTTCATCACCGTTGTTCAACTCAAAATCTTTCCGGGAATTTCCCCGGTGTTTATCACAGTAGAAATGAGAAATATCAATTCGAAAGCGGATGTCCAGCCCCTGCAAGGGTAAGAAACTTTTTTCAAAAAGATCGCAGAATCCGCGTAACCCGAGATAGTCGCTGCGCCCTTTCGGTTCATCCAGGTTCCACGGGATATGGTTTTTCGCACCGGGTTTCTGGTTCATGTATACCTGAAACGTGGTGCTATTCCAGCCCCGTTGTTTAAAATGACGCACATAGGCATTTGCAATTTGCCGCCATTCTTTCTGATATCGTTCCGTCTCCAGATAAAAATAATCGAATTGTGCAGGCCAGTTGGGATTAAACGGCAAATAAAAATGGTCGATCGGTTGGCCGTCGTCAAATGCACTGCCGTCGAAATATGCTCCGTAACGCTCATCAAACGGTGCCCAATCAACAATATAAATATCATTACCACTGCCGTTTATCTCCGGGGCCATACCCTCACGGACAACACCGGTCTGGCTTTTGTACGGCAAAACATTCAAGGTACCCCGGTGCTCATGCGCCAGGCGATAAAACTCTTTTTCAATTTTCCACAGTTGATAATCATTATGGGTTTTCAAATAGGGTGAAAGATATTTTGCACCGTATTCATTGAAATCAACGGAAAACCTTGTACGTTTCTGCAGCATCGGTTTCCTGATAAGTAATTCCACCCGGCATTGTTTTATCGTTTTGCCGTCGTTTACTTCAATCGGAATTGAAACCGATTCCGGCAAACCGGATTCTGCAATACGCAGGTCGAACCAGATTACCGTAAAATCAAAATTTAAACGGGACGCAATCTCCGGCCGTGCCGGCGGCAGAACTATGCGTCCCCTCCCGTCGGCGGGATAGGGAAACAAAATATCCGGATAGCGGTTTCCCTCAATTGTCTTTTTATTGCGAACCGTAACCTGCAATTCCAGAAAAGAATTGATTTCAACTCCGACAACAGGTGGTAACTGTACCTGCACCGGTCCTTTAAAATCAAACAGCGCCAGCTGGAAATCGACGGTTTCACCGGGCAAGGCTATTATTTTCAATACATCCGTTCCCTGCCAGCGTTGCTGGTCCAGTTCGTTTATCTGATGCAGGGCATCATACAAACGAATGCCCGGCTGGGTATTGCCGAGCAAGGGGATCGCAAATATCAGCATTTTCAACCAGATCCGTTTCATTCCGTACTCACCGCCTTGCCGGGAACCAGTTTGGTCTTTATTTTCACAAAAATCGGTTTCAGATCATCCAGCAGTTCATTCCGGACCTCCACAAATTCTTTAAAACGGAATAAGAACAACAGTAGTATATAACTTGCAACTCCGATTCCCACACTGCTGGTGAGCATGATTATACCCAACGGGTCGATATAGTCTTGAACAAGCATTTGATAACCATACACGATTCCGGCCATTATAAAGGCACAAACCATGCCCGGAGTAGTTGAAGCAAGAAGATCGAGGAAGCGAATCAGGGTGATTCTTCTTATCAGGGTAAACACCAGAAGCAGATCGACCAGCCGGTACAGGATCATGCCGACCGCTACCCCCTCTATGCCATAACGAACCCCGGCAAATCCAAAACCGGCAAAAAACACAGCGCCTATTCCGGTACGAATGGCGTTTTCCTTTACCCGACCATGAGCCGTTATGATCGGAATCATTGTTATCGTAATCGCATTTATCAGGCCTGATATGTTCAGTATCTGCAAAGTAGTGACAATCGGCATCCACTTGGGACCAAACACAACATTTACAAAAGCAGGAGCAACCACCAGTAATCCCAGTTGAACCGGAATGTTTACTATCGACATGGAAAGCATGACCTTACGAAAGGCACTACGTACCCTTTCAGGCTGTTCCTGCAATCGGCTGAAAGCCGAAAGCAACACCTGACGGGTGCGGCCGGATATTCTTTTCTGCGGACGGTTCATAACATTTTTCGCACGTTCGTAAAATCCCAGGCTTGTCGTACCCAGGAATCGAACGACTATCATGTTATCCACATTACGGGTAAAATAGGTTACCTGCGCCCTGATAAAAACCCAGATTCCAAAACTGAAAATTTCCTTCATTGCCTCTTTGCTGAATTTCAAACCGGGCCAGTATTTGGTGTAATATCCCAGAACCATGCCCATTATCAACGGCTCAAGCAGGCGGGGCCAGGCGAGACTCCAGACACCGTAACCCATCAGGGCCATGGCAATCATTGCTCCGTTCATCACCAGGTCGGCACCGATTTTCACTTTGGTTACATTTTTGAAATCCATGTGCCTTTTCAGATAAGCGGACTGTACACTGGAAAAGGGATTAATCAGGAAAGTAAGTGCCGTAACTTTTGCCACATCCCCGCTGATGGGACTGTTGAAAAATTCTGCAATCAGGTCGGAGGCAAGGAAAACCGCTATCCATAAAATCAGCCCCAATACCATATTGGCGACAAATACCGCATTCAGATGTTCTTTGGCGATATGCTTTTTCTGAACAATAGCCAGGCCGAAGCCGAAATTCCGCAGACGTTTCATGTAATTGGTGATCAATACGGCGACGCCGGCGATTCCAAATTCGTTTGGTTCCAGTATCCGCGCCAGAATCACAGAAGCAACAAACAGGATCGCCTCGTATCCAAACTGCCCGACGAGAACCCAGAAGATGCCTTTTTTTGTTTTTTCAGCGATACCCATAAAAAAATTCAGTCTGTTTTGCTGGTTAATATATGCTTACCGATATTCGACCCGAATCGGTTCGCATTGAATCTTATTAATAATAACATTTGAAAATTCCGGTGTTTAAAGCAGCAATACTATTCCGGCAATTTCATCGGGGAACTGCTCACCAGTTGTCCAGAATATATCCCGTGGCTTCCTGAATGAGCTGATTGAATTCCAGGTCTTTGAAGGTCTTTACCTTTTGCTGTTCTGCCTGAACCAGAAGGTAATCGTGTATTTTTCTGATGGCTTCAAAATTATCAAGATAGCGCTTACCCGGCCGCTTTTCCTGGGCTTTGCCTCTTTTTTCGAAACGCTGCCGGTGCTCCTGCACATCGGATACCCCAACCATGATATGTACTTTGTACAAATCGTCGTTACTTCGGTAGGCTTCCAGCATTCCCGGCAACAGGTGTACCCCCTCTATCACAGTTTGCAGATTTTCTTTGATGGCCCGGTCTACAATTGCTTTTACTGCGATGGATACTTTGCTGGCCTGATCAACAAAAGAGGCGATAACCGGGTCAACCTTATCGGAAAAAGGATAGGGCTGGTCTTTCCATGCCTCGAACGAGGACTTATGCACACTGGGCAGCAATTCCGGCGAAACGATGGCCCGCATTACGCTGCGGATGGCATCCGTTGATAAAATCCGGTTGAACCGGAAGCGATGGGCGATTTCCGTCGCCAGAGTTGATTTTCCACTGCCGGTAGCACCGCCGACAAAAATCACCACCGGTCGCGATGAATTTTTAACCTCCCGCAGTTTCCGGTACCGTTGAGCAACTTTGATCATGTTCTGTTGCTTGAGTTCGTCTTCAATCAGATGTTCAAGCTTCGAAAGATCGATACGGTGCATGTTCCGATCCAGCAAATCCCTGCGAAATGTCATGCTGAACTTGATGGCATCATCCATGTTCATACCGACGGACATCAGAGACTGTACCAGGATGCCGGTGGAAAACAGGGTTTCACTTTTTTGATTGCTGATAATGATGTTATTCTGCATTCACGATTTACCTGAATCTGCTTTTAAAAATACTTCCGAGCTGCTTGTAAAAATCCGTGCCATCCCTGTTGACGGGAATGTTGTTCACGAAGGCAATCCGGATTCCCTGATCCCGTGCAAAATTAACCACCACGTCGATGGCGGCGGCTTTTAGTTCCACAAAGATAACATCCGGTTTTTTTCCACCGGTAAACGAAGTCAGGTCCTCATGCAGCCGCGGACGATTGGATAGAGCAAAGCTGATTCCTGTGACGGTAACCCCCTGCTGCTCTTCAAGATAGGATTTTATTTTATCCCCCATGACTGCCGGCGCCGTTGTTGCCAGCACTGCCGTCTTTCCACTGAAATCGTCCGCCGTCACCGGAGCGGTTCTGAAGTAAGTAGTAATGAGTTCCAGATCCGGATTAATCTCCCTGAGTATTGTTTCGACGGCGGTTATCTTCCGGTCATCCGCCAGGGGCTCTTCCGCCATGGTTATAATGGCAACATCCGCCAGCCTGATGCGATAGGGCCCCATGTAGCTTTCGAAATATTCCAGTGGTTGAGCCGCCGAAAGTACCAGTAATTTCATCTGCGTTTTAATCGGTGGAATAGCCGCACCGCTGCCGTCGAAAAGGATAAAATCGTTTTTCAGACCGGCTGCCAGTTGCGCTCCCTCCAGCACATTGGAAACATAGGTTTCCCCGGCAAGCCCGCCACCGCAGCGACGGCAACCGATGGACGTTACCCGGCTCATCAACGCATTTTCAAAATGATCGGAAGCGGCGTGTCTGCCTGCGTCGCTGTATCGCAGCAGAGTTTCGGCGTCCAGAGGTTCACTGTCGCCATGCAGCAGTTCCGGTTCGGGCGGCCCGCCCCGGCCCATGGCAACTACAACCGGGTTAAAGCCGACGGATTTCAGGGTTTTACTCACAGCCGAAGATATAGCCGTTTTTCCGATACGCTTGCCGGTGCCCAGTATGGTGGCCGACGGTTTGTCACCGATTACGTCATGAAAAGTCGGCGGAGTAAAAACAAAATCCGCACCTTTATAAACCATGCCCTCCTGCAGTACCACAGATGCAATCATGAAACGTTCTTTGTAGCCGATAACCGGTTCATCGCTCAGATCGATTACGATTTCCGGCTTCAGTTCTGACAGGTACCTGCGAAGATCTTCCCTCAGGTCTTGTAAAGGAAATACCGGAATTCCTATTTGTTCCAGGTCTTCCCGGGATTTGATTTTCTCGGTCCCTCCGAGCAGCAGGCCCGCCGTAAAATTCAACTCTTCGCGTTTTGATATTTCTTGTATAGCATGTTTGATGACCGGCGGGTAATGCTCACCGTCGATCAATGCCACTGCATTTTTCAATGGAAAATTCTCCGTATGGAATTAATTCGGATTAAAAGATCAGCGCCTCAGGATCATGCGTTTGGCGACCTGCTTAATATCGCCGTTATCCAGTCGGCTGCGCAGCCGGTAAATGTAAACCCCGGAAGCGACGGGACTACCATTTTTATTTCGACCGCTCCAATCGATACTATAGCGACCAGCCGGTTTTGTTTCATCGACGAGGGTCGCCACCTGCTGGCCCAGTAAATTGTATACCGTCAACATTACATCAGCGGTAGTGGGAACGGTATAAATAATTGTAGTTTTGGGGTTAAACGGGTTTGGATAGTTCTGTTCAAGCCCGAATGCCGTCGGCAACGGTACATAAACTTCGACGGCGGCATGCCGGGTAATCTCTCCGTTCAAAGCAACATCGGTAATCCGGTAATAATAGGTTTCTCCGGCAATGACATTTTCATCATAAAAAATATAATCCGCCCCGACCGGTGTGGTTCCCCGGCCGTCGACACGGCCGATTTCTTCAAATTCGTTGTTCGCAGTTTTTCGTTCAATGATCCAGTATAAGTTTTCGAATTCCGATGCGGTAGACCAAGTCAGGACCACGTGACTTCCCACTGCTTCGGCATTGAAGGCCAGCAATTCGACGGGCAGTGGAATATCCGGGAAACGTACTTCGTATATCCAGCCGTCGGCAAAATCTCCCCCCTGGCCGTTATCACGCCCGCCGTCCGCAATGTACAGTGAGATCAGCGATGCGTTTTCCGAGCTGGGGCCGAATCCGATTCCCTGCGGCGCAACCGTGTTGGGGGTCAGGGAAGCAAGACTGTATTGATCGACATAGTTTCCGGACAAATCATATTCGTAAACTTTATCGTCCGGAGAAGATACGATAAACAGATGGTCGATCGGGTCGTAAAAAGCCACACCCTCGGGATCGGAAATGTTATCGCCGACAAGAAAATGGTTTACATAGGTCAGCGTTGTCCCACTGATCGATACTTCAACGATCAGTTTCGCGCCAAGATTTCCATCGGCAATGAACAGATGACCGTCATTCGGATTGGCTGTCACACCTTCGGGATCATCGATTGAACCGATGCCGGAAATGCTAAGCGACCAGGATTGCTGCTTTACGAAACTTCCCGATATCAGTGAATACTGGTACAGTCTTTTTGTATTATCATTTGTAATGTAGTAATAGCCGTCGAACTCATTATATACAATGCCGGTCGGTTCCAGTGAAGAGGCGTTGGTGACGTAGGTAGTGTAGAGTATATCACCACGGAAATTGCAATCAAAAATGTTTTCATTATTCCAGTAACTATCTTCATTGATTTCAGAATCGGAAATAAGCAGATGCCCCAGGTCGGAGGAATAGCAGATACCGGCGGCATCCGTACTGGGAATTATCTGCGGTACGGCATCCCAGAGCAGATAAGAATTTACCTGGGTGATGTTGCCGGCTGATAAAAACGCTGAATTAACGAAAATTAAAAAAAATATTGTATAAAAAAACGTATCTATCCTGAATCTATTCACCTCATGTCACCTATGATCTTAGTTTCTGCAGGAATTTCGATTTCCGCAGGCGAGGCAACACCGTCATATTGATCATTTTCAATACTCTGCCTCTGAAAGTTTTTCCGTAAATATACAACGTCCAGTGTTCACGCAGGTGATCTGTCCATCGCATTTTAAAATCCATTTTCGGACCAATAAAATCATATTCCTCAACGTCCTGTCCGAAATAATATTCCAGTTCGGTCATCTGCAGCATTTGCCCCGGTGAAAATGCGGCATACTTTTCATCCATACCGGTTTTGAGAGCATAAACCCTGTCCTTGTAACGGACACAAAAATCAAAGGCGGCATTGTTGCCATTCAATTTTAGAAAAAACAAATTGAGCCATTTTCGATTGTTCAATTCTTCGGCCAGTTTTTTGTAAAACCGGGTTACTTCCTTATTGCTGAGAATCGAAGATTCGTTTTCACCCTTCCAGCCGGAATTCTCTATAGCCAATCCCTCATCCATTAACCGATTAACATTTTCAATCTCCGTCAGCACTTCCAGATTCATACCGCCGTTTTCATCGATCTTTTTGACCGCACGACGCATATTTTTGCGATGATTTTTGGATCTGGACGAAAAATATTTTTCCCATGTGCCGTCAATGGGAAGAAAAGGCGATTCTATCTTTTCCTCTTTCGAACTGGAGAATCCATAGGTTTGCAGAATTTGTTGCAATTGAGCAGCCGTTCCTGTTTCGCTCGGTAAATCCTTCAGTTTTATCAAATCCCACCCCGATACCGTTTCAAGTAGTTTCTTCCAGATCAATTCAAGCACTGTATTCCGTGCATATTCTTTATCTACCAAAAAATCCATTCTAAAAGTGTGCGAATTGGCAAAAAACTCGATATTTTTTTTTGAATATCCCTCTTTTTTCCGAACCAGCGGCGCCGCCCCGATCAAACGATCGTTGTCATATACCAGTATTACCAGCATTTCCCAATCGGCTTTTGCAAAGGATTCCCACCATACGGAAAGCCAGCAGTGTGTAAGAAACAGGATATTCGGTTCCGCCCGGTTCAGTAAATTATCCCACGGTTCTTCCAGCGTTTTAAATTCTTCGAAATCCGTTATCAGTTTTGCATCCATAGTACTCGACTTAAGGTAAGTTCTTAACGATTGACGGCCCAATGATCTTCGTCAACCAGACAGGCAATTTCCGCCACATACCGATTGCCAGTTTGTATTTCGGATTATCAGGATTAATTTCCGGCAGGTCTCCGCCGTTTCGTAACCAATAGTACCAGTACAGCTGTTTTTCGCTCGTACCCCATTGTTTTTTAAAACGGTGGGTACCCTCTCCCGGGGTACAGCGTCCGAAATCGAAACAGGTATATCCCATTTCGATGGCCAGTTTCAACAGGTTCCAGTACAGCATCATATTCGGGCTGAAACGATTGTAGGCACGCACCGTTGACGCCCATGGAATCTCCATTGTCTTTTTAAATCCGATTACCAGTCCCGCCCCGACCGGAATTTTATTATAATAAACCATACCCAACCGGCTAGTGTCAGGAAAAGATGCCAGAATATTTGAGAACAGTTTTTTCGTATAAACGGGAGTACCCAGGTCGCGCATGTTTATGGCAAACACTTCATAAAACTCATCCAGCAATTCTTCGCGACCGGACACGAAATTCATACCTTCTTTTTCCGGTCTGCGAATCTGGCTGCGAAGTTTGGATGGAAAGGATTTGAACAGGTCCTCCTCATTTTCAGGCAGTTCCAGAAGCATTGTCACTTTTGATGTTTTAACGGGAAAATCGAGTTTTTTCTCTGCAGTGCAACGCATTTCCAGATGACTGCAATTAGCATTGTTGATTTCTCCGATGGCGTGCTCAACTAATTCCCGTTCAATTTCCTCATCATCCGCTATCGGTCCTGCATAATTAAAATAAGGCATCGATACGGCATAATTACCGAAAAGCATACTTTTAATATGCACATAGGGAAAAACGCCACGCACCGTGGTGTTATTTTCCATCGCTGCGAAATAAGATACTCTGTGTCCGAAAGTGTTCTCAACTATTTCTTTCCAGTCAAATAAGTGATAGAGTTGACCTTCGGGATGTTTCAAAACATATTCATCCCAGATCGGTTTCTGCCGGTTTTCTGCTGATAGAATCTTAATGGAATTAGTCATAGCCCTGTCATATTTTAAATTTGTTTTCAATAATTAAAAGAGCTGATTTCCGAACAAACAGGAGATCATTCCGGTATTATATCCGCCCTGTTGGCCAATCGCTTCAGAACTTCAACGACGTTTCTTTCAATCCAGCGATCCGGTGTCGATTCATTCATCGTTATCTGCTTATAAACTCTGTCGATCCAGTTGAACAACAGAACTACCGGAACGGGTAAGATATCGGTTTGCGTATTATTAAAGTACTGCTCGTAAAGTTCTTCAAATTCAGGCAATCCACCTCCGTATTCGAACAGCATTTTGTAGGTCGTCAATCCCTGGCGAACCCTCAGCAGTTTTGCGTAAAAATTACTGAAATCATCGAGACTGAGGTCTTCCCGGGAAGACATATCCCAGTCTATGATTCCTGCGACTTCA
>JAJRVZ010000107.1 GCA_024277055.1 Calditrichota bacterium
GGGTCAGCAGCATGATCTTTTCGCCGGTATTCATCAGCGCTTTTACCGTTGCGCTCAGTGCGTTTGTAGCCCCGCAGGTTACCAGAACCTGCTCCCGCTTGACTTCGAGACGGTTGTCTTCCCGAAGTTTGTCACACAGAGCATCAACAAAAGCCGGCACGCCGAAGGTGTTGCAATAGCGGTTGTAATCCGCATGGCGTTCGGTAAAATCCTTTTGCAGCGGCAAAGGAAAAACCGGATGCAGGCTGGTATCACCAATATGCAGTTTGACGAGATCATCGCCGCGGGCGCGCATGCGGTCTCTGAACTTTTCAAAAACAGCACCGGGTATGTTCTCAATACGGTCGGCAAACTGCGGATATACCGGCATGGCTTTTTCCTGTATTCTGTGAACGGTTCCGGCAAAACTAATACGATTTGATTAATTTTGCAAAAGGATTAAATTAAAAAAGATCGAACATCATTCCGGGGCCTGCGTCGAGGGGATGAAACATCTTGTTCCGATGAGGAAAATGCTCCCCTCTAACGCCAGCGGGAATGGCAACCACAGGGAAATTGCAAATACGATGAAACTGTACCACCAAAAACTCGGTGAAGGGCCGCCGCTGATTATCCTGCACGGACTGTTCGGCTCTTCCGATAACTGGCTGGGCATTGCCAAAGTGCTGGCGGAACAATACACGGTGTTCCTGCCCGACCAGCGCAACCACGGCCGCTCGCCTCACAGCCCGTCCTTTGCCTATGCCGACCTGGCCGGTGACATACGCGAATTCCTGGAAGATTTTTCACTGAAACGTGTCGTATTGTTGGGCCATTCAATGGGCGGGAAGACGACCATGAAATTCGCCCTCGACTACCCGCTGAAGGTAGACAAACTGATCGTGGCCGACATCGCACCCAAAGCCTACCCCCTGCACCACGACAAAACTGTTGAAGCCCTGCAGACACTGCCGGTAACGCAGATGCAATCGCGAAAAGAAGCGGAAGCGGAATTGTTGCAGCAGATCGGCGATATGGCAACGGTGAAATTTCTGCTGAAAAATCTCGAACGCGATGAAAGTGGAAAATTCCGCTGGCGGCTGAACGTGGACGGTATCTGCGCCAACCTGCAGGCAATCGGTGCCGCGGTCAGCGGATACAATACGTTTGATCACCCGGCCCTGTTCATCCGCGGCAGCGCTTCGAACTATGTGCAGGATGAAGATTGGCCGGCCATCCGAGAACTGTTTCCACAGGCGCAAATGAAAACAATCGAAGGTGCCAGTCACTGGCTGCATGTGGAACAGCCACAGGAATTTGTTAAGGTTGTGCAGACTTTTTTAGCAAAAAGATAAAACTGGCGCAATGAGGCGCACAACGGTTTACATGAAGGGCATAATTGTATAAATTAAAACAGTCGGCGGAAAAACCACCGGCTGAATGACGGCCTGTTGATATTGGAACCGGGTTGCACGCTGGGTCCCATTATTAAACGGGTCGTTTTTATTTTATCAGCAACATGCGTTCCACGGCTTTCCCCCCCCGGCTGTTAACCGCTAGATATAAACCCCGCTTGGCAACTGCTCTGCATTGAATGTGGCTTCGTGACTTCCGGCCGGCAGAAATGTGTTAACCAGATTTGTCACTGCCTGTCCCTGAATATTGTAAACGGTCAGAGTTACCTTGATGTCTTCGGGCAGATCGAAACGGATTCTTGTGGAAGGGTTAATGGGGTTGGGATGATTCTGTTTCAGGGCAAATGCCGGTGGGACTACCGATATCTCTTCTATCTCTTCCGATTGAGTAGTACTTTTGTAAACACCCCTGTCGCTGACGGTATCTGACTTTGGAGAGATATTGCCCGCATAATCTTTAGTTTTAAATCATTCCGTCCCCATACAGCCACAGACAGAAAAAAAGACAAAATCAGAAAACTTCTTTTCATCCCTGTATTTCCGTTGTCTTTTTTTATATTTTCTTTAATTTTAAAAATAAATACAGCCCGCTGTGCAGGCGTTCCCGGATGCCGGGAGATTAAAGAGATCCGTCGGGGCAATGGCTGGTTCCGTTCAAACGGATTCATTCCTAACGGAATAAACTCCCTCCCGTCAAAAATGCAAGTACCATTTTTTAAATCTATTTAAATCACATATATTTTTCTAACAAAACCGTACGGTTTATATAATGATTAATCAAACTTGAATGGAATTCAGGATTTACTTATCCTTTTGCATTATGTCATTTATTCGCAGTCTGCTGCTGGCCGATACCCATCTCGGTTTTGATTACCCCCTTCGCCCCCGTGTTGAAAAACAGCGCCGCGGAGAGGATTTCTTTGCCAATTTCCAGCGCGTGCTGGATTATGCAGCGCAGACGCGTCCGCATTTTGTCGTGCACACCGGCGACCTGTTTTTCCGCAGTAAAATTCCGGCGCCGGTTACCGACCGGGTTTACCACATGCTGCTGGATTTTACACGGCACGATATTCCGCTGTTCATTGTGCCCGGCAACCACGAACGTTCGCAACTGCCGCCTTCGCTGTTTCTGCAGCATCCGCAACTGCACATATTCGACCGGCCGCGCAGTTTTTTCCTGACCGTGCGAAACACCGCAGTCGCGCTGGGTGGATTCCCCTGTGTGCGCAACGGCATTCGTGACCGATTCCGGCAACTGCTGCAGGAATCCGGCCTGACAAAAACCGATGCCCCCGTCAAATTGCTGTGCCTGCACCAGACCGTCGAAGGGGCCACCGTCGGACCGGCGGATTATGTCTTTCGTAACGGAACGGACGTCATTCCCCGAACGGCCATTCCCGCAGAGCTGACCGCCGTGCTGGCCGGACATATCCATCGCCGGCAAATGCTGGACACGCCTTCCGGGGTACCGGTGTTTTATCCCGGTTCCATCGAACGCACCGCGTTTGCCGAAAAAGACGAGACCAAAGGTTTTTACGAACTCCATTTTTCCGTGGATAACGGCCCGGCACGAATCAGCAAAAGAAAATTCTGGCGTTTACCGACGAGACCGATGGTTGAGCTCGATCTGCGACGATGCACAAGTATTGAAGCACTGAAAAAGGAATTGAAAAAAAACATACCCGGACTGCCTATTGATTCCATTATCCGCCTGGCATTAAATCCGTCTCTTTTGCCGAATATTTCCGCCGGCCGGTTACGCGAAATATTCCCTGCAACCTTCAACGTTCAATTGCGTAGGCCGGGTCGGGTTTATAACCGCTAAAGCTCAAAGAAAAAAAAAAGATTTAAGATTATAAAATCAAAGGGTGTACGTCATTCTAAGGTACGAAGTGAAGAAGAATCTCAGCCTGTAATTCAAGCGAGATGCCTCGTTTTACTCGAAATGACGTAATCGGTTTTATAAAAGCCGCAGGCTTTTAGTGCGAATTTTCTGTTCGAGCAAACGGAATGTAGTGAATTGTTATTTAAAGCGAGTTTAAAATTCGCAAAGATTTTTTGCTTCTTTTCGATCTTTCAAAAAGAAGAGAAACATGTGCCGGGTGGCATGACCTGGGCAATCATTTACAGCGAACACAGCGTAGAAAAGAACCAGCCTACAAAGTTGACGAATTTCACTTGGAATGGCAGACAGATTACACTTTAAAAATTGCACAGGCAAATCCAATGAAACCAAAACACATTTTCAACCGCCTCGAACACCAGGCCGCCATCATCAAACTGATGGTGGAACACCTGAGCGAAGAGCAGTGGCGCTGGAAACCCAAACCGGAAAAATGGTCGGTGCTGGAAGTCATTAACCACCTGGTGGACGAAGAACGCGATGATTTCCGTATGCGCATCGACCTGACCCTGCACCAACCCGGTACAAACTGGCCGCCGATCGATCCGCCGCAGTGGGCAATCGACCGCAAATACAACCAACGAGACCCGCAGCAGTCGTTGTGGCAATTCGGGGAAGAACGCCGCCGTTCGCTGGACCGGTTGCGCTGTCTGTCCGATCCCGACTGGCTGGCGGCTTATGAGCACCCGAAAATCGGCATTCTGCGCGCCGGCGATCTGCTGCTTTCCTGGGCGACCCACGACCTGCTGCATATCCGCCAGCTCAGCAACCTGCTGCGGGAGTGGAACAACACAAACGGTGCACCGTTTTCAGACAGATATGCCGGTCCGTAAGCCGGCTGACCATTTTGCGGAATTCGGGAGAAACTTCAACCGTTTTATAATGGCGATTAAAAGTTTGGACGGGCAGAAGCCCGGTTTACTTTCGTTTCGGATTCTACACATGATTCATTAAAATTGATTGATA
>JAJRVZ010000108.1 GCA_024277055.1 Calditrichota bacterium
CCTTGCCGGAATTCCGCAGCGGGTTAGTTTTGGCGCTTCTTTAGGGGCTTTTTTACTCACTCGCGAAGTCCCCTTTGAGCAAGGCAGGCACGAAGCCGCATATTTCATGGATATTGTCAAACGCCTTCCGGTCGTACGGTCTCTTCGAATAAGCGGCATTATCCGAAAGCACGCCCGCGGAAGCAGCCGTGATCTGAAGGATAAAGTCCTGGCTGTCGTTAATTCCGCTTGAAGATTCTACCATAAGTATTACTCCGTGCAGCCCGATATCCTTTTCCTGCGGCTTTCCGATGATCCTTCCGGATTGCGGATCGATTTCCATCCATTCGGGCGCCTGTTCCAGCCTGAATTTGTAAGTTTCATTATGATCGCCGAAAATTACCGGCTGGTAAACATAAATTTCTTCGGCGATTCCCTTGACTACCGGCTGCGAAACGATCAGGTTTACATCGACCGGTTTTTTATTCGAAACAATAATTGACGTTGTGCTTTTTTCAGCCTGTACGGCAATGGTCAGCACCGTGACTATTAAAATTAAAAAAACGGATTTAAAAAATTTCATGATTGTCTCCAAAATTATTTGATAAGTAACATTTGTTTATCGAATCTGTTTTTACCGGTATCAAGGCGGTAAAAATAGACGCCGCCGGGTAAATCACCGGCGTGAAAGGTAAACCGGTATTGCCCGGGATTCAGAGTTCTATTCACCAGCCTTCGTACCCGCTGCCCAATGATGTTGAACACGTCCAGCCGAACATTCGAGCGCTCGTTCAGATTGAAAGATATGGTAGTCTGCGGATTAAACGGGTTCGGATAGTTTTGTTCGAGATTCAAAGATGTCACCGGTGAGTAATCGTTTTTGCTAAGGCCGGTCGGATTCCCTTTATGCAGAATAGTTCCGAAGTTGCCGACTATCCAGCCGTTGGACTGATCCGGAAAATACACATCATTCAGCGCATGGGTAGTCCCCGAAGGTTCGGCCACCCAATTCAGCCCCCCGTTATTGGTAACATAGATACTTCCCCCGTCACCAACCGAACGGCCGTTGCTGTTATCGACAAAAAACAATCCGTTCTGTCCTGCCGCAATCCCGCTCGCACGGCTGACCCAGTTCTGACCGCCGTCGGCCGTGTGCATGACAAGTGAATTGCTGCCGCAGGCAAAACCGGTTGCGGCATCGAGAAACTGTACATCCTGAATATTGCCTGTAGCCGGATTGGCTTGTGATGTCCAGTTTAAGCCCCCGTTGGAAGTATGTAACACGGCGCCGTCCCTCCCGACTACCCAGGCGGAATCGGTTCCGATTGCCGCGACGGCAAGGAAGCGTGTTGTTACGCCGGTGTTCAATGCGGTCCATGAAGCTCCCGCATCGGTGGAACGGACAACAGCGCCGTCGCGTCCTGCGGCCCAGACGACACCGCCACTGCCCCAATCGGCACCACGTAATTGGGAAACAGTGGCACTATTCACAGACGTCCAGTTTCGTCCACCGTCGGTTGTGCGAAATATCGTGCCACCATCCCCAACCACAACACCCGTGATCGCATCTCTGAACACGACCTCGTGCAGATCGACGCCGGTAACCGTAATTTGCATCCATGTAGCCCCACCATCCGTAGTGTTCATCAGCGTACCCGCGTCTCCACAGGCCCAGCCGGTCAGGACATCGATTATGTGCAATCCCCTCAACTGATGCGAGGTGCCGCTTGTCTGGCCGGACCAGTTTTGTGCAAAAACGAGTGTGCCAGTTAAAAGCGTCAGAAGCATGTAGAGTAAAGTTCTCATCGGATCCCCCTTTCAGGAAAATGTGTAATTATTTTTCACACTATTTGAAAACTCACATTGCTTACATGTTAATTGATGACTATTCAACTATTATGCCAAACACGAGCGATAGCGCCGTAACCACAGGCATACTAAGCTAGTTACAATACACTTGATTGCGGTAACTGACCCCGGCCGTTTGACTACTTCAGTGCACTCGGGGCACAGACCTGCGCATGATGTGCGCATTTTCTTTACTGTGGTTTGCGTCTTTTCTGAGTTTTTCCGTCGTTTCCCGTCCGTTACGACCCGCTTCACTGCTGGCAGTACAACATCTGATTTGGTTGCCGTAAATAGCTATTCGGGCTTTATTACCGGAACATGTTTTTTTCAGAATTATGCATCTTATTTGAATTTCAGGCGTAACGTCAACTAATCATTCATATAAATCAGAAGGGGGAGCACATGAAGCCACGTGTTGTTCATTTCGAAATTCTGGGGAAAGACGCCCGGAAACTCAGCGATTTTTATTCAGGTGTTTTTGACTGGGAAATCAATGCCGACAATCCGATGAATTACGGAATGGTTGCTGCCGAAGAGGGCGGCATCGGCGGCGGTATAGGCGCTACCGATTCGGATAAGGGTCATGCCACATTCTATATTGAAGTGGAGGATACGGATTTTTATCTGAAAAAAATCGAAGAAAAAGGCGGCAGGACGATTGTACCGACGACCGTGATTCCCGATATGGTCACTTTCGCCCTGTTTCAGGACCCCGAAGGGAATACAGTCGGTCTGGTCAAAAGTGAAAAGCCCTGATTCATTATTTCGGTTCCATCGCTCCGGTGGAACCGATTCTTTTTCCGCCGATGATCGCCGGATGTTTTTATCAAATTTGCCTGCCGCCCGACAATATCCTATATTCCCGCCGGTTTGCTGAAATAAAACCAGTAAAATAGTTATTTAATAGGGATATGACACGAGTGGACTATTCACAAAAATTTGAGAAGCTGCGGCGAATTCCCCTTTATGCCAGGCTGACG
>JAJRVZ010000109.1 GCA_024277055.1 Calditrichota bacterium
AGGGTCCCCGCAACCGAAAAACCATGATTCCCAGCAACCATCCCAGTACGACGGCTGTGAGTCCGCCGGTCAGCAGGCCCCACCAGGGTGAGACGCCGAAATGATGGTACGGCAATGCTGCGGCATAGGCCCCGATTCCGAAATAGGCGGCATGACCGAAAGATACGAGGCCGGTGTATCCCGCCAGTAAATTCCATGACGTGCCGAGGATTGACCATATCAGCATAAAAATCAATAGTCCCTGGAAATAGGGAGAAAAATCGAATGCGAATGGAATAATTATGGCGACAATCAGAATCCACCATTCATATTTTTCTATTTTCAGAATGCTATCATTTTGTTTAGCCATAGCACAATCCTATATTTTTGTAAGGCGCTTAAGACCGCCCGGAAAGAATACAAGTACCAGTAAAAAAATCACCAAACCGACAGCATCGCGGTATCCCATGGAAATATAGGTAGCCCCGAATGTTTCTGCGATGCCGAGAACCAGTCCCCCGGCTATCGCGCCGACGGTTGAACCAAGCCCGCCGAGTATCGTAATAACGAATGCTTTCACCGTAAAAATCGGACCGACATCCGGGAAAAGATAGTAAACCGGCAACAGCAGCGAACCGGCTGCTGCATCCAGCGCACTACCCAGGCCATAGGTCAGAATCGTGATCTTTGTTGCGCTGATACCCATCAGCAGGGCTGCTTCTTTGTCCTGTGCGGTCGCCCTGATCGAGCGCCCTAAATCCGTTCGGATAAGCATCCAGAAAAGACCGACGGTTAGAATGATGGCGATGATAAACGCAATCACCAGGGGGACATGCAGGGAAATGTTCGAAATATGAATCGATTGATCCGTGTATGAAGTCTGTACGGAACGGTAATCGCTCGTAAAAATTGCCCGGGCTAGTTCCACCAGAACCATACCGATCCCGACGGTCATCAATACCTGGTTTTCCGGTAAAATCGACTCTTTCTCGATAAGCGGATGCAGTAAATACTTGCTTAATCCTTCCGCGAAAACGAATACGATCGGAATTGTAAGAAATATCGACAGGTACGGATCAATTCCGGCATATTGCCAGAGAACCCAGGTAATGTACATGGCAACCATCAGGATTTGGCCGTGAGCAAGGTTGATGATTCCCAGTACGCCCATGATTAGAGTCATGCCGATGCCGATAATCGCATACAAGCCACCGATCAGTAATCCCGATACGAGTGTTTGTAAAAATAAATCCATTAATAACCCCAGTATGCAAAACATTAATGTGTTTGCGAAATCAGGTATGCTGCTACAGATCCCGAACTATTTAGATGTAAAACCGGTAATCGCTGATAATTCCGGTTCCACTCCTTTGGTACAATTATGGTCACCATGTCAATAGTTAGTACAAGCTCGGGACCAGGCTTAAATTCGGCGGGAGTCGGAAATAAAACAGCTGCAGAGATACCCCCAATCTCTGCAGCTTATAATTATGGCATTTTATTCCGCCCAGATCTTACTCCAATTGATCGGATATTCAAAATACGCATTGGCCAGTTCCTTCGGCCAGATAAGTTTGAGTTCGCCATTTTGCCACTGAACAACATAGGTGTCCATCTTGTTCTGGTGGATTTTCTTACCATACGCAGTGAATTTAACCGGTCCGAATACGGTCATCATATCGGTTTGGTCAAGCATCTTCTTCAGATTTTCAGAAGAATAATCGCCTTTTGCCCGTTTGAGTACATCGGCCACTACTGTGGCAGCGGCATAGGCTTCGGCGCCGTGATAATCGGGACCGTCTCCGCCATATTTAGCCACATATTCTTCAAAATATTCTTTGGCGCCTTTGATCGGCAGCGTCTGGTGCCACAGCGTTGCCGACAGTACCCGGTCGCTGGCTTTTCCTGCATTTTCCTTGAAAGCAGGCATGGTATACCCGGCACCTGCGCCCACGAACAAATTGGGTTTGTAATTCAGTTCGCGTGCCTGTTTCATCAGAAGCGCCGCATCCATTACATAGGAAACCATGTACATCATTTCAGGTTTCGTCTTTTTCGCATTCAGCAGCAACGGCTTGAAATCAACCGCACCGCTCGAATAGGATTCCATGCCCTTTACTTCAATTCCGAGTTTCTCCGCGGATTTTTTAAAGGCAGCCGCGCCTTTTGTTCCGAAAGTCGTGTTTTCGTGGAGAATAAATACCGATTTTGGTTTTACAACCTCGGCCAGAAGACCTTCCAGTCCCGAAGCATATTCCGACACCGGCGGATTCAGGCGATAAATATAAAACTTGTCGCCATCTTCCGTCGTCAGATTAAAATCTTCCGGTTGCGTAATTTTGTCCACTGAGCCGGTACAAACCAGAAACGGAACGCGATTTTGCTGGGCGACGGCGGCGGCGGCAAAAGTTACCGAAGAACTGTAGCCACCAGTAATCATCGGGACCTTATTAACACTGATCAGTTTTTCCATTGCGGAACGCCCGACATCCGGTTTACCTGTATCATCCTCATAAACAAATTCCAGGTTGCGTCCGTCAATACCTCCGGCCGTGTTTATTTTTTCCCTGGCCAGCTCGAATGAATTTTTCTCCATTTCACCGAATTTGGCCTGTGGCCCCGTCAAAGGCAATAATACACCGATTTTGATCGGTCCCGTTTCCTTCTTCCCACAGCTGAAAAAGGAAAATACTAATGCGGCAGAAAGTACTACGATGAGAAAAGTTCTTATCCTCATAACATCACCCCGCTATTAAGTTTTATTAAAAGAAAAGGGGATTATCAGGTATTGATAAATCCCCTTATAATTAAGTTTCAAAATTTAGAACAACAGCTGCCACATCAGGTAAAAATAGTTATTGTCGATGGCCGGAAAAGCACCGGCATCCTTTTCACCCTGAATTACATAGGCAAAGGTAACTTTTGCCTGTCCCCAGGCATCAGGAAACCATGAATGTGTGGCTCCAATAGTAATATCCGTTATTTCATCGTCATCAAGATCCGTATTCGGATCGGTGGATTCAAAACGTCCCACCAATTCCCAGTTCGGAGTTACCCGATAGGCACCGAATACATAAAACCCGGTCAAGGTCAGGTCCGCCGCGCCGCCTTTATTCGTCAGAGAGACATATTCCGCTTTGAAACGGAATGGCATCGGTTGATAATATACATAAGCCGAGTAGCTGTTGTATTCATTGATGTATTTGTTACCTATTCCGTAATATCCGCCTGCTTCAAGGCCTTTTACACTTTTGGGCATAAAAGTAACCATCCCACTCAATGCAACACCCTGAGAAAGTACGCTGGCCGTACCGGTATTTTTAGGACGAATATTCGTTGCGCCGGCACCATTATGTACCCATACATTATACTTGAAATCCGATGCGGATCCGAACAGGGCTACACCATAGTCCCGGTAATCGGCTCCAACCGTACGCGATGCCCAGATCCGGGCCATTTCAGGACGCTCGATTATGTCCAGCTTTGTATGGCTGGTCAGACCGCCGCCCCGAACACCGGCAGCAATAAAACGCCCCATGCGCAGTTCCATATTGTCATTGATTTTCCATTGAATACGTGCATCCAGCAATTTCGGGGAAACCGTTTCAAGTTGTACGAAAGTTTTAAAATTGTCGGAAATACTACCATAGAAACGTATACGAACACGACGCAACCCGAATCCTACCTGTGCCGTATCGGTATTCGTCTGAGCGTAACTTGCCCAGCCTTGAACCGTACCACCAACTTTTACTTTAACTTCCGGTTTTTCGCCGGCGAAAGACAGTGCAGCAAAAGCAAAAACCAGAAACAATGCGAAAAACAGTGTAGCATACTTCTTCATGTCAATCTCCTTCAAGTTGTCTCCAAAAAATACTTATAAAACACTAAAAAGATAGTTCCTGCCGCTATCACCTCCTTAAATTAAACATGTTTTTTATTGAATTTCCGTCAAGAGTCTGAATAATTACAAGCAATATACGATGTTTATAAATTATAATGCAAGTTCTGTTTCCATTCTTTGTCGTATATGTGAATCATTCCGCATGTTGTCTGCTTCCTGCCTTTATAAATGCGTAAAGCGGCTTCGCAATAAAGACAACCACAATGGCCAGAAAGATACCGGCAAATACGTCAATTACATAGTGGTAGCGCAGATAAACCGTGGAAAATATCAGGCTGTTACCGATTAGCAGCAATACGTAAAAGTACCGTTTTGAATATTTATACGCAAAAATCATGGTCAGGAAGGTCATCTCGGTGTGACCGCTGGGGAAGGCATCCCGTTGTATGTTTTCCAGGGCATTCAGCGTTTCCCTGATGCCCTGCGTAAGCCAGACTCCGGTCAACGGCACGGTTTGTAAATGCTCCAGGGTAAATCGCGGGCCGATTGCGGGTACCAGAAAATACCCGATATAGGACAAATAATATCCTAACACTATTACAAAAATAAAAAAATCGAACCTTTCCATTTGATTTTTTCTGTAAACGATGATCGCCAGGATAATCGGTAAAAAGTAAAATGTCACATAAATCCATTGCAGGTATTCGGTTAATATGGGGTTCAGCCAGCGTTCCATCCAGACCGTCGGGTCCACACCGAACAGAAAACGGTCGATTGCTATCAGCAGGTCATCCATATCAACCGGATTTACACTGTGCACCAGGTAATGCAGCTCGCTGAAATTGATCGGAATTATAATAACAGGATTCCAGAACCGCAGCCATTTTAAAACCGCATTCTCACTGCGGCTGCGGTTAAGCAGTAACAACGCACTGATGATGATGATGTGTAAAAAAAGAAAACCGGTTGCAAAACGGATAACATTATAGTGAAAAATGATTGTCAGCAACATCAGGCCCTGATAGGATATCGTAACGGTATCCGTCGGCCGGAGCCGGTTTCCATTCAATAGTTTCTTCAATTCGCCTGTTCCTCGTTCAATCCGTTTCCGGTTCAATAATCAAACAAAAATTCCTACAACGGTATATTTCCATGTTTCTTTTTGGGATTCGTATCCACTTTGTTTTCCAACATTTGCAGAGACTGGATCAGACGAAGGCGGGTATTTCGCGGCATTATCACTTCATCAATATAACCGCGTTCTGCAGCCAGATAAGGATTGGCAAATTTATCACGGTATTCTTTTTCTTTCCGGGCCAGTATTTCAGCAGGGTCATCCGCTTTTTTGATTTCGTTTCTGAAAATTATTTCTGCTGCTCCTTTCGGCCCCATTACCGCAATCTCCGCCATCGGCCAGGCAAAATTTACATCTCCGCGAATATGCTTGGAACTCATAACATCGTATGCCCCTCCGTATGCTTTGCGTGTGATTACGGTGATTTTCGGGACGGTTGCTTCACAGTAGGCATACAGAAGTTTCGCACCGTGTTTTATTATTCCGCCCCACTCCTGCGTCGTTCCCGGCAGAAATCCCGGAACATCGACAAAAGTAACCAGCGGAATATTAAAAGCATCACAGAAACGGATAAAACGCGCCGCTTTAATCGAGGCATCAATATCGAGCACTCCGGCCAGTACAGCGGGCTGGTTGGCGATTATTCCCACCGGGTATCCATTCAGACGGGCATAGCCGATAATGATGTTTCCCGCATATTTTTCCTGTACCTCGAAAAAATCATTTTCATCGACTACCAGTTGTATGATCTCTTTCATATCGTAGGGACGCAGAGGGTCTTCGGGGATAATCGAATCCAGTTTATCTTCGCTGCGATCGGCCGGATCGTCGCAGACAACCCGCGGCGGGTCTTCCAGGTTGTTGGATGGAATAAAACTCACCAGTTTTTTTATTTTCTCAATCGCATCCAGTTCATTCTCACAGGCAAAATGCGCGACCCCGCTTTTACCGGCGTGCGTATCCGCACCGCCCAGCGCTTCGGAAGTGACTTCCTCATGGGTAACGGTTTTGACCACATTCGGCCCGGTTACAAACATGTAGCTGGTGTTTTTAACCATGAAGGTGAAATCGGTAATTGCCGGTGAGTACACCGCCCCGCCGGCACAGGGCCCCATGA
>JAJRVZ010000110.1 GCA_024277055.1 Calditrichota bacterium
ACTGCTGGGTAATGGTACTGCCCCCTCTTTTAAAACTTCCTTCCGAAATATTCACCTTGAATGATTCAAGCAATTCATCATAATCCACCCCCTTGTGCCAGAAAAATCCGGCGTCTTCACTGATGCGGATGGCATTTTTCAGTTGTTTCGGGATATTATCGTATGCGACCCAGTGCTGACGAATCCTGTATTTCAGGTTTTTCTCCCCGGCCTCATCAATACGCTGTTGCATCAGGGCTGTAATTTTCGGGTTTTCATTTTTCAAAAAAGAAACATCGGGCAACGACAGCCAAAGATAGAGCATAAAGATCAGTAAAAGCGAAATAAACACCGCAGAAAGAGTACCCAGGCGCCGCAACCATATTTCAAGTCTGCTGCGCAACTTAAACGGGTCTGATTCTTTTTTATATTTTTTTAATATTTTCAACTGCTGTCGCCTGTCTAATGCCGCATAACATTGATAGTCATACCGGGGATAATGTGTTAAAAAAAAACATAAAGCGAAATAAAAAAAGAATAAATATGTTAAAGATGCGAATCGTAACGGCGAAAAGTAGTATAGATATAAGAATTTTGCCGATTTTACGACAACACTCTCCTGGCTAATTTTGATGCAATTAGTTAGGAGTAGTTTTGGAACACAAACTAACCGACCCGCTTGCGGCCGACTCATCGAAAAATGCAGATGAACCCTGCTGCAAAACCGGGAATTCCCTCGGTTATTGCACCGAGGCGGTTTCCGGACTTCCTGAATATTTTCCCGGTTTCAATGTTATTCTGGAAGACAATTCCCTCCAACAAATACTGCGCAATGCTGCACGATTGTTCGTAAGGGTTATAAAAACCGATCAATGTGCATTCTTACTGCTGGAGAGCGAATTGGATGAATACTATGCCGTACAATCCTTTGTCTGGGAGAATGGAGAAGAACGGTTCGACCTGATGCTGGAACCCGTTCCGCAATCTGTTCTTCAATCAGTACTTCAGGATGATTTTAATTTACACATGGACAGCACCCCCTTTGCGGAGGTATTGAAACACTGCGGTTTTAAATATAAAAAGAATTGTAATGCCTACCCGGTGTACCAGAACAACGAACTGTTAGGGGTCTGGTTTTTCAGCGGAACAAAAAATTTCCGCTGGAACAATTCATTGCGCAACTGGCTTAAACTGTTCATATACGAACTGGGCAAAGCGATTCAGCAACGGCAGGCGATCGCCGGCTTGCTTTCCACCAGTAAAATGATTTCTGAAGAGCGGGACCGCCTGCAGGTATTTCACCGCTATTTACGGCTTATTCAGCAAACTGAAAATCCGCAGGAACAACTGCAATTGCTGGCCGATTCTATCCGCGAGCAGAATTGTGATCATGTCTTTCTGACCTTCAGAGATGAACACGACGCCCTGACCCTGATTACCAGCGGAATGAAAAAAGGCCACCGCTCCGCGCTGAAAACGGTTCTGAATGACATTCCCGATTTCAGCAAGTTTTTGCTGAAATATCTGTCCGATTTTTGCATTTCCGGAAAATATTACCTGCTTTTTCATGACAAAGAAAATATCAACAAAGTGTGCAATCGTTTTCAATCCCCCGCAAAAGTACGACTGAAACGGCTTCTTGAATCGAACAATCTTGTTCTGCTTCCACTGCGCGGATTCAAGAATGAACTGATAGGCATTGCAGGCATTCTTGATCCGAACCGGAGAATCGTCGAAATCATTGATACGCTTGATATCCTTGACATCTTCACCCGGGAAGCCACATTGATCATACAACGTCAGATATTGTATCTCAAGGAAAAAAGAATGGCCGATTCTTTGCGGGAAATTAACCGCCAGAAAAGCATGTTCCTGGCAAGTGTATCGCACGAGCTTAAAACTCCGCTAACTTCCATTTGCGGTTTCGCCACGGCATTGCTGGAAGACCGTGAAACGCCGCGTGAAGAAACGGAAAAATACCTGGAAATCATTCAGACGGAAGGTATGAGGCTTTCAAGAATGATCGATCAGTTACTGGATATGGCCCGCATCGAGTCGGGCAAATTCTCAATAATACGCAGAAAAACAAATCTGGAAGATATTCTGGAAATGGTGGAATTAACCCTGAGAAAGCAGATCAAGAATAAAAATATTAATTTCAGGGTATTCAAACCCGCAAACAGCATCGAATTCGTCGGCGATCGCGACAGAATCACGCAGGTATTACTCAATATCATCGGCAATGCTATTAAGTTTTCCAAACAGGAAGGAAAGATTTCGGTAAAAGTAAACTGCAACGGCAGAAAATTTTTCATAAAAATATCAGACACCGGAATCGGAATCAAAGAAGAAGACATACCCCGTATTTTTGATAAATTCTTCCGCTCGCCTCAGGTAGATTGCCTGATCCCGGGAACGGGTATCGGACTGGCTATTTCCCGACAAATCGTTGAGGCTCACCATGGCAGCATTAAGGTTGACAGTGTACCCGGAGTAGGAACCACATTTACCATCGCCCTGCCCCTGAATTAACCCGTTAAAACGGTTCGATATTCTTCGCAAACAGCCCGAAAATACCACCGGTGTGGATGAACAGGATATTTTCCCCTGATAATTTGTTTCTTGACAGTAATTCGGTCATTCCCCGCAAAGCCTTTGCACCGTACACCGGATCGAGGACAATACCCTCCATTCGGGCAAATTCACGAATGGTATTTACAACGGCGGAATCAATCACCCCGTATCCGTCGCCCGCAAATCCGTCATAAATCAAGATTTCATCCTCCTCAATTGGGAGATCGATATTGTTTTTCAATGCAAATTCCCGGATAATGGAGCTGATTTTGTGTTTGAAATATCCGGCATCATCACAAACATTCACCGAGCAGACCGTCAGTTTGCTGTTTGAAAGAAGTTTTCCGAGCAGGAGCCCGGCGTGCGTTCCCCCGGATCCGGTGGCGACAACAATGGTATCTATCGGCAAATCCAGCAGTGCGTTCTGCTTTTCAATTTCATTAAAGCACGAAACATAACCCCATGCGCCGGTCGCATTCGATCCGCCTTCCGGAATGACATAAACCGATTCGTTTGCAGCTGCAAAACCCGCCATTATTTCATCAATTTTCTCGTATTCTTCGGCGGTGACATAATTGATCGAGCACCCGGTCAGGCGGTCCAGCAGTTCATTTCCCGTTGCCTGATGCGATGCTTCCCCACGCAGAAAAAGTGTACAATTCATGCCTAGTTGAGCGGCGGCATAAGCTGTTGTACGACAGTGATTCGATTGAATACCACCGCAGGTCACCACATGTTTTGCGCCCCGGTACTCCGCTTCCGCAAGAAGGAATTCCAGTTTGCGGATCTTATTGCCGCTCAATTCAATTCCGGTTAAATCATCCCGTTTAATCCATATACTGCCATGCCCGGCTTTTCGGCTCCAGTTTCCGAGCTGGCGAATAGGTGTAGGTAAATACGCCAGATTAATTTTTTGAGGAATTTTCAATTTCACGTTAATTCACTTTCGTATTTATACGAATATGCTTATAATAATCGGTACGAAAGTACCGCTTTTTTGAAAGCTTATCAACTGTATGCAAAAGGGGCGAAACGGGGCAAAACTATGCAAGATCGCAAACGATTGTATCTTTCGAATTTCTCCATTCTGAATGTTGAACCGGGTAATTCTCTTACCATTGAATTCGATAACCGCCTGTCGGAAGCAGCCTTTCAAACCATTCTTTCGCTGGCAAAGCAATGGTATATAAAAAATGTATCTTTGAAACCGGCAACACCGGATGACCGTCATGTGCTGGACTATATCAACACGGCAATTAACGAGCAGTTTCTGTTCACGGCTGAGGATTTCGAATTTCAGCTGGACATAAGCCACCGGACATCGGATCTGCTTGACCAGTTCTGGCAGAATGAATTGTTCAAAGGCGGCAACATTCTGATGCCGTTTATTATTCACACTGCAAACTATGAAATCTGCCACCAGGCCTGGGGAAAAGATCTGGTAAGATTTAACGATTTTACCCCCGAGGTGTACCGGGAAATATCCGTAAAATCCGGGCATATTAATTTCAGGTTGCCACATGCCATTCACGTTGTCGCCCTTTTCGCCGCCCCCGCCTACGAGCGGAAAACAAAACTGTCGGATTTGCAGGATATCACCACCTATCTGAATCGAAGCCGTGGTTTTCTGCATGCTCCATGGACGATGAGCAAAAAGATCGATCTGTATGTCGTACGGCTGATCGACGGTTGGTTCGATTCCCGTGTTCACTTTGCAATCAACTATGCCTCATCCGATTTTTTATCCCGCTTTTTCGAATATATGGAATCACGGTATTCGGAATATTTATCCCGTGCGAATGAAATTAAAGTGTCATTGCCTCCCTTTGAATCAACAGCAGATTGCATTCCGGCCTCCCCCGGGTTGAGGCATCTCTTCGGCGAAGGCGAAACCACTGATTTCTGGAAACAGTTGCTGTCCCTGTGGCATTATTTTCCCGACAGCAAAAAAAATGCGAAATTCAGAATCCTGAACTACCAGAAAAGAAGCATGAATCAGTTGCTGGATATTGAGTTGAGCAGACGCAGGAATGCCGGTAAAAAACGTATTCACCTGGTAATTGATGGTAATACAAGCCCGCAAAACAAGGATTTGCAATTGAACGCCGGTTCAACCTGTATTCAGCTTGACTATAAAGATGCAACTTACTCAACACCCGGAGATTTCTATGATAATGAAATGAAATTCAGGCTGGCCGTTTCACGTTTCCACCTGGCCAATGGTCCGAAACCTGTTTTCTCATGGAGTTCAATGCTCAATCTTAAAAACAGTTTTCAGGATAAACTCGGCGTCATGCATTGGCTGATGGCCAACGGTGTCAGCTATTTTAATTTGAATATATCTTTTTCCGATCTGCAGACGGAAAACAGCATGCTGGAAAACATTCCAACCGCAGACCCGGCCTATCACGGTTACCCGGTTTGGTACGCATATCTTAATCAGATGGCTCATTATCTGCGCTCAGGTACGCACCGGGCGGATATCCTAGTTCTGGATACCGAAGAATCGGCGTGGTGTGGTGAAGTGACGGATATTGTACGGATTGCGGAGCAACTGGCCGGTGCCGGACTGGATTTCGACGTCATTGATTATTCACTGTTCTGCGATAAGAACAGTTGCCGCATTGATGGTCCGCTGATTAGAATATCCGATGAATCCTATTCCTTCCTCATTTTGCCCGGTGTTGAAAAAATCCCGCTTGAGGTATTGGAAAAAATACACGCATTTTTTGAAAGCGGAGGGACGGTCATTTGTATCGGCCGCCTGCCGCAGGGTGCCTGCGAGCCGGTTCATGACCGGGCCGTGAATCTGCTGACGAATGAAATCTGGTTCCAGAAAACCGATATCGGCAGTACAAAATTCAAAACCAGTGATGAAGGCGGCAGAGGATACTATCAAACACATACCGAAAAACTGGTAGATGTTTTACTGTTCAATACCGATAAAATAAAGGTATTTCTGGATAAATGGCCGAACCGTGTTTACTCACTTGTCAGAGAACTGCCCACGGCCTTCTACATTTACCTGTTCAATGCCCATAACCGGCAAAGCTATGAGGGCACACTTTATTCACGCTACAAGGGTAAACCTTTTTATTGGGATTTTGAGAAAATCAATCCCGAACCTTTGTGGAACTGGAAGATAAAAGACCACCTGATGCACATTCCTTTATCGCTTGACCCGCAGCAGTCTGTACTTTTCCTGCTGAAAAAAGCATCACTTAAGGCTGAGCCTCAGATAATCGATACGAATTTTTACCGCATCGAAACCATTGAAACCGGGCCGGAGGAGACCATCGTGAACGGTCTGGTCGAAAAAAACGGGGAATATAAGGTTGCACTGCAGCTGCATTCAAAAACATTTCACCGTTCTGTTGAGATAGAAGATCACGTACCCGCTTTAAAAATAAGCGACGAAAACTGGCAGATCGAATACGGCGGCAATACGATCACCGGAAACCTCGGCGACCTCAACCTGGCCCATCCGTTTTTTTCCGGCAGTGCTGTTTATCGTAAAGTAATTGTTCTCCCGGAGGAGTATTTTAATAATTACAAACTGATATTGCATCTGGGAAAGGTGCGGGGTTATGCGACGGTAACCATCAATCAAAAAGAAATAAAAGATCTGATTTTTGCCCCATTCACTACGGATGTTACGGAATTCCTCAGACCCGGAGAAAACCGTATGCAATTTGAATTGAGAAACAATCTTTCCAACCGTCTGGCAAAAATGCCGGGCGCTCTGGCACGGGGGTATCTGGTTCGTGAATTCGGACTGTTCGGACCGGTACGGATTATTCCGCAAAAAAGGATAGGGATTTTATTTAGCTGAAAACGGTGCCCCTTCATCAATCCAGCGCCGAACGCCGTTGGTCTGGTTTTCGTTCAGATACGGTCCGTCCAGTGGCATTCTGGGGTTACTGAGATAAGGCCCCAGCAGAATACGGTACAGGGCACTGTTTTCACCGTCTCTGAAAATAATCAGCGGCACACTGCCGTTGTCAACGAAATGATTCGTCAGGTCCTGATAATCCGTAAGATTCAAACCGGCTGCCTGATCGATACTTGAATGGCAGCCGTTTCTGCTGGCACATTTCAGAATGAACAATTCCCTAATATGATCGATATAGGTCAGATTGCTGTCCGGTAACACAACGGGCTGATCTTCGGGATTGGTACCCTGATCTTTACATGCATTTATTAAAAACAGCGCGGTTAAGAAAACAGTAGTGATTTGAGCCCTGTATTTTTTATAGAAATACATATATCTCCCGGTTTAGTAACCCCTGCAGCGGCCGAATATTACAGTCGCAGGAATTTGCACATGCAAATTCTTGAATGAAAGTTACGTATTTAGTATTTTGAAACTTAAGATACGTAATTTTGCCGGTAGAGACAAGCAATCCAGTTCGGTAACCCACATGGAAAACAACTCAGCTAAGCTGTTAATCGTGGAAGATCATCATGAAATGCTGCAGGTCATGAGTAAATACCTGAAAGAACAGGGATTTAAAGTGGTCGGGGCGGAAAGTGGTGAAGCAGCTCTCGAAAAATTTTCAGAATTTGTTCCTGATATTGTTTTAATGGACATCATGCTCCCCGGCATGTCGGGCATTGAGGCGACACGCAAGATCCGCCGGATCAATGACATTGACAGTTATATTCCCATTTTGATGATAACTGCAAAAAATGAAGTGGAAGATGTTGTAACCGGTTTGGAATCGGGGGCCGATGATTATATCGTAAAGCCTTTTAATTTTCAGGAACTGGTGGCCCGGATAAATTCTGCGATTCGGATAAAAAAACTGAATGACATGCTCCGCAGTCAATCCCGCGAACTGGAACATGCCAACGAACAGATATCCGGGCTTAATGAGTCCCTGATCAGTAAAAACAAGGAGTTGCGCAAAAAGATTTTTGATCTGCATAATTTGTTCGATATCTCCTGGGAATTACACTCGATTCTGGATATTCACCGGCTGATCAATTCAACCCTGTTGACGCTGGTCGGTCAGTTCAGTTGCCGAAGCGCCATGTTCATTTACAATTACGAACGCGCAGAGCACACCCTTACCGTAGTCAATTCCAAGGGCCTGTTCAAATCGGATATTGAGGATATACGTATCGCCAAAAGTGATCCGCTGGTCGAATACCTGTTTAAAAAACACAGGCCGATGGTTATGGAAGATATTCCGGCTGAATATCATGATTCCAAATGCTATCAACAACTGTCAAAAGTGCCGGTTGCCCTGATATCCCCGGTAATAGTGAATCAGCGGGAAATCGCCCTGCTCTGCCTCGGCGTTCGGGTAAAAAACAAAGCTTACGATGTCAATGAGATGGAAATTCTCTCTACCATAAACAATATTGTTTCCATCGCCATTTCCAATGCGGCGCTCTATGAAGAAGTGACCCAGCTATCTTATACCGACGGCCTGACGGGGCTGCATAATTACCGCTATTTTGAGATGCGTCTGAAAGAAGAAGTCGTTCGGTACAAACGCAATGAACAGAATGTATCTTTAATAATTCTGGATGTTGACTATTTCAAAAATTATAACGATACTTTGGGCCATCAGGCCGGTGATGAAGTTTTACGCGATCTGGGCAAAATTTTGCGGCAGACTGTTCGTGAAAATGACATTGCCGCCCGATATGGCGGAGAGGAATTCGCCGTTGTTTTACCGGGAATCGGCCCCAAAGGTGTTCGCATTCTTGCTGAACGTATTCGGAAAAACATTGAAGAATACTATTTCCCCAACGAGGAGGTTCAGCCTTCCGGTAAAGTAACGGTGAGCATTGGTATCGCCACTCTGCCAATGGATGCCGATAGTGTAACTGATTTGATCCATAAAGCGGACACGGCGCTTTACAAGGCAAAAAACCAGGGACGCAATCGGGTAGTTACTTACTCGGAAATTACAGATTGACAATATATGAAGATAGGCATTACCTGTTACCCGACCTATGGCGGAAGTGGTGTCATTGCGACCGAATTGGGAAAAAAACTGGCGCACTTCGGCCATGAGGTTCATTTCATTTCCTATGCTCTTCCCTACCGTCTCAACGAATTCACGACCAATATTTATTTTCACGAAGTAGAAGTATTAAAATATCCTTTATTTGAATATCCGCCATATTCCTTGTCGCTTGCCACGAAAATGGCGGAGGTTATTGAATTCCAGAAGCTAGATTTGCTGCATGTACATTATGCCATTCCTCATGCCACCAGCGCGTTTCTGGCCAGCCGGATCATTCAGAGCGATTCATTCAAAATCATTACAACGCTGCACGGAACGGATATTACACTGGTTGGCAGTGATCCCTCGTTTTTACCGATCACAAAATTCAGTATCGAACAAAGTGACGGTGTTACTGCGGTTTCAAATTTTTTGCGGGATGAAACCATCCGCGCTTTTGATCTGCAGAAATCGATAGAAGTCATTCCAAATTTCGTACCGCTGAATCTTGGACGACCGCACCCGTTACCGGAGCTGCGAAACCGTTATGCCGATTCCGGAGAAACGGTTATAACTCATATTTCCAATTTTCGTCCCCTGAAGCGGATTACCGATATTATAGAAATCGTACGCAAAGTTCTGAAGAAACAGGCCGTTAAGGTTTTGATGGTCGGTGACGGCCCGGAACGCTATCAGGCGGAAGATTTATGTCGCAAATACAATATGTGCGACAAGATTTTTTTTCTTGGAAAACAGGAAAGTATAAGCGATATTCTCAGCATTACGGACCTGTTCCTGCTTCCCAGTGCAACGGAAAGCTTCGGGTTGGCGGCATTGGAAGCACTGGCATTCGGCATTCCCTGCATCACGACAAACGCCGGCGGTTTGCCGGAAGTGAATGTCAACGGCGAAACCGGCTTTACTTTCGACGTAGGTGATATCGACGGAATGGCCGAAGCAATCGTTCAATTGTGCGGGGACGAGACACTGGCGAAGAAAATGGGTGAAAATGCAGCCGATCATGCGCACCGCAGTTTCGCCAGCGATCAGATCGTTCCGAAATATATAAACTATTATCAGAAGATATTACGTGGCTGATCTACCGTTAATCGTATCGCATCGCGGCGACCGTAAATCCGCTGTTGAAAATACTATTCAAGCCTCCCAGCTCTCTATTGATCAGGGTGCCAACGGCCTGGAAATCGATATCCGCCAGTGCGCCACGGGAGAAATTGTTGTCTTTCACGATTTTTCCCTCAAACGCATGTTCAACCGTTCGGGATATATCGGACGTACCAGTCTGCAGGATCTGAAGCAAACACCCTATGTCCATGAGTATAACGATGAAGTGGTTTTTATCAATACCCTGGACGAATATCTCGACCATTTTAAAAATACCGTTCCGATCAACCTCGATGCAAAAACCATTCATTTTTTTGATTTTAAATTTGCCGATCTGATTATTGACACCGTAAAAAATCACCGGTTAACGGATACGGTATGGATTTCATGCTTCAATCCGTTTTTACTCCAGATCATAAAACTGAAGGATAAAAACATTCGCACAGGCTATCTTTTCCAAAGAATGACCTGGATGCATACGACCTATGACCTGACAGCCTTTTCCGATGCCTGGCATCCCCGGCATGATGTAGTCACCGAAGCACTGGTAGAAAAAGCGTTTCGATTAAAAAAAGAATTGCATGTCTGGACTGTGAATGATGCTGATTTGGCGAAAAGATTGGCGGGGTATCCTGTTCACGGCCTTATTACGGATGATGTTCGGCTCGTAAAGCAAAGTTTGAAAGAACTCTAATGGACGGTATCGGCAAAAGGAAAAAGGATCATGTGGAAATTTCTTTAACCAGGCCGGTTCGCTTCTCAAACAAAACATCCGGTTTCGAAAAATGGGATTTCATTCACTCCGCCCTGCCCGAACTCGATTTTGATCAGATTGACTGCTCGAGCATTTTTTACGGTTACCGCCTGGATTTTCCCTTTCTTATTGCCAGCATGACCGGCGGTTTCAAACATGGTGAAACCGTGAACAGAACACTTGCGCATATTGCCAATAAAAAAAAAGTGGCTTTTGCACTGGGCAGTCTGCGTCCCTTAATTTCAAACAATGATCTGCTCCGCGAATATAAATCCTTCAGAAAAATTTGCAGCGACATTCCACTGATTGGTAACATCGGAGCCGTTAATCTTTACCGGGAATTCTCCGAATCCTTCCTTGATTCACTGATGAATGCGTTGCAGCCTGATGCCCTTGCCGTTCATCTTAACCCCTTACAGGAAGTGATTCAACCGGAAGGCGATACCAAATTTAAGGGCGTATTGCGGAACGTTGAGAAATTAGTTCGACAATTTCCGGGTAAAATCATTGTTAAGGAAACCGGTGCCGGAATCGGCAAAACCGTTGCGCAAAAACTGAAAGCCTGTGGTGTGCAATGGGTGGATGTTGCCGGAGCCGGCGGTACTTCCTGGGCGGCGGTTGAAAGTTTCAGAAAGAATGACCGGCAGGCGGATATTCCGTTTTACGAATGGGGTATTCCCACCTGTGAGTGCATTGAGCAGTGCAGCGAAATAGAGGATATCAATCTGATTGCATCGGGTGGAATAGAGAATGGGTTGGACGGTGCGAAAGCGCTGGCATTGGGCGCTCAACTTTTTTCTTCGGCGTTTCCGGTTCTGAAAGCATTTGACGAAAAAGGAGAAAATGGAGTAGAGTCTTTTTTAAGTGATCTGCAGTTGCAATTACGTCGTGTTCTGTTTTTAACTTCCAGTAAAAACCTGGCAGAACTGACGAAAGCCAAGCTGAAAAGAATCGATTAACTGAAATCCGGCTCTCCAATCAGTTTAATCAACTGATCCCGAAAAACCTCGAAATTATCCCTGCCCCATAAACAGATATGAACTTCCTTAATTTTTGTCGGACGTTTTAAATATTCGATACAAACCGTTGTCATGATTTTTGCACAACGGTCAACCGGGTATCCAAAAATACCCGTACTGATGGCCGGAAAAGCAATGGATTTTATACCTCTGGATTCGGCAACCAGAAGCGAATTCAAAGTTGCATCCCGTAGTTTCCGGTCTTCCTCCCCCTCACCCATTCTGGGTCCCACGGCATGAATCACATAATCCGCAAATAAATCCCCCCCTGTAGTGATTACGGCGTTGCCGACCTTTGTACCGCCGAGCCGATTACATTCCTCCTGAATCTTCGGTCCGCCCCGGCTGCGAATCGCACCGGCCACTCCACCGCCAAGAACCAGTTTTTCGTTTGCCGGATTTACAATGGCTTCAACTTCAATTTCTGTAATATCACCTTCCGTGAGAATAAACCGGGCATCACCGAGTTTTACAATTGTTTGCATTTTTATTCTCCGCATATTTTGTCGAGTCAGCAGAATAGGAAGGGTTTTGAATTTAAAAAAATTATTAACAGAAGCAAAACAAAATATGAAACTACCATTTTATTAAATTATAAACATTTTTAAACAGCTTCCAGAGATGAAACGGAAAGGAATAAAAACTGAGATTGGCCATTTGCAACCGGTAATCAATATGTTCCTGCTGATAAGCCGTCGTCGCAATTTCCTGCATTCCTTCCCGATAGCTCATATCCCGTCTGTCAGCGACGGAAAAGTTCCTGTGCCGTTTAATGGTGCGAATGGCTGCTACGATTCCGAGCATTTGGGCCAAATTATATTTTCCGGAGAGAACCTGATACAGCATCGGTGCCAGATGGATGATCTGCGGTAATCTGTTTTTCATCTTCGATTTGGAATTATAAACCAGCAGATTTTCGGTTTTTCCGGCCGATCCGCGCAAAGCAGCCTGGTATTCGATGTGAATCAATGGCGCGGTACCGGTCCTCCCATAAACAAACAGGGCATAAAGAATCAGAACCGGGCTGAATACCAACAAAAGCATGAAAGCCGTAATACTGTCAAATAAACGAATCAATATGTGATCCACAGACCTGTGAAACTGAAAAAAAGCAGAACGTCCGATTATAAATTTTTCTTTAATTTCCACAAGTTCAGCCGTATCGAATTTGATATAGTTGTTTTTGATTACCAAAGCATTTGTAACCTCCACTCCCCTGCCGATATAGGATTCGTTATGAACGATACAGCTTTTCAGATAAGCACCCCGATCGATACTGACTTTATCACCGATAATGCAGGGACCATCAATAACTACACCTTTGGCTATCGTCGACTTGTCACCCAGAAGAAAGGGTTGGGTAATACTGGATTTCGGGTGGATTTCGCTGATGCCGAATTCGTTCAGTATTGTTGCGCCCGACGCCCCGTTTGAAAGTAATGTAAAATTCAGATCTACATAAGATTTAAAAGAGTTTATCGGGTGAAAGCTCCCTTCAGGTTTCAGCTGATCAAATGAAGTATTACCGTTTATAATATGGGGGATCAGCTGCTTTTCAATATCCGAAAATTTATTGTCAACAATCACCGGTACCAGTTGCGGACTGAAAATGTATCCGATATTGTGCTCAGAATTGTTTTGCATACAACATAATTCAGCGGCGAGTAAATGCGAATTTCTGAAATCGGAAAACAGCTTTTGCCAGTCGATATCGGGGAAACCATTGACGAATAATACGATGAAACGGTCATTAAGAAATGATGCAAATTTCAAAAGTGAATTGGCGGTACGAGGCGGACCGGGTGACAGTAAATAAGATACCTGTACTCCCAGTTTCTCCCCATTACTGACGATACTGTCGATCTGCTCCGGTTTACGGTGGGCTATGATCTTGAATTCAATGATACCGGCATTGCGCAACGATTCGATATAGTGAACAATAAGAGGTTTGTTCAATACCGGCAGACATTCGTGCAAATAGAATCTATCCAGCGGGGAAGGCGCCTGCGTCATTCCGGCTGCAAAAAGTACCGCTTTCATCAGAAATTAGTTTTTAAACGTTTTATATATGCGGAGGTGGTTTTCATTTGACTCGGAATAAAAATATTCCACACGGTCCATTGTTTTTGTTATGATACTTATTCCCATGCCGCCTTCCCGTGCCTTTGCCATCATATCGGCACGTTCCAGAGAATCAATATCCGTGTTTTCAAAAAACAGGCAGGCGGTGCGGTTATCCTTTACTTCCGCCATCACGGTACCGTCAATGGTTTGAATGAGCGGATAAGAGTTTCCGACCATTTCATCCAAATACGGCGGGTACAATTCGTTCAGGCATATCCCTTTACCGTGATCGGTAAGATCAATCATCAAACTCAGTTCATCGAGGTCAAACCTTACAAGAACGCCATCCGCCTGTTTAGCCTCCGGTGTGTGCCGGATAACATTAACGAAAGCTTCATTCAGGACGGATTTTATATAGGATACTTCAGCCGCATTCAGCCCTGCATCACCCAGCGGCAAAAGATCAATGAACCCCTCTATAACAGATGTATACCTGAGATCGCAGGGAACCTTTAATTCGAATTGAGACACTCTATTCATCCAAAATTATTTACAGCGTCTTCAAGATTGTCAAAAATATCGAAAATCCGATATAGGCGGGTCAATTCAAACATTGCCCGTACAGGCGGTTGTAAACCGATTATTTTCAGATCGCCGTTTTTTATCGTAGCACTTTTCAACCCGGCAACCAAGGCCCCCAGGAAAGAGCTGTCTACAAATTCCGTTTGGCTCATATCAATAACTATGCGAGTATTGTTCTCCTCTATTTCATGCAAAACGGCCTGCTTAAATTCTCCAGATATTTCGACCGTTGCCCGTTTTACCTGAACTGAAATAACAACAACACCATTCTTCTTTTCTATTTTACAATTCATGACTGCATCCTCCGGCATTGATCTAAATAACTTTATATTTATGTAAAAGGCGATACATTGTTGCCCGTCCAATTTTAAGTTTCTGTGCGGCTTCAAATATATTTCCGTTGCAGAGATCGTATGCCTGCTTCACTGCCTGCATTTTCAATTTTTCCATCGGTATGATTTTATTCAAAATGAAATCCGTGTCTCCATTACTGTTTTTTTCCATGGATATGGGGGGTCGTAACCTGGGAACACTGCTTTCCTCAATCCAGGGACCATTGGACATTAAGGCCGCCTGTTCAAGTATGACCTTAAGCTCGCTGATATTTCCCGGCCATTCATAGGATAAAAAACGCTTTTCCGTTGCCTGCGATATCCCCTTCAGTTTTAAACTGGAATGTTTGTTGAATTCCTCCACGAAAACTGAAGTAAAATAAATAATATCCTTAGGGCGCATTCGCATCGGTGGTATTACGAAGCAGTTTTCTGCATGAAAATGAAAAGTTTCGGATAATACTTTTTCCCAGCCCTGCCATTCGGGAAAAGGAGTTGTAATCTCAAAAATTGTGGTTCTGCCGTTTAGATTTTTTTTTATCCGGGATTCATATTTGGAAAGCAATTCGTCTTTACTGGTAAAGGTAATTGAATATTGCTCAAAACTACCCGCAATCGATTTTTTTAAGACTCTCTTTAAAAAGCTGGTTTTACCCACACTTTTTTCACCGAAAACGGCAACGGGATATTCCGGACGAATGAGTTTGGAACGGCGAATCAGTTCAACCATATTGGAATCATGGACAATAAAGTTTTTAAAAACATCCCTTCTTTCCAGTACGGCCTGCAATTCCAGATTCTCCTGAACGAGAATATGAAAACTGGTGGCATTCTTTACGATCTGTCGCATGTGGTGCGGTTCAACCGGAAAGGGGCATATATCGTAAAATTCATTGTTTTCTATAATGTCATAATTTGTGTAGTGAGCGATCAGAATAATCGGAGTCTTGTGCTTTTTAAAATTGCCAAGAAGCTTTTTCCCGTTGCTGTTTAATGTTTTTAAGTCTAATAATACAGCGTTGGGATTAAAATCAATATACTCAACACTTTGCTCGATTTTTCCGAACGCCTTGCTTTCGAAATTCCACTCGTTGAGCCATTTGCAAAACAACTTTGCAAGGGCATCTTCATTTTCAATTACAAATACAAGCGGTTTTTTCAAATCGCTTTCCTCTTTTTCTCTATTACTCACATATTATCGGATGATACGGGAACTTGTTTACCGATATGTTCCGTCAATTCGAGGCAAAACCAGGAATTGTCTGTTTCCTTTTCCGACGGTTTCCCCCAAATCCGCCCCCGAAAGCATTTCGGCACGGAAAGCATTATTGCATTTATGCACAATCTCCTTTACATTAAAGGGATTGTTCATACAAATCATATACAAACATTCATAAATCTTCACCCGCTTCAGAGGAAAGAGATTCTATATGCCCGAAATAAACTCCAAAATTAAAGGCACCTTACTGGGGACATTTATCGGCGATTCACTGGGACGACCTTTTGAGGGGTTTGCACCGACGCATATCGTCGACCAGATAAAAAACAAATCCATTGCCGAACTGTTGCAAATCGGAAAAGGAAGATATACGGATGACACACAGATGACGATCGCCATGGCCGAATCTCTTATAGAAAACAACGGTCTGGATCAGGATGCACTGATCAAAAAGTTCGTAGATGCATTTGAACCGTCCCGCGGTTACGGGGTCAGTCTTTCCATTGTTCTGGAACAGGTTGCTGAGGGGGTAGACTGGCGCGAAGCCAATCGTGCCGTTTTTCCCGAAGGAAGCTTCGGGAACGGGGCATCCATGCGAATTGCACCACTGGCCTGTTACTTTTGGAATGAATCCATTGATGCAGTCTGGAATAAAGCCATTGCTTCAAGTGAGATCACCCATGCCCATCCCCAGGGCTATTTGATGGCTGCCGTTCAGGCGGTTAACATTCATTTTCTTCTGAACAACGATGAATTAAACCCCTCCCGGATTAATGACCACATTACGTACCTTGGCAAAAAACTTGAAACGGCACAGGTATCGCTATGTAAAAAACTGGAATGGATTGCAAACAATTTTCAGAGCCATAAAAGGAATTCCGATATTCTCATAAATCTTGGCAACAACGTTCTTGCGGAAGAATCCGTTTTCTCATCATTTTTTCTTTTTCTGAATTCTTATGAAACGCCTGAAAAATGTTTTCGGCGAGCAATCAGCCTCGGCGGCGATACGGACACTATCGGGGCCATGACAGGCGCTTTGCTGGGCTCTTTTCATGGAGATTCGGCATTTCCACAGCAATGGCTTGATGAACTCGAGCAGGGTGAAAAAGGGCTGGATTACCTGGTATCCCTGGCTGATAAATTTTTAAAATAAAAAAGCCGGCTTTTCAGCCGGCCTTTAATTCTTAGCAAATCAACTGGTTTTCTGTTCGCGTTCTATGGCTTTTATTTTCATGTACAAGGCAATAATCAGTAAAGTAATGATTAACGTAGAGATCCCCAGTCCCAGCCGCCGGAAATTATACTCCTCCAGTGCCTGCTTTCCTTTTTCCATCGTTTTATCAGCAAGCTCCAATCCTGAGTTTGAGGTCTCAAGTACCACCGGCAGGCTGAATGAATGAATATCGGAACGCGTTGCGACCAGTGCCGAATAAACATCCTTTAAATCAAAACGGGCATCCGATACTTCCATTCCCTTTTCTTCGGCTTCCTCGAGCAGTTTTTTTGCCTTTTCGTAGCGGACACGAAGAGAATCAATTCTCATTCTCATCTGCGCCGCTACTTTATAACCGTCATTCTCTTCATCCTCTGCATGGCATTCCATGCAAATCGATTGCTCCGTCACACCTATCATATCATCATTCGGCGGAATAATATCATGATTGCTGTGGCATGTTTCACATTGCGGCAGGTCCATTTCCTGAAATGCCGGCTTGTGCGGACTCTTACTGAATAATTCACCCATAACAACATGACATTGTTCACAGACGTTGGAGATAGAGCCGATTCCGGGAGGTGTTGCGCCGTGATTTCCATGGCAGTCGTTACAGGCCGGTGCACCGATATCTTTCTTTTCCAGCAGCGCCTTACCATGAACACTCACGGAAAATTTGGAGAATTGATCCGTTGGTATGCCATATTCTTTCATGTATTCTTCATCCGCATGACACTTCGCACAGGTTTGCGGAAGGTTAACCGGATAAATGGAAGATTTCGGGTTGTTCGCAGGCATAATTTCATGTACACTGTGACAACTGACGCAATTTGCCACTTTCTCATCCCCTTTTACAATCTTTTGGCCGTGTATACTGGTCTTGTACTTTTGATACTGATCGACCGGCAGACGGGGATTGTATGTCTTCATGAAATTGGCATCCGAATGACACCGCGCACAAAATTGCGGTACGGTTTGATGGGAAGGCACCCCTCTGAATCCTTTAGCCCTGCTCATGGAAATATCAGGATCGTCGGATGTCGGATCGCCTCCGTGACAATCGGCGCACGTCAATCCCTTTTGAAAGTGAATATCGTTTTTGATCTTTAAAGCAGGTGTCTGTAATTCATCTTCAAGTTCCTGATGGCAATTCAGGCATTCATCTTTTGCAAGACCCGTGTCGCCAAACGCTACAATTAAAAAACCTGCCAAAAGAAATGCTATCGAACTTTTTATACTTTTCATTTGCATAACCTCTAGTTTATAACCAACCGATTGCGGTCATTAAAATTATAAATGCAATGGCAGCTATTCCGAGAATATTGATCAGTTTGTTTTTTTCACCCCTTGCTGATTTCTTATCCCAGAACGGCACCAGTGTCCATGCCAGCCCGGCAGCCCCGAAAGCAAATATACCAAGCAATTCACCTTCTATGAAAAGAACTTTACCCGGAATCATTTTTAACGTTTGGAACATGAACATGAAATACCATTCCGGCTGAATACCCGCCGGTGCAGGTGCAAACGGATCGGCCTTCAGTCCCAGCGGCCAGTGAAGCGGTCCGATTCCGAAGGGAAAGAATACCGCCAGTATCGCCAGAACATTCAATACGATAAGCCATAACAGAGCATCGCGTAACATGAAGTTTGGAAAAAACGGCATGGTTTTCAAATTCGAATTGTCTGCTTTCTCATATTCTATCGGCGTGCTCATACCCAGTTTCTGAACCAACATCAGGTGTAATCCTAAAAAGGCACTGAAAATGGCCGGCAGCAATGCGATATGAAACCCGAAGAAACGGGATAGAGTGGCTCCCGTAACATCATCGCCACCGCGAAGTACTTTCATCAGGAATTCACCGATACCCGGTACAACACCTACAATATCGGTTCCCACTTTCGTTGCAAAAAAGGCCAGTTCATTCCACGGCAACAGGTAACCCGAGAATCCGAAGCCCATGGCCAGAAAAAACATGATCATGCCGGTAATCCAGGTAAGCTCACGGGGTTTGCGATAAGCCTTTGTGAAATAAACACTGAACATATGAATAAAAGCTGCAAATATCATCAAATTGGCAGACCAGCTGTGAATCGCCCTGACAAGCCAACCAAATTCAACATTGGTTACAATAAATTTCACACTTTCATAGGCCTGATCCGCACCGGGCCGGTAATACAGCAAAAGCAATACACCGGACATAACCTGAACCATAAACAGGAACAGAGAGAGCCCCCCAAAATAATACCACACCGATTCTCGGTGAATGGGGACTGTTTTCTTTTTTCCAAATTCTACAAGCGCTGTCAGATCGTAGCGCTCATCCAGCCAACCGTATATTTTTGTTCCAATATTACTCATTTCACGCTTCTCCCTTTGCTACATACAGTTCACCATCACGTATGTTAACAGCAAATTTTTCAAGCGGTCTGGGGGGGGGACCGGACAAATTATTTCCATCCGTATCATACGATCCACCGTGACACGCGCACCAAACCAATTCCTTATCGGGTTTGTATTGAACAATACAATCCAGATGTGTACAGACACCGTGCAATGCTTTAAACGTACCCTCCGAGTCTCTGATCAGCAGAACGGGAGTGCGTCCAAATTTTATGATCTGGCCCGAATTATATGGGATATCATCCACTTTTCCGACCTTCAAACTTGAAATATTTGCTTCAGGCAGTTCCGGTGGATTTAAATATTTCAATACCGGGTATAAAATGGAGGCCAGCCAGCCCAGACCGGTTATACCCAGAAGGAAATTCAAAAAACCACGACGGTTCACAGAACTTCCCTGCTCAGAATTTACTGTAGTTGCCACATCCATCCTCCTTATTATTTATCTGTGAAAATTACTGAGTAATACACAAATTTTATCCTGAACTACTTCAACTGCCCGGGTAGGAATCGTATAATAATTTACCAGTATCGAAAAAACAACCGGTTCGCCATCCGCAGTTTCCAAATATCCGGAAAGACTGCGCACGTGCCCGACATACCCGGTTTTGGCTCTTACATTGTTTTCAGCGGCTGTACCCCGCATACGTCTTTTAAGCGTTCCATCCACACCTGCAACGGGCAGCGAATCATAATAAATTGTGAAGTCGTTTGATTCCCGCATTTTTATTAATAACCGGGCAACCGCATAGGGTGAGACCATATTCATTCGTGACAAACCCGATCCGTCGTACATGACGAATTCCTCTGCAGGTACGCCCATTTTTTCAAGAACACCGCTTACCACCTCCGCCCCTCCTTTTCCGGATGCTTTCATGCCATATTCGGCGCCAATGGTGCGAAGCAACTGCTCCGCATACAGGTTGTGACTTCTTTTATTGATGGTATGTATAATGTCTTTCAAAGGAACGGAATAGTGCGTCAGCAATTTATGGTATTTCCCCTTTTCAATATCAACCGGAGAATCCCGGTTAATTACTTCTCCGGTAATTTCTATACCCTTCTCCCGCAAAATTTCAGAGAATACGGTAACAAAAAACAAAGCAGGATCCTCGACCGTTATTGATTCCTTGTACAGCGGTTTGTTAACGGGAATACTGTTTTTCACAACGATGGTGTTTCTGAACCTGGGCCGCGTAATAAATATACTTCTGGTACAATCCGCTTCGGTCGTAACGGCATAATTTTCCACATTAAAATAATCGGTTGGGGGAAAAATCTCAATTTCCGGCGGTTTTCCTATGGTATCATTTGCAGTTACGGTTACATCAACACAGTTGTCATTAAGAGATAAGGCACTCATCTGCGCGGAATACCAGTAAGGTTCATCATCCCATTGCCAGCCATATCCGAGTGCATCATCCTGAAAATAGGTTGCATCCGCGATGATATTACCCTCAATCCTGGAAATTCCCGCGGCCAGCAGGCTGTCCGCCCAGGACCTGAAAATATTCAGGACATCATGTTCCGGCGCAAACCTGTTTGTTAAAGAAGGGTCGCCGCTTCCCTTCACGACAAGGTTCCCGTGCAAAACACCATTTGAAATTGAATCGGTAATAAATATTTCGGTATGATATTTGAAATCCCCGCCAAATTTCAGTAGTGCGGCAGCAGTTGTGAACAGCTTCATATTGGAAGCGGGAATAAAAAGTTTATGCTCGTTATTCTTATAAATAATCTGCCCGTTTTGCAGTGATTCAATGTAAACACCGACACGAGCGTTATACAATGCCGGATTTGCGACCTGATAGGCTATCTCTTCCCTCAGGTTATCAACAGGTGCGACAGCGGTTTCAAACCGGGGTTTGATTTCATGAGTATTGCATGAAATGAAAAGCAGCAATACAACACTTAATACCGGATACAATTTCGCCACAATACATTCCTTCAAAATAGAACGATTTGTTCTCCCCCCGGAAATCAAATTAAGCAAATTGAAATATTTTTAAACAAAAATAAAGAATTAAATTTATAAAAAAGCTAATACAAGTCAAAATTATTCTTTGAAGAAAAAAAGGGCGGCACAGCCGCCCCGCAGATAGTAAACTGATTAATTGACTGTGTCTTTCAGTCCTTTGCCTGCTTTGAATGCCGGAACCTTGCGGGCAGGAATGTTGATAGTTTCTCCGGTACGCGGGTTACGTCCCTGACGTGCACCGCGCTGCGAAACGGAAAAAGTACCAAAGCCGACCAGGCTTACGCTTTCACCTTTTTTCAAAGCTGATTTTACACCATCCACGAAAGCTGACAAAGCCTTCTCCGCATCTTTTTTTGACAGGCCTGCGCTGTCAGCCATAAAGCCAATCAGTTCTTGTTTAGTCATTGAACTTTCCTCCTTTATTAACTAGTGATTTTCTGTGTCGTTTGGTATGACGAACTGAGGTTGTGCCAATTTCAGCAATGCATAATTAAAAGTCAAGAAAAAATTATTATTCTAATGGGTGGGATGTATGTTTTTCTGAATGATTTCTTCTACCACTTTTTCGAGAACATCTTCTTTTTCATAGTACCGGTTTTTTATGCGCAATCGGATTAATTCAATTTTTCGCTTTTCTAAATCGTTGGTACTTTCACCACTCGCCATGTTTTTATCCTTCTTGTCCATCGTCGTCAAGCTTCCGTTACTGGATTTGCTCCTCCTTCACTCATCACATATTTTCGGAGAGGCAAATGGAATCTTTAACACACAGACAAGAAGTGCGAAAAGAAAAAATCTAGTTGTTTTTACTCGCCGGTACTTCGAGGATGAAACGATTTCCAACCGGATTGGATACATCCAGCCACATATTCCCGCCATGCGCCTGAACCGCCATTTTGCAAAAAGTCAGCGAAAGTCCACGCCCGACCCGGTATCCGTCCTTTTTTATTTCCGCCTGAGAAAATTTCTCAAAAATTTTATCATGAAATTTTTCGGGAATTCTTGCACCGCTGTCAGTCATGACGATGCGAACCTTTTGGTTCTCGATCCATGTAGTTTCCAATTCAACTTTACCCGAATCCTGTATGTTGCTGGCAGCGAAATTTACCAGGTTTTCAACAACTCTTTCCATTATTGAAAAATCCAGATTAATGCTCGGCAACGACCTATCGGAACGGACGGAAAACACCTTGTTTGCATTTTCAGGATAGTCTTTTATTCTGTTTACAATGTCCTTAATAATGCCGTTCAAATCAACCGGCTCTTTCTTCAGAACCATCGTACCTTCCTGAATTCTTGAAATATCAATCAGATTTACTACCATCCGTAAAAGCATCTGACTGCTTCTTTCAATCCGGTTGATGTACTTTTTAATGTTTTGCACCTGTGCCCCATTCAATCCCATAGTCATCATCTGTAAATTCCCCTGAATGACGAACAGGGGATTCTTCATATCATGCACAATCAGATTAATCAAATCCTCTTTGAAGCGGTCCATTCGCAATAAAGATTCATTCGTCCGCTGTAGTTCACGATTCTTCAATTCGAGTTCATCGTGAAATTCCTTGAGCCTTAACAGCGACCGGACCCGGGCAAGCAATTCAACATTTTCGAAGGGCTTCATTATAAAATCATCAGCCCCTACTTCGAGACTGCGAATTTTATCCTTCAGCTCTTTCAAGGCGGTGAGCATTATAATGGGGATGGCTTTGGTATTATTGTTCTTTTTTAGCCGTTCGCAAACCTGAAAGCCATTCATTTTGGGAAGCATGATATCCAGCAGGATAAGATCGGGCATTTCTTCTTCAACCGCTTTCATGGCCTCAATACCATCATTAACGGCAATCAGTTCATATCCCTGGGGCTTTAAAAAATAAACCAGAAGATCAATGTTCTCCTGGTTATCTTCAACAATCAATATTTTTTGCTTTATACCGGCGGGCATTGAAGATTCCTGTTTCAAGTGCTGCGGTAATTTAATCAGATTACAACATTAAATCCAATAAATTTCAACGCTTAGAAATCAATATTATGCATAAATCATTTTATTGATTTCTTTTTTCAACCGGAGCATGGTTTCGGAATGAATCTGTGAAATCCGGCTTTCCGATACATTTAATATCTTCCCGATTTCTTTGAAAGTAAGCTTTTCATAATAATAAAGTGTGATTGCCAACCGTGTTTTTTCCGGCAGCTTTTTTATTGCTTTAAGTAATATACGTTTCATTTCCTCTTCTTCCATTTTGAATTCCGCACTTGTTGTTTCATCGGTTTCGAGCATATCATACAGGTTTTGCTTATTACTGTCGTCGATAGGCTTGTCCAGTGATAACATGTTGATGCTGTTAATATCCTTTTTCCAGCTGTGCAGGTCGCGAATTTCAATTCCCAGTCCCTGGGCGACTTCATTATCGGTATAGGTTCCGCTGAATTTCTGATCCAGTTCAACCGTTTTTTCCTTTAATTGATTCGATTTGCTGCGTAATGAACGCGGAATCCAGTCCAGTTTACGCATTTCATCAATAATAGAACCTTTGATCCTCGGAATGGCGTAGGTTTCGAACTTGATTCCGTAACCCGGGTTAAAGCGTTCCAGCGCTTCCGCCAAACCGATGATGCCGATATGATAGAGGTCCTTCTCTTCAATTGCCGGCGGAAAATTTTTGATCATTTTACGAACAACGTATTTGACCAACCCCAGATAACGCAACGTTAGCTCCTGACGCAGTTTCGGATTTCCGGTAGCTTTGAAAGATTCCCAAACTTGCTCGGTAGTAGCTTGCTGCATAATTCACTCCCTTGATTTTATTGCGGTTGAAATTCTTCTTTCACTCAATGCAGGTTGTGTGCCAAAAAAATATTTTTTTTGTATTGTAGTATGTATAACTATCTGATATTTATAAAGTTAATATTGATTTTTTTAGCTGCCTGACTGAAAAGTATCTAACCAATTGCCTTAAAATGATTAAAGTTTCAACAGGGAAACTGTACAATATCTCGACATCATCTTCAGACTTTCATCATTGTTTTGTTGCTGTTTTGTAAAAATTGACAGTGACGCTTTAATTTTCCCGTCGGGTTCCGAAAATGGTGATATCTTAAAATTTTGCTTGCTTTTATAAAGGATTTTGTTTTTATTCATTTGCGAACATTACCTATCAAGGAAAGGAATTTGGAATGAAAAAATTCTTGATTTTTCTTTTACTTCTTTTCGCGGCGCCGGTTGTTGCACAGACTAATCTTTTCATGGAAGAAGGCAATCAATTCGACGGCGGTCTGGGAGTAACCTGGATCGATGGTCAAAGCTATACTACCTTTACGCTGCGACCGGATTTTTCTTTCGGTAAGTTCGGTATAGGTTTGAACATTCAGTTACTTTTCGATAATTCCAATGGCTTTGAATTCAGAAAAGCCGGCTGGGAGGGAGGAGCAGGCATTTTACGGGCTATTCGCTATTTGCGTTATGGATATAAAAAGGAACCGGTTTATGTGCGAATCGGCACCCTGGATGCAACCACCCTCGGGCATGGATTTATTATGTGGTATTATTCTAATGAATCTACCTACGACGACAGAAAGATCGGCCTGGAGCTGGACCTCGACTTTGGTGAATTCGGGTTTGAATCGATGACCAGCAATCTTGGTAATATTGAAATCCTTGGTGGACGCGCATACTACCGGCCGTTGCTTTCTACCGGCATCCCCATTATTGAAAACCTGGAAACAGGGGTTACCTTTGTAAGTGATTTCGATCCGGACGAGCAAAGTAAAACCGAGGATTCTATTACGGAGTGGGGTCTGGATGTGGGGTTGCCTCTGGTTCAAACCAAGGTGTTTAACTCCACCATCTACTACGATTTCGCCAAAATCAACAACTTTGGTTCCGGTAATGTGATTGGAATTGATCTGAATTTCCCGGGTCTGCTCGGGCTGATGAGCATTGCAACCCGGCTTGAAAAACGGTTCATGGGTGAAAAATTCCTGCCGAATTATTTCAATGCCCTTTACGAAATCGATCGTAGTCTCGATAA
>JAJRVZ010000111.1 GCA_024277055.1 Calditrichota bacterium
ACCGATGGCCAGAGCAATGGCAACCGTAAGAATGGCCTTGGCATTGCTCATTCCCTTGCTCGATTCCTTTACTTTCCTGCCCTTTTTGCGCTCTTCCTCCTCCGCATCCTCCATTGCCCTGTCGGCAGACCATTGCAGTGTTTTTATCCCCAGAATCATTACTTCGATCAATGTAACGGCTCCGCGGAGAATAGGAATATTCAGAAATTTTTTTCGTGAAATCAGTGATTCATATTCCTCTTTCTTCACCTCGATGTTCCCGTCCGCACGGCGGATAGCGGTTGCCACGCGTTTGGGGGAACGCATCATCACACCTTCTATCACCGCCTGCCCGCCGATGGGCATTATTTTTTCCTGTACATCACTGGCCATATTAAAGTCAGCCTTCCTTTGAAATTAAAAAAAAACGGAATACGCATCTTTACAATGGATACACATTCCGTAATATTCAGCGGTAAAAGATACCGCACAAATCGTTACTTTTTGCCGTATTTCTTCAGGAACTTTTCAACACGACCGGCGGAATCCACCAGTTTCTGCTTGCCGGTAAAAAACGGATGACAGGCTGAACAGATTTCCACCTTCAGATCGCCGACGGTGGAACGCGTTTCAAATGTATTTCCACAAGCGCAAGATACTACAGCTTTTTCGTATTTCGGATGAATACCTTTTTTCATGTTTTCCAAACTCCTCTCTTCGCATTTCCAAAGCCGCATAATATAAGGTCTTAACCCTGTCCGGGCAACTATTTTTTGGCTGCTGCCGAATTCAATCAGACTGCTGAAACGGATATCTTAAATGGAATATTTCAGGACTTGTTCCCGTCAGGCATTCATGGAGCGCAGAAAATCTTTATTATCTTTTGTTTCCCGCATTTTTTCCAACAGAAACTCCATACCTTCAATGATATTCATTTCATTGAGCAATTTACGTAACACCCATACACGGGCAAGCTCTTCGCGGCTGAGCAGCAACTCTTCTTTCCTTGTGCCGGATTTGTTGATCTCGATGGCCGGGAAAATCCGACGATCGGCCAGACGACGATCCAGCACCAGTTCCATATTTCCGGTACCTTTGAATTCTTCAAAAATCACTTCATCCATCCGGGAGCCGGTATCTATCAGGGCCGTGGCGATAATCGTCAGGCTGCCGCCCTCCTCGATATTTCGGGCTGCGCCGAAAAAGCGTTTCGGTTTGTGCAGTGCGTTGGAGTCTACACCACCGGAAAGGATTTTGCCGCTATGCGGGACAACCGTGTTGTGGGCACGAGCCAGACGGGTAATACTGTCGAGAAGAATTACCACATCCTTTTTATATTCAACCAGTCGTTTGGCTTTTTCGAGAACCATATCGGCCACCTGTACATGGCGCTCTGCCGGCTCATCAAAGGTAGAGCTGATCACTTCCGCTTTCACCGATCGCTCCATGTCGGTAACTTCCTCCGGCCGCTCATCGATCAGCAGCACCATCAATTCCACTTCGGGATGGTTCGTGGTAATGGCATTGGCGATTTTCTGCAGCAGGATGGTTTTACCGGTTCGGGGCTGGGCGACGATCAGTCCGCGCTGCCCTTTACCGATGGGCGTCAGCAAATTCATGATGCGGTTGGAATAATCCTTACGAACGGTTTCGAGGTTCAGCCGTTCTTCCGGGTAAAGCGGTGTGAGGTTGTCGAACAGCAGACGTTCCCGTGCTTTGTCCGGCGACTCCATGTTTACCGCCTCAACCCGAAGCAGGGCGAAGAATCGCTCGTTGTCCTTCGGCGGGCGGATCTGTCCGCTAACCGTATCGCCGGTACGCAAACCAAATCGCTTGATCTGTGAGGGCGAAATGTAAATATCGTCCGGGCCGGGTAAATAATTATAGTTGGTCGACCGCAAAAAGCCATAACCGTCCGGCAAAATTTCCAGCACACCTTTTGAGAAGATCAATCCTTCCTGAGCGGTTTGCTCCTCGAGAATGCGAAAGATCAGTTCCGCTTTTTTCAAACCGGCGACTCCGGCAATATTCATATCCTGAGCTATTTTATTCAGCTCGGCAATTTTCATTACCTTTAATTCTTCTAAATCTAACATGAATTAAATTTCCTTCCTGTCTTCTAAAATTTTTTTTAGGGATCGTTTTAACATTTTAAATTCTGATTAAGTCACTTTTCGGGCGGTATTTTTGTGAGATGTTATTATTCGTAGTGCGCAAAATTTACGCCGGGCAATTCTGCATGTCAAGTTTTTTCTCTGTGATCTCCAGAATAACTCCGGCCAAAAAGTGACTGCCGATAATAAACAGGGTTTCATCCGCTGAAGTTTGTTTCATACAAAATTCGAACGCTGCGTCGATTTCTTTAATACATTTGGCATTAATTCCGTTTTCACGGAAACTGGTTGCCAGCTCCCCGACGGCAAGAAAACGCTCATTCTGTGGCTCTGTTATTATAACTTCTGAAAAAAATGGCGCCAGCAGGCGGGCTATTTTCCCATGCCCCTTATCCTGTAACAAACCTATGAGCAGTTTTAATTCTTTCCCGTAAAAATGTTCCCGGATAAACCTTACCGTTTGTTTGACGCCGGCAACATTGTGACTGACGTCCAGTATGATTTCCGGTTTTTCCGAAATTTTTTGCAATCGGCCG
>JAJRVZ010000112.1 GCA_024277055.1 Calditrichota bacterium
AACGATCGGGTGGTCTGGCGGGGAGTGAATCTGACCGAAACCCCGGCGCGCCGAAAAAAGGTGATGCGTTTCGGAAAAGATAAAGCGTTGTATTTATCGGACGCCGGACGGGGCAGCGGGTTTTTTACCCTGCGCATTTTGCAATTGCCGGTGGTGAAACCATGATGTTTTCGAAAAAAAATAAAAAACGGCTGCGACGGTTGCGCCTGATAACCGGCAATGCGGCATGGCAGGCGATACCGCCGCTGGGCAATCTGCTGGCCGCCCTGCTGGTCGTGCGTTTTACTTCGGAGGCGCATTGGGGACGGTTGGTCACCATCATGCTGGCTTTGCAGCTGTTTGCCCTTCTTTCCAAATGGGGCAACCGCGATTTTCTGTTGCGCCGCTTCAGCCGAAAACCGGGCGCGGCTAAAGCCTGGTTTCAAACAGTGCTGCGCCGACGCCTGCCGTTTCTGCTGTTATTGCCGCTGATTCCGATTATCCTTCACAGCAGCATTGCCGCGACCATAAGCATCCTGTTGTGGGGAACGGCGCTGTTCTTTTACCGGTCACTGGAAGCCGTGGTTATATTTCGAAAAAGATTTTTATTAATAGTGAAAATTGAATCGGCGGCGCTTTTATGGCTTTTGAGTGCCCTGTATTTTTGGCGCTCATCGGCTGAATTTGCGCCGCTGCTGGAAATTTTTGCCATGGCTGCTGTTCTGCGCGGCATGGTTGCCGTTTGGATTTTTAGGGATTGGTTCATGCCGGTGCACCCGATGGTATCTATCACCGGTTTCTGGAAACAGGCGGGCCGGTTTTTTCTGGTAGACGCCAGCGGCATGCTCAATTCGCGCATCGATTTGTATGTGCTGGCCCTGATGCTGGGTGCTGCGGACCTCGGCCGCTATCAGATACTGGTCGCCCTGCTGATCTATCTGCAGACATTTGCCAATCTGCTGGTAACCCCGTTTTTAAAGGAATTTTACCGGTTGCCGCAGGTGTCGCTGGAGAAATTCCGCCGGCGGTTGTTCGGCGTTGGCTGGCTGACAGCACTTGTTGCCACACCGTTGCTGGCGCTTCTGTTGAACGCCGGTTACGGGTTCGGTTTTCCGTCAGTTTCGTACCTGCTAGCCGCCCTGTTCGTACCGCCGGTATTCGGTTACGTGACCGTGGTGTACCGCCTGTTCCGTTTGAACCGTGCACAAAGAGTGGTGCAGATCAGTTTTGCAGGGATGGCGGTCAAGGCCGGGTTGGCAGTGCTGCTGATTCCGTTATGGGGTATCACCGGGGCAATTGCGGCCGGTACCGTAACCCAGTGGCTGCAGTGGTTGCTGTTCCGGTATGCGGATAAAACCAGTCCTGCGGAATCCGCATCGGCGGGTGAAAGCGTTTATCGGGCGGCAGAAACCGGTGTGGCACAAAATGCGTGACGCGTAAACGAGGATAGGGATGAATGATCGGTATAAAATACAAAACACCTGCCGCCGCTCCGCGTTTCGTATTACCCGTCTCAGTAAGACGATGGAATTGAAATGAAAATTCTGCTTTTCAACCCCCGTGCGGCGAAATACAAATACCGTATTCCCAATTCGATCCTGGCTGTTGCCTCGGTGCTGGAGGGACGGTATGAGTATATCATCGTAGACGGTAACCGCGAAACCGATCCCTGGCCGGTGATAGAAAAATATCTGCGGACGGAACAAATCGACGTATTCGGCTGCACGGTGATGCCGGGTCCCCAGCTGAAACAGGCCATACCGCTGACCCGGCGAATACGGGAAACCTTTCCGGAGGTGGTTACGGTTTGGGGCGGCTATTTTCCCGCCAATCACCCGAAAGTATGTTTGCAATCCGGCTACGTGGATTATATCATAAACGGTCCGGGTGAAGCGGCTTTCCCGCAGTTGCTGAGGACGCTCGAAAACAGCGGCGATATCGGTCAGGTGCCTAACCTGGTTTTTCTCAGGGACAATGAACCGGTGAAAACCGTAAAACCGCCGCTGCCGGATCAGGATGAGTTGCCGGACCTGCCCTATGATTCTCTGAATCGTTTTTACGACATCGGGGGCTATCTCGGCAAAACGTTTCTGGGAAACCGCACCGCCGCTTATCATTCCAGCGTTGGTTGTCCGTTTACCTGTTCGTTTTGTGCGGTAGTACCCGTTTACGAAGCGCGCTGGAAGGGGCAGTCGCCGGATAAAATTTACCGTCATATCAAATACCTGAAAGACGAGCATGGCGCCGATGCCATTGAATTTCACGACAACAATTTTTTCGTCTCCGAAAAACGGGCGGTCGATTTTGCCCGGCTGATCGAAAAGGAAAATATGCGCTGGTGGGGCGAAGCGCGCATCGATACCATGCACGGCTACAGGGATTCCTCGCTGAAAAAACTGCGCGACGCCGGTTGCGTGATGATTTTTTTCGGTGCCGAAACCGGCAGCGATGAGGTGCTGAAAAAAATGGATAAAGGCGGAACGCAGAGTGCCGGGCAGATAAAGGAATTTACCGCACGACTGAAACGGGTGGATATTATCCCGGAATATTCCTTTGTGCTTGGGCTGCCGGGAGATTCGCCACAGGCGGTCATGGAGCAGATTGAGGCCGATATTGGCTTCATAAAAGAATTAAAACTCATCAATCCGGCTACGGAGATAATTTTATATTTGTATTCGCCGGTGGCCGTGGAAGGCTCGGAACTGTACAGCCGGACGCGGGCCGCCGGTTTTCGCTATCCGCGGACGCTGGAAGAATGGATCGCGCCGCAATGGGAGCAATTCGATCTGCGTCGCAATCCGCTGACTCCCTGGTTAACGCCGGCCATGGTGCGGCTGATACAGGACTTTGAAACGGTACTCAACGCCCGCTATCCAACTGTTTCCGATACAAAACTGAGCAACTGGCAACGGCGGGTAGTGCGCGAACTATCCGGCTGGCGTTACCGGCTGAACCGGTTCAGTCATCCCTGGGAACTGCGCCTGCTGCAATCGCGCTGGCTGCGTTATCGTAGACCGGAGATGGAAGGGTTTTGAAGAGAAAAAAAGAAAAAAGAAAAAAGAAAAAAGAAAAAAGATAAAAGAAGAAAGATAAATGGCTGAGGATAAAAGGTTAAATAACGGGACGGTGTGTGGAGTATATGAAGCCCTGCACGTGAGACGCCGAGAGACGCAATATGTTCACGGGTCACGTGTGAGCAGCGAGAATCGGGAAACGAGTAACGAATGCAGATGATAAGCAAAAAATTACGTCTATTTGCACGCAGGGTATATTCGCAGGTTGCCAAACCGGCCGTGAGCCGGTATCTTCGTAAAGAGAGAATATATCGTTATGGGGATATTCGCCTGCGTATCCCGCCCGGTGTGTTCCATCCCGGTTTTTTCCACAGTACAAAGATACTGCTGGAATACCTGCACACTATTGATCTGAAAAACAAAACGCTGCTGGAACCGGGCTGTGGCAGCGGGTTGATTTCCATCCGGGCGGCGAAACAGGGCGCCATTGTTACGGCCGGCGATATTAGTCGAACAGCCGTGGAAGCGCTGAAAGAAAACACGGTAGCAAACGGGGTTTCTATTCGCATCATTCATTCCGACCTCTTTGAAAATATTCCGCAACAACGTTTTGACTGGATCGTTATCAATCCGCCGTTTTACCGTGGAAAGCCCCAAAGCGAGGCTGATTATGCCTGGTATGCAGGCGAGGAGCTGGAATACTACAGCAAACTGATGAACGGTATCAGAAAGTTTGATTCAGACGGAATGAATGCGATTATCATTCTTGGTGAGGATAGTCCGGCAACAGAAATTTCAAAAATCGCAGCAAAGGAAGGTGTCGAAATGGCGTGCATACTTTCTGAGAATGTTTTCTTTGAAATATTGAAAGTGTACCGGCTAAACATCAGGGTGTCGGCGGGGCAGGTCGCTGAATCCGATTTAAGCATAAGTAGCAATAAAAATTTGTCTCCGTAAATTTATTGCCTTAAATTACGCGACTGTGTTTTAACACGGGGCCCGTTGTACGGGTTTTATAACGTTTTTAGGAGGTAACTTTTTACATGTCAGAAGAGAAAAAAGAAACCGCGGTGGAAACATCGCATAACCCGGTACCTGAAGAAGAGGCCGTCGAGGTACAGGAAAACCAGGCCGAAGAAGTGAAGGAAGAAAAATCCGAAACCGCAGTGGAAGAAAAACCTGAAACTGCGAAGGAAGAAAAGTCCGAACCGGTTCAGGAGGAGAAGCAGGAGGAAAAACCTGGCGCAAAACCTGCAACCAAAAAGAAAGATGAATTTGTCGAAGAGGTAATTTCGATAAAGGATTTGAAAGAAGAAGGCGAATACTCCGATGAAGAGTCGAGTTTTCTCACCCAGATGTATGACCGCACGTTGAATACGATTGCCGAGGGTGAAATCGTAAAGGGTAAGATACTGGACATTACCGACAGCGAAGTGATTATTGATATCGGTTTCAAGTCCGAGGGCATCCTGCCCATCGAAGAATTTGAAAACAATCCCGATCTGAAAATAGGTGACGAAGTCGAAGTCTACCTGGAAACGGTAGAGGATATAAACGGGCAACTGCTGCTTTCCCGCAAACGGGCCGATTTTATCCGCCAGTGGGAAAAGGTGGTTCAGAAATACGAAAACGACGAAACCATTACCGGAACCATCACGCGCCGGATCAAAGGCGGTATGGTGGTCAGCCTGGAAGGGGTCGACGCCTTTCTGCCCGGCTCGCAAATTGATGTTAAACCGATCCGTGATTTTGACGCATATCTGGGTCGCGAACTGGAATTCAAGATCGTCAAGGTGAACCATGCCCGTAAAAATATCGTGGTATCGTCACGAGTTCTGATAGAGAAAACAATGGAAAGTCAGCGCAGCGAAATTCTGAATACGATCGAAAAAGGACAGACCCGTGTCGGTACCGTCAAAAATATAACCGATTTCGGTGTGTTCATTGATCTTGGCGGCGTGGACGGGTTGCTGCATATCACCGATCTCAGCTGGGGACGCGTAAATCATCCTTCCGAAGTCGTGAAACTTGATGAACAGATCGAAGTCAAAGTGCTCGACTTCAATGAAAACAAGGATCGTATCTCCCTTGGCCGCAAACAGTTGCTGCCGCATCCATGGGATAATGTGGAAGAAAAATTTCCGGTTGGAGCGGTCATCAAAGGCAAAGTTGTGAGCCTCACCGATTACGGCGCATTCATCGAACTGGAAACAGGCATTGAAGGCCTGATCCATATTTCGGAAATGTCCTGGTCCCAGCATATCAAGCATCCCAGTCAGATACTGACGGTTGGCCAGGAAGTGGAAGCGAAAGTGCTGAATATTGAATCCGAAGATAAAAAGATTTCTCTGGGTCTGAAGCAGCTGGAGCCGGACCCCTGGGACGGTATAGAAGAAAAGTATCCGGTTGATTCACGTCACAAGGGTACGGTGCGCAACCTCACACAGTTCGGCGCATTCGTAGAGCTGGAAGAAGGCATCGACGGACTGGTTCATATTTCCGACCTGTCATGGACGAAAAAAGTCCGCCACCCGGGAGACGTGGTTAAAAAAGGCGATGAGATCGAAGTCGTCGTTCTGGGGATTAACAGGGAAGAACGCCGTATCGCTCTCGGTCACAAACAGCTGGAAGAAAACCCCTGGGATGCATTCGAAGAACAATACAATGTCGATTCGGAAGTGACCGGAAAAGTTGTTCGTCTTATGGACAAAGGCGTGGTTGTTTCGCTGCCGCTGGGTGTCGAGGGATTCATTCCCAACAATCACCTGGGGCACGGCAAATTGAAAAAAGCCGCCGATGTCTATCATGAAGGTGACGAAATCCCGGCCAAGGTAATTGAATTCGATAAACATAATAAACGGATCGTTCTTTCGGTTACGGCCTATTTCAAAGACCGTGAAAAAGCCGAGCTTGAAGAGTATCTTTCAAAACAAGGCCTTGAAAAAACCACGGTTGAAGACTTGCTGAAAAAAGAAGGCAAACCGGAGAAAAAGGAACCGGCCAGGGCCAAGAAGGAAGAAAAAGAAGAGAAAGTGAAGGAAGAGGCCGCGGCCCCGGCAGAGGAACAAACGGCTGATGAGAAAGCGGATACCGCAACTGCGGAGCAGGAAACCGCTGAACATCAGGAAGAAACAAAAGAGGAAACAAAGAAAGAAAAAAAGAAAAAATCGGCCGAGGCAAAAGCGGACGCATCCGAAGCGGAAGAGGAAAAGAAAGAAGAATAGTTTTCCCTTATTCTTAATCGCCGTTATATATAGAAACCCCCGCAGAAATGCAGGGGTTTTTTTATTGGTTCAGAAATCTGTAAAAAAATTGAACAGTTTTCGCCAAAAAGTTCCAATGGTTAAAATTGAATAGAATTTGGATAATTATTGCGTTTTGCCTACAATAAGCCTTATTTTAACCGACAACTAAACTATGGGGACAACCCGGACAGGCTCTGAAAAGTTCAGGGCGAAAGTATTCGGGCATAAAAATTGCAAATTTTTCCCGGTGTTGCAACCGGGGGAGGGTAGAGATGCTTTCTATCTTCAGGTATTTTTTTACAGATCTTGGAATTGATCTGGGCACTGCCAATACGATCATTTTCGCAGAAGATCGGGGTTTCGTACTGAATCAGCCGTCGGTTATTGCCTTGGATCAATCCAACAGGCTGGTCGCATGTGGTACCGATGCAAAAAACATGATGGGCAAAACCGGAAATTCCATCCAGGTAATCCGGCCGCTGGCGGATGGTGTTATCGCGAATTTTGTCGCCGGAGAAGAAATGGTGAAGGCATTTATTCGCAATGCATCGGTTTCGCGTTTCAAAATCGGTAAAGTTGTAATCGGTGTGCCGACCGGTATCACGGAAGTGGAAAAACAGGCGGTGATTGAATCGGCGGAAATAGCCGGTGCGCGCGAAGTGCATCTTATTGCCGAACCGATGGCGGCGGCAATCGGGAGTAATATCAACGTTCTTGATAATAAAGCTCACATGGTGGTGGACATCGGAGGAGGCACTACGGACATTGCAGTGATCAATCTTGGCGGCATTGTCGTGGATAATACGATCCGGATCGCCGGTGATGAAATGAACGAGGCTGTCATGAGACATCTGAAACAGCATTACCATCTTGTAATCGGTGAGGCAACTTCGGAAAAAATTAAAATACGGTATGGTACCGTCTCCAAACAATACAACGGTAAAAGCGTGGATATCCGCGGCATGGACCTCGTCAGCGGTCTGCCAAGACGACTCGCATTGCCGAACAGTTTTCTTATTGATGCATTGCAGGGCATTGTCGACACCATTGTACATTCGATTGTCAGTATATTTGAGAAACTGCCGTTGAATCTTGTTGATGATATTGTCGATAGCGGCATCATACTAACCGGTGGCGGTGCTCTTTTGAAAGGCCTGGATGAACTGATTTCCGAAAAAACGAGGCTGAAAGTACACGTATCATCCAATGCATTTTATTCCGTTGCGGAAGGTACCCGAAGGGTACTGGAGAATTTCAATCACCTGCGTATTGTTTTGATGAACGATAAGCGGCATTAGTCAGGTACGGAAAACCGATTGGCACGATGTCCTTTCCGGCAAAATAAACTTTCCTTCCTTATTGATATTCAGGGTTGTATTTTATAAATTTAACAGTTTTATGAAAGTCGCGATCAATAATCTGTCTGTTGGTCTTCATGATATCGATCTTGGCGATTTCGAGGCCGCAGATATTGAACTGAAAGAACCGGAACTTTATCCGAATCCGATCCACGTTTGTGTAATGATCGATAAATTTGATAAAGCGTACCGGTTCAAAATTACAGTCGAAACCGATGCACTCTTTCACTGCGACAGGTGCCTGGAAAACTACGTATACCGGTTCAAAGAAACGATAGAGCAATTATACGAAGTCGGCCAGGGAACCATCGGCATTGATGAAGAAGTACAGGTTCTGGCTGAGAATGAACAGGAAGTGGACCTGAATCCTCAGCTGCAGGAAGCATTTCTGTTGCACCGGCCGCTGAAAATGTTGTGCAGGGAAGATTGCAGGGGATTATGCCCTCGCTGCGGAATCAATTTAAACACCAGCCGTTGCGATTGTTTGCGGCATGATATAGATCCGCGTCTGGAAAAATTGAAATCATTACTGAATTAGGAGTTGATATGCCGAATCCGAGAAGAAAACTATCACGATCGAAACGCGATAAAAGACGTGCCAATTGGTTCGCCAAAATCAGTACAGCGAATATGATCGAATGTTCCAATTGTGGTGAAACAAAATTGCCGCATCATGTTTGCCCCAATTGCGGCTACTATCGCGGACGTGCGATTTACACTCCCGGCTCTGAAGCATAAATTTAAACACAGGTAATTATCACCGGTATTATTTATGCGCATAGCTTTGGATGCAATGGGTGGAGATTTTGCCCCTCAGGCTGTTGTCGAAGGGGCATATTTATATCAGAAGGATTCTGCATATCAGGATGAGATCGTTCTTGTCGGGGACAGGGAACAAGTCGAAGCCGAATGCAGACGGCATGGTGAACCGGCTGAGAAGAAAATCTTCATTGTACATGCACCGGAAACGATAGGGATGAACGAATCCCCCACCGACGCCCTGAAAAAGAAAAAGAACTCTTCCATGCTCGTGGGGGTACAATTACACAAAAACCAGGAAGTTGATGCATTCGTAAGTGCCGGTAATACCGGTGCACAGATGGCTGCCAGCCTTCTGAATCTGGGTCGCATCAGCGGGGTCAGCCGCCCGGCAATCGGCTCTTTTATTCCGACGGAAAAAGGGATCGTTTTTCTGGTCGATGTAGGCGCCAATGCGGATTGCAAACCGCAACATCTGCTTCAGTTCGGAATAATGGGAAGTATTTACGTCGATCATTTGTATCCGCAACCCGAACTGAAAATCGGTCTGCTGAACATCGGCGAAGAGGAAAAGAAAGGCAACGAATTGTCCGTCGCCGCCCATCAGATGATGAAGGGACGGTTGCGCGGGTTTGTCGGAAATATTGAAGGACGAGATATATTGCGCGGCACGGTGGATGTAATTGTTTGCGACGGTTTTACCGGCAATATAGTTTTAAAATTTGCCGAGAGTGTAATGAGCGTACTTTCGAAAAGTTTCAAGCGAAACCTGGGCAGCAATCTGTTTATCAACCTGGGTGCGCTACTGGTTAAGCCGGCATTTTCGGAAATGCGCCGCAAATATGATTATGAAGAATACGGAGGAGTCCCGTTACTTGGCGTGAACGGAATTTCAATTATCTGCCACGGCAGTTCCACCGGCAAGGCAATCAAAAATGCACTTTATGTGGCCAAAAGAATGAGTGAAAAAAAAGTAAATCAGCATATATCTGAAAGATTAGTAACTCTGGGGAAGGGGTAATCGTGAACCATCAAGCGTATATATCGGCGATCAGTCACTGGGTGCCTGAAAAAGTTTTGACCAATGCCGATCTCGAGAAAATGGTGGACACCAATGATGAATGGATTCGAAGCAGGACCGGAATCAGGGAACGTCGTATCCTTGAAGATGGGAAAGCTTCGTCGGACATGGGGGCGGAGGCCGTAAAGCTGTTGCTGAAACAGCGCGGTATCGGTGCGGAAGAAATCGATGCCATCGTGGTTGCAACGGTAACTCCGGATATGTTTTTCCCGAGTACCGCAAATCTGATTCAGGATAAAATAGGGGCTAAAAAGGCTTTTTCTTTCGATATCGCCGCCGCCTGTTCCGGTTTTATTTATGCTCTTTCGGTCGGTTCTCAATTCATCAACACGGGGACCTGTAAAAAAGTTGTGGTGGTTGGAACGGATAAGATGTCGGCTATTACCAATTACCGCGACCGTAATACCTGTGTGCTTTTCGGCGACGCCGCCGGCGCGGTGCTTCTGGAGCCGAACGACGGCAAAGAAGGCGCCGTCGTCGATTTCATGCTGCATTCGGATGGCAGCGGAGCAGACTATCTGCATATGAAGGCCGGTGGCAGTCTTTACCCGGCGACCGTAGAAACGGTAGCCAACGACTGGCATTACATTTTTCAGGACGGACGTACGGTTTTTAAATTCGCCGTGCAGAACATGGCCGATATTTCCGTAAGAATTCTTGAGAAAAACGGACTGGAAGGTAAAGATATAAAACTGTTTGTTCCGCATCAGGCCAATCTGAGAATAATTGATGCAGCCGTAAAAAGGCTCGGTATCGATTACGACAAGGTTGCCATCAATATCGACCGGTATGGAAATACGACAGCCGCTACAATTCCTCTGGCCATGTCCGAATCCTTTCAGGCTGGTAAACTGGAAGTGGGAGACTATGTGGTTCTGGCAACCTTCGGTGCCGGTTTTACATGGGGCAGCGCTCTTCTGAAATGGGGTATTGACCGCGAAAAAATATCCGAATAAATCAAAGATGGTTTAAGCAAAAAACAGAAAAGCAGAAGGAGGATCGGTTTTGAACAGAAAGGCGTTTCTGTTTCCCGGTCAGGGTTCGCAGTATGTCGGTATGGGAAAGGATCTTTATGATCGGTTCCCGCAGGCTAAAAAGATCTTTGACAAGGCGAACGAAATCATGGATATCGATCTTGCAAAGATTTGTTTTGAGGGCCCGGAAGATAAATTACGGCAAACAAGTATAACACAGCCGGCGATTTTTGTACACAGTCTGGCAATGAATGAATTACTGAAAGAAAAAGGATTGCAGCCGAATGCCGTTGCCGGGCACAGTCTCGGCGAGTACAGTGCACTGGTGGTGGCGGGAGCACTAACCTTTGAGCAGGGGCTGGAGCTGGTGAAAATACGCGGGCAGCTGATGCAAAAAGCGGGCATTGAACGGCCGGGAACCATGGCGGCCATTATCGGGCTGGGCTCGGAGCAGGTGCGGGAAGTATGCGATTCCGTGAAGCACACCGGGATCGTCGAGCCGGCCAATTTCAATTCACCCGGACAGATCGCCATATCGGGGGAAGTAAATGCTGTGCATGCTGCGATGGAAGAAGCCAGGCGAATCGGCGCAAAAAAAGTTGTTGAACTGGTTGTCAGCGGCGCTTTTCATTCACCCTTGATGCAGGCGGCACAGGAAGGGCTGGGCAAAGCACTGGACGCAGCGGAAATAAAAGATCCCTCCATTCCGGTTTATACGAATGTCAACACAGAACCGACGACAAGTCCCGCGGAAATAAAAGACCTGTTGTACAAGCAGCTGACCTTTCCCGTGCGCTGGATGGAGATCATTCAAAACATGATCAAGTACCG
>JAJRVZ010000113.1 GCA_024277055.1 Calditrichota bacterium
CCCTGCGAAAAACGGATATCAACGATTTTGTGAATTCGTTGCAGGTGATCGCCAAAGGGTACCGCGGCGTTTTCGAACCGGAAGCAAAATGCTATGAGAATGCAGGGGTCGAACACGAGGAAGAGTTTCGCCGCAAAGTGCGTATTGTGAACCGCTCGCTGAACGGGCTGATGCGTGTAAAAGAAGTAATGAATCCGTTTAAAACCGGATTTTTCGCCTTCGAAATCATTTCCCACAAGCTGCTGCGCTGGCTGGTCCCGATATTCATGATTGCCGCCCTCGTAAGTAATCTGTTTCTCTGGGACTCCCATTGGTTTTACAACATCAGTTTTGTCGGCCAACTGGTGTTTTATCTTGCGGCTTATATTGGTTTCGAAATATCCGGCAGCGGACAGGGGGGTAAACAGGGTTTTCCGGCAAAACTGCTGCACACGGTCTTTTATTTTACAATGGTAAATATCGCTTCACTTCTCGGGATGATAAAATATCTGCGAGGCGATATTCAGGTTATGTGGCAGCCGGAGCGCGCCAATGTATAACCTGAAACCGGAACGGTGCATTCGGAAAAAGGAACATGACTAAACAGAACGAATAACAGGAATTGAGAGTTGGGGAAGGCTGACAGTGTAGTATTCAAATAATACACGGAGTCAAAAAATCTCAGGTTCCTGACTTTTATTCCTTTGAACTATTAAATTGATAAACTGACAGACGGCATTCATCAGACAGGATAAAATATGTGCGGAATAACCGGATTTCATTACCTGAACAGCAGTAAACACGTCGACCCGGACCTTATTCAAAAAATGTGCGACGTCATTACGCATCGCGGACCGGATGAAGAAGGGCAGCATGTCGAAGGACACATCGGTCTTGGTATGCGCAGACTCAGCATCATCGATTTAAGCACCGGCAAACAACCGATATACAATGAAGACGGATCGGTTTGTATCGTATTCAACGGCGAAATATACAATTTTAAAGAGCTGCGCGACCTGCTGAAATCAAAAGGTCACGTGTTCAAAACAAAAACCGATACGGAGACTATTCTCCATGGCTATGAAGAATTCGGTCCGGATGTTCTGCAACATCTGAACGGTATGTTCGGTCTGGCAATCTGGGACTCAAATAATAACACCCTGTTTATCGCACGGGACCGAATCGGTATCAAACCGCTTTACTACTATCTGGATGAAGAAAAACTGGTTTTCGGTTCGGAAATAAAATCAATCATTGTCGATCGCACCATTCAGCGAGACGTGGATGCCGGCGGACTGGGGTATTTTCTTGCCTACGGTTATGCTGCGGCGCCGCACACCATGTTTCGTAATATTAAAAAACTGGAACCGGCACATTTTATGCTTGTGAAAAACGGCAAAGTTTCCTTTCACAAATACTGGGACGTTCAGTTCGGGCAGGGAGACGGCAAACCGTTCCAACAGTACAAACAACAATTGCTTGAATTGCTGCGTACCTCCATTGAGCGCAGGCTTGTCAGCGATGTACCCCTCGGTGCATTTCTCTCGGGTGGGATGGACAGCAGCGGTATTGTAACCCTGATGTCGGAAATTACCCATGCGCCGGTCAGCACCTATTCCATCGGATTCGGCGGAAAGGATATTTTCCACAACGAACTGGATGATGCCAGGGTGATGGCCGATAAACTGCAAACCGATCATCATGAAATACTCGTCGAACCGGATGTGGTGGATTTGTTGCCCAAACTGATCTGGCACATGGACGAACCGGTAGCCGATTCGTCGATCATCGTCAGTTATCTGGTATCCAAACTGGCGCGGGAAACGGTAACGGTTATACTGTCCGGGGTTGGAGGAGACGAACTTTTCGGTGGATACAAACGATACCTTGGGTACACTTTGAATCGTTATTATGGCAAAGTGCCGGGAATTCTCAGAAAGGACATTCTTCCCGCGATATTTGAAAAATTACCGGCCGACCGGAATTCTTCCGTTATGAATTTTCTGCGGCTCGGTAAATCTTTTATTGAATCCTCGCGTCTTTCACCCGAGGACCAATACAATAAAATGATTGTTCTTTTTGATGATAAATTTCGAAACGACCTGTTACAATTAACCGACAGGGTTTCCTCCGATCTGAACAGGCGTTATTTTCCTGAATCGGGATCGGAAGATTATCTGGATCGTATTCTGTATATGGATATGAAAACGCAGCTGGTGGACCAGTTGCTTCTGCTTACCGACAAAATGACCATGGCTGCTTCCATCGAGGGCAGGGTGCCGTTTCTGGACCATGAACTAGTGGAGTTTGCCGCTACCATTCCGCCGAAATATAAAGTGCACGGCTTTGACCTGCGTCATGTTCAGAAAGAAGCCATGCGGGAAATTTTGCCGCCTGCGATCATGAAAAAGAAAAAACGCGGTTTCGGTTGTCCCATCGGCCGCTGGGTGAAAGATGATTTAAATGAGTATATCCACGATCTGCTTTCAGAAGAAACGGTAAAGCGCAGGGGGTACTTTAATTTTCCGGTTATCGGTAAAGTACTGGAAGACCACTATGCCAACCGGGCCGATTATACGGATCAGATTCTGGCGCTGCTTACCTTTGAGATATGGCACCAGCAATATCTGGATGATTGAACCTGTCTGAAGTGCGAATTCATTTCTCCTGAGTTATATTTTCTTCTTTTCGTTTAATATTGAAGCTTTTTTGTAAATTGCAGCGTTCAATTCAAAAAAATAAAAGAGGTACGCATCATGCGCCTGACTTTGATTACAATTATCGTATTGCCTGTCGTTCTTTTTGCCTGCAGCACTACTCCCCCTCCGCAAAACAGCAAGTATATAATTGTCAAGTTTAAAAGCAGCGAACAGGTGAAATCGCTAAAAAAAACAGACGAAAACATACTGGTGTCGGAAATACAACCGTTACAACATCTGCTGGAAAAAATCGGGGCCCGGCGCTGGGAACCGTTGCAGAAAGGCAAACCCCGTAACGCAGAATTAGCGGAGAAAATGGGCATGAACCGTATCGGGCGGTTATATATCTCTGAAACGGAAAATGTTCAGAAAGTAATGGAAGAGTTAAATAATTCCGGATTGGTTGAATATGCAGAACCGGATCAGAAAGCAAAAATATTAAATTCGGGAAAAGAAGAATAAACGATGACGATAAAGGAATTACAACCGGAGCGAATCGAACAAATCAGCAGCGATGTTTTCTTGATTGACTGGAACGACGGGCATCAGAGCATGTACTTTCTGAAAGAATTGCGGGCAAAATGTCCGTGTGCCACCTGCCGTGATAAAAAAATATCCTTTACCGAAATGAATCCTCTTAGAGTACTGAACGAGAATCCGAATGATTTTGAATTGAGCTCATGGGAAAATGTAGGCCGTTATGCCATTGCCCTAAAATGGACGGATGGTCATGACACCGGTATTTATACCTACGAATACCTGCGCGAACTTTGTCAGTGTGATGAATGTACAGGATAATCAATGGTTTCCGTAATTTTTCTCACCGGCCAGAACCGGAAATGGGAGACGGTTCTCTTTCGGCGGTAAGGCGCAACTGTAACGGGGATTGTAGGCACAATAGGGATTATAGGCGTAATTGAAATCTACTGCGTAATTGTTCGAAGCATTCTCTTCCAGGTCGATATAGCGCCCGCCACCGTAGGTTTCATTTCCTGAAGTAGCATCCGTGAATCCGAGAAACAGATATTGTTTGTCTGGATTTTTGCGCGAACCCATTTTAAATACCTGTAACCGGAACTCCTTATCCATAAAATTAAAAGGGAAATATCCGTATTTCAACGCCGGCCGTACATCGCCGGCACGTGTTGCATATAGTACTGTTGAATCGGGTTCTTCATATATTACAATGCTGCCGGTAAATCGAAAGCGCGGGTCATATTCAAAATATTTCAGACCCTGAAAATCGGATTTCATTTCCGTCGTCAATGGCGACCATGGCGCATGCAGAAATAACGAATCCTTTGTTGCAATAAATTTGCGGTGATCGGCAACTTCTTTGACGGGCGGTTTCGAACAGGCACACAACAGGATGGAAATCAGCACAAGATATCGGAAAACAAACATTGAGGATACTCCAATCTATGCGTTGAACATTTTCCTATAATTTAATAAATTAAAAGACATCGTGGGCAATAACTTAGATTGCAGAGAATCAATTAAATTCATTAAAGCAAAACGGTTTCGTACCCGATACTCAGATTGATACATAATAATTGAACAGTGCCGTGGGTAAATAGTGACTTCGGCCCGGTTTAATCAATATTTCGTGTGATTGATGTCACATTGAACTATGAGATTAATACTAAATTCCGGAGTTGATTTTTACACCAGAGGACTTTCAACGTTTTTAGAAAGTGGTGAGCGAAAAAATTAGTGGCGTGAAATTGTCTGAACAGAATATTCTCAAAAGCTCGAGACTGAATCCCACGAGCCGTTTGCTGAAAAACACATTGATCATTGGTTGGAATGATGAATCGCTGAGCCTGTACGATAAAATCTGTGAGATGCCGGCTCTGGGTTACAATGTCAAGGGTTTTATTTCTGCCATTCCGCGGTCCGGCGCAAAAGCCTATCGTGGGCTTCCCCTGTTAGGTGATCTGGAAGTTCTGGCAAACAGTGCCAGGCGACTGGATATAGAAGAAGTGCTGATCGCCATTGCACCTTCCGAGCAGAGTTACCTGGGCCGGATAATCGACGTCTGCAAAGAGCTTTCCCTGCATTACACAATCGTTTCGGATGTTTATGATACGATTTACGGTAATGTAGTCAAGGATGTATTTAAGGAAGTCGTACTGGCCGGCGATTTCGGTTTCAGACGAATTTTTGATTTTTTCGGTTCGGTGATATTGATGGTTCTGTTTTTACCGCTTTTTGTAATTACCGCCATTGCCATCAAACTGGATTCAAAGGGTTCCATATTATATTCGCAACAGCGTGTCGGCAAAGACGGTAAAACATTCCGTATTTACAAATTCCGTTCGATGTATCAGGATGCGGAGAAACATTCCGGGCCGGTTTGGGCACAGAAGAAAGACCCGCGCATTACGCGCATGGGACATTTTATGCGTAAAACCAGGATAGATGAATTACCGCAATTGATCAATGTTTTTGCGGGGGATATGAGTTTTATCGGCCCGCGCCCGGAACGGCCCTTTTTTGTTGATTCGTTTCAAAAGCAAATACCTTTATATATTAACCGACTTCAGGTGAAACCCGGAGTAACCGGTTGGGCGCAGGTTAAATGGGGTTACGATGAAACTTTGGAAGACGTGAAGGAAAAGTTGAAATATGACCTGTACTATGTCAATAACCGAAGTTTGTGGCTGGATATTAAGATCTTTTTTTTGACAATCAGCACAGTTCTGTTGGGGAAAGGTCAGTAAAATTCCATCCGGGTTTCAAAAAGTTAAAAATCAAAAGAAGATTAGTTAACAAAGCGTTAACTTAATTTTTTTTGTGCCGAAAAAAGAATTGTTCTTGATTCGGTAGCGGTATATCTGTAATAACGTAAAACGGAAATGACACCAGCGCTTTAAAAAATGCAGGGCTCAAGATGGAAGGAATAAAAGTTAACATTAAGTATTCTCCCGAAGATAACAATATTGTTATTGTTGAACTGGGAGGATATGTCGATCAGACGAATTGCCATCAGGTCGAAAAAACCATTTCGGACATCATTAGAAGCGAGAAGTTGAAAATCGTATTCGACTTCAGTCAGTTGGTCTATATGAGCAGTGCCGGTTGGGGCATTTTCGTCGGCGAAATAAAACTGATCCGTGATATGGGGGGAGATATAAAAATTGCCGCCATGTCGCCGGAAGTTTACGAAGTTTTTCAGATGCTGGAGTTTTTTCATATTATTCAGGATTATGCGACCGTAGAAGAAGCAGTTTCCGCATTTCAGGGAGAGAAGGTACATAAAACCGTTCCGGAAGCCACACCGCAAAGCGAACCGGATGAGAAAACGCTTGAGGACTTGTTGCAGGAATCGGTAGCAGAACCGGAAGCGGTTTCCGATGATTCGGAAGATGAGATCATCATAGAAGATGACGAGAATGAAGAGAGTCTGGATAATTCCGCCAATATTATCGAGCTTCCACAACAACAGATGTCGGTAGTCTCCGAGCCGGAAAAAGTGGCTTCAAAGGAATTCAAACCGGTCGACATCGAACCACGACTGGATATTGCCAAACTTCCGTTGACCGAAAAAATTAAAAAACTGGTCACCAACTATCCGCTGCTGAGTATTTTCCAGATGCGTAAGATGTTACGGCATGAGAAATTCGGCCATACGCGTGTAGGGTTGTTAAAGTTGTATCGTACTTTAAAAACTTTAAATCTGGATTCACGAGAAAAACGATATCGGTTCTATCGTTCCAGCTAATCGAAATTTTATAAAGGGAATTGCCAATGATTGACTTAAAATTGCTGAAACCGATTACGGTTTTAATGATTTTACTGACGATAAATGTTCAACTGATTGCAGGCACCAAAAAATTTACCAGAGCAGCTCTGGGAGAGCAGCAGCCGGAAGTTTCATTGCCGGCTATTCCGGAAAACGGACAATCGGCTCAATCCTCATCTGTATCACCCTTTGTGCCTGGAGATGGAATCTGGGTGTACACCTTTCCGGATACGGCTACTTTTCTGAATCGTCCTTTCCCTATTGACAATAACGGTATGGTAGAATTCCCGCTGATCGGAAAAGTAAAAGTTACCGGTATGGATGAAAAACAACTGGCCGATTTCCTGAAAAACAAATTTCAGGGCTATTTGCGATTTCCCAATGTGCGGGTAAAGCCGGTCATCAGGATAAGTGTTCTCGGCGGTGTACAGCGACCCGGTCTATATTACGTGGATTATGACAATAGTCTCTGGGAGGTAATGTTCTGGGTAGGCGGAACAATATCAGAAGACGGAGTAAAGGAAATGCGCCTGGAAAGAGACACCGATGTGGTGTTTGACAATTTGATTCCATTTTATGAAAAGGGTATCTCACTCAGAAACATGGGGGTTAAATCGGGAGACCAGATCTGGGTACCCTCGCCGGATCGCCCGACCCTGTGGAATCAGATTCGACAGATGATGCCGGTTATTACATTCTTTACCAGTCTGTTTTTCTTTTACTTATCCTATCAGCAGCAGGTCAAGGCTGCACAAACAAGATAATTTGAAGAGGTTGCAATGCAACAGAGCCCACGCTTAAATCAGCAGGTAGCGGCCGGATCGGAAGGTCTGGATTTTCGCAGAATAATCCTGATAATCAGGAAACGTAAGAATGTCATACTGATATCCTTTGTTACGGTGTTTGTACTGTGGACGCTTTTCGTAATCAAATTCCAGAGTTCCCAGCGCTATGAAGCCAGCACTTTGCTGCATTTTCAAAATGCGAAATCGATCAGCGCCGTGAGTGAAAGAGGGACCCCTCAGGGAATCAGCCGCTTAAAACTTCTGAAAACCCGGTCCTTTCTTTCCAAGGTGGTGCTGGACCTGAACCTCACGTTGCGTATTAATTCCGAGGGGGTAAAAAGGAACGATCTTTTCAAATCTCTTCATGTTGACGAATCGACCGTTCCGGGTAAGTACGAATTCCGGTTTCCCGGAAAAAACAACCTGGAAATATACTTTAACGATGAAGATGCCGGCATCATTAACAAGCTGATATTTCGCGGAAACATCGCCGATCGGCATTCGGTTAACAATTTTCAATTTCAGTTGAGTCCTCAATATGTCCGGTCGAACAGACTGACCAATTGTATCGTTTCCATTGTTCCGCTTTCTTCGGCGGTAAACAAGCTTGAAGGACTGATTGACTATAAATTCGACCGGCGGGCGAATATTCTCACGCTTTATGTATCACATGGGAATCCGGAACTGGCGGCCAATATCGCCAACCGGGTAGCCTCCCTGCTTGTGGAAGAAAACATGCAGTTGAAACGGGGTAAAACGGCCGAAGTATTGAAGGTTCTGGAGGAGCAGTACCAGCTGGCGCAGACTTCCCTGGAAGAAGCGGAAAATGAACTGCGCCGTTTCAAAGAGCAGCATCCGCTGGTCGGGCTTTCCACCGATGCCAGTAATCAGATTTCCTCAATTTCGCAGATGGAAATGGAAATAAAAAAACTGGCCACAAAGAAACGGCAGCTCGAAGATATGCTGGCACGGTTTTCATCGGGAAGCGATGAAGATCGCTTTCTTACCATGCGTGAAGTCGTCAGTTTTCTCAACAGCGATCGCGTCAGTACGGCAGTAGCCTTGAGTTCGGAGTTACAGACGCTTACGGCACAACGCAACCGGTTGTTGAATCAGTTCTCCGATAAACATCCCGAAGTCATCGCAAATACGCAAAAAATGCTGCAGTTGGGAAAAAAGGTAGAGGTAGTAGCAGTTTCCTATCTTTCCGAATTGAGCAAAAAACGCAGATCAATTGCCGCACGGATAGGCAGAACCGAATCACAAATGAAAAACATGCCGAAACAGGAAGTTGAACTGGCACGGCTGCAGCGCACACTTTCAATTAACGAAAGAATTTATTCGAATATTAAAGTAAGGTACGAAGAGGCGAAAATCGCCAACCAGGTGGAGGTTGGGGACATCAGCATAATTGATGAAGCCATTCCACCGAATCAGATTAGTTTCTTTTCTTTCATCCTTAAAAAACTCCTGCTGGGGTTGGTTCTGGGAATGGGTGCCGGGTTCGGTCTGGCCTTCGTAGCCGAGTTTCTGGACAATACCGTTTCCACACCGGAAGAAGCGGAGCGCAGTATCGGTCTGCCGGTCATCGGTTCCATACCGATTATAGGTGACGGTTCCGAGTTACCCCGCTTTATCAGTCCTGATGATAAAAAGAAACTCGATCCGAAACTGGTAACCATTGACTATTCGCCGCAGCCGATCGGTGAATCCTATCGCTCGATCCGGGCCCGTCTGCTTTTCTCGAATAAAAACGGAAAGATCAATTCATTGCTGATCAGCAGTATCAATCCCGGAGACGGAAAATCGCTGAACGCAGCGAATATCGCCATCACCATCGCTCAGCAAAAACTTCCGACATTGCTCATCGATGGAGACATGCGCCGCGGGGTACTGCACAACACTTTTGCCTGCAGTAAAAAGCCGGGGCTGGCCGATTTCCTGTTTTCCATGGCCGATGTCAATCTTAATAATATTGCCAAGATCATTCAGAAAACGCATGTACCGAATTTATTTTTGATCAGTTCCGGTATACAGGTTCCGAACCCTTCTGAGATACTCGGTTCACCTCGTATGGGGCAGATGATTGAATTGCTGAAATCAAAATTCGGAATGATCATTCTGGATACTCCGCCGTTGATCGCCACGTCGGATGCGGTGGTAGCAGCTCCCTTGTTCGATGCTGCTTTATTTGTAGTCATGGCAAAAAAGACCAATGTTGAAATCATTAAACGCAAGCTGCTGGATTTCGATAATTTTCGTGAAAAAGTTGTGGGAGTTGTATTGAACGGTGTGTCTAAAGATGTAAACAAAAATCAATACAATTACACGTATTATAATTACTAAAATACCATCATCGGTTAAAACGTACTCTGTAAAGGGTACGTTTTTTTTTAGCTTCCGGAAAAAAGGTTTAAGCACGGAGTTATCACACCGAAAATTAAGTAATTGTCTGATAATCAATACCGGATATTATAATTTTGAAAAGGGATGAACGATTGAACGAAAACTATCGATTACTGGCGATCCTTTATAATTACCCGCCCAATGCCAGCAGCGGCTCGATCCGTCTGGCCAAAATAATGCGTCACATGCCGGAGCTCGGATGGCAACTGAATGTAATTACTCCCCGGGAGGAGTATTTTTCCGGTTCCGGTGAAAGCGGCCAAAAATTAATGAAGGAAATTCCGGAATCGGCAACCATTATCAGAACGGGGTTTTTTCATACACACAAGTTTATCGTGGGTTTGAAACAAAAGGCGGGTTCGGGCAAGCCGGACAGGGGAAAGCAAACTTCAGGTGAAGAAAGAAAAAAAGATTCGCCCGACGAGAAAATCAGGCCGAAATCCGCCTTACAGAAATTAAAAGATTTTATTACCGACCTGGTTACCATCCCGGATAAAAAAATCGGCTGGTTTCCCTATGCCTATAAGGCCGGCAAACGGTTTTTCAGGGAACGGGACGCGGATGTTATTTTCGCGAGTGGTAAACCCTGGACCGGATTTCTGGTCGGATACGCTCTCAAAAGAAAATATAAAAAACCCCTGGTCATAGAATTCAGAGATCCATGGGGAACAAATCCCTGGGAGATTAAAAAAAACAGACTGCTAGAGAAAATTCAGAATTCGCTTGAGCGTTTTATTGTACACCGGGCCGATTTTGTGGTTGCTAATACGGAAGAATCCCGGCAGGATATTATCAGGCGGCTCGAGATTCCTGAATCAAAAACCGCCGTAATTACCGGTGGTTATGATCAGCGGGATTTCGAAATTGCCGGAAACGGGCACACCAATGAAAAACTCACTATTGCCCATGTCGGAACCTTTTATCTTAACCGCAATCCAAAGGGTTTTCTGGCCGCACTGAGGAAACTGATCGCAGTCGGTGAACTGGATGCCGGTAAATTGAAAGTCAGATTTATCGGGTATAACGGCATAAAGGAC
>JAJRVZ010000114.1 GCA_024277055.1 Calditrichota bacterium
AAATTGTAAGAAATGCAGGGGAGAAATGCAAGTTTTTAAGTGATGGGTGAAGAGTAAGGCGTGAAGCGTAACAAGTGACTGTGCTTCGCAGTGACCAGGTGACAAAGTGATGAGTGAAGGGTTTCGAGCAACGCGTAACGCGTGACGAGAAACCAGTATCCAGCATCCGGTCTCTGTTTTCCGATTACGAAAGCTATACAACCTGCTATTAACAAATGCCAGATGCCCAATTCCACGATCCCTCAATTCCTGAATTCTTAAACTTCCACTTCTTACTTCCTACTTTCATTTTTCATTGATCATTTTTCATTTTTCATTTTTCATCGATCATTAGTAACGGCCCGGAAAACACGCATAAAGTTGCCGCCCAGTATTTTACGGATGCGTGATTCGCTGTAGCCGTGTTCCAGCATCACTCTCGTGATCTCCGGCATCTGTCCGATGTCTTCAATACCTTTAGGTGCAATGGAAATACCGTCAAAATCCGAGCCCAGCCCGACATGATCTTCTCCCACCAGGTTGACGATATAATCCATGTGCTTGAACAGCACTTCTATATCCGGCTGGATAGGATCGGTTTTACTTTTGAGATAAGCGGCACGCTCGCTGAAATATTTTCCCGTTTCCGCACCGTATTTTACCTTCAAAGAATCGAGATGCGGCTTCGCCGCTTTTCGCAACGCCTGATACGCTTTGTCAAATTCAACATCCAAAAAACCGGGATAGAAATTCAAAAAAACGACCCCCCCGTTTTTTGCCAGCGCTTTCAGCTGTTCGTCCTTCAGATTGCGAAAATGAGACGCCAGCGCCCAGGCGCAGGAATGTGAGGCGATAACCGGCTTGCTGCTGGTTTCGATTACATCCCGGAAAGTCTGTTCACCCGAATGTGAAACATCAACCATCATACCCAGTTCGTTCATACGCCGGATAACCTGCCGCCCGAATTCGGTCAGGCCCTTATGGCCCGTGTATTTCGGATTGGTCTCATCCATCGCCGATGACGCCCAGTCGTTGCTGTCGTTCCAGGTCAGGCTGATGTAGCGTACACCTCTATCGTACAGAACCTGCAGTTTTTCCAGGCTGTTCTCAATGGCCGTTCCGCCTTCCACGCCGATAAAGGCGGCGATCTGGTTATTCCGCTGCGCTTCCTGAATATCTTTTACCGAGCGCGCCGACATGATCTTGTCTGGATTTGACCGGATGAGTTTTTCCAGTTCATCGATCATGTACATACTCTGCTCGTACATGCTGTCCGGCAGAAACTTATGCGGATTGGGCCATACGGCAAAAAATTGTACGTCCACCCCGCCTTCTTTCATGCGTACCAAATCAACTTGCCCCGTCGCCGTCCGTTTGGAAATATCAACGCCGTGCAACAGCCTTAAAAGTACATCGGCATGCATGTCAACCACCAGGGCCGACTGATGTAAAGACCGGTAATCATTTTGTGCCTCTGCCGGCACTGCATTCATGAGAAAAACAAAAGCAATCAGCAGACAGCATGGTTTAAAAACTTTCACGCCATTTCTCCCTATTTAATTCGAATAAGTTTGCGAACACCGGAAGTAGATTCCTCTCCCCAGAAACCGCGGAACACGGCGCGGTAAAGATAAATACCGCTGGCCGTTTCCCTGCCACGGTCATCCCGTCCGTCCCACCTGAAAACAACAACCTGTCCGGCGGAATTAAAAATATCTTTCGAATATACGAGTTCTCCGTTAATATTAAAAATCTGCAACAGCGCGGTTCCCCTGAAGGGCGCGAACCAGCGAAAAGTCGTTCCTGCGTTGAAGGGATTCGGATAGTTCTGATACAGAACAAAACTGTTCGGGTTGGCCCTGCCGGATGAAATATCCGTTGCGGTTTTCAAAATCCAGTTATCTTTGTCCAGAACAACTTTGAGTGGCTCGAAGGGTACGTTTATAAAATATGTCTGTCGGGCTTGTGTGTTTTGAACCGTAAACGTCGTATCGGTGTTTTCACCGAAAACCGAGATATCGACCGGCATCTCGTAAACACCCTGCTGCTGTGTCTGCTCAATCGTGATCTGCAGTTCGGCGCCCCCTATGCGGTCATTCCATTTCCAGCTGTACTGATATTCGGGAAAACCCGGACGATAAATCCACTGGTCAAAAAAGACGTCCAGTTGTCTGCCGCTGACCGATTCACAATGATTCTTGAAATCTTCGGTTGTAGCGGAAGCATAACTGGCCGGCGATTGCTGCGCCCAGCTGCGCAGCGCTTCGAAAAAGACGGAATCGCCCAGCACGTGTCGCAACATGTGCAGAACCCACGAACCCTTGTCATAAACTATCCGGCCGAATATGTTGCCGACACGGCTGGTGTCTTCAATAAAAACGGTTCCGCCCGCAGTGTATTCCTGCGTAGCCATATAGCCGTGGTACGCCTGTTCGCCGTTGAAATACTCAACATAAAGTGCTTCAGCATAGGACGCGAAACCTTCGTTCAGCCAGATATCCTGCCAGCTGGCACAGGTAACCTGATCACCGTACCACTGATGGGCCAGTTCGTGCACGTAAATGTAACGCCAGCTGGAACGCACGCCGCCGATGCTGGTGATGGTTTGATGTTCCATCCCTCCGCCCCAGGTAAACTGCGCCATACCGTATTTTTCGCCCGGAAAGGGATAGGGTCCGAAAAAATGCTCGAGTGCCTCCATGTATTGCGGCACTTCGGAAAAAAGATTCCGCGCAGTTGCCAGCTGTGAGGGATAAACATAATAATCCAGCAGCAACGAATCGCCGGTTGAATTTATGTACCCGTCGGCAAAATGTGCATAGTCGGCGACTGCAATTGAAACAAGATAAGTAGTGATGGGGAAAGATTCATGCCAGTGCCAGGTGCGTGTCTGGTCGGGATTGTCGGTTATCGAAATCAGTTTTCCGTTAGAAACGGCTTTGTACCGCACCGGCACCGTGATCCTGATATCTGCCGAGTCGGCTTTGTCCGCCGGAGTATCCTTGCAGGGCCACCAGGTGCGTGCACCGTACGGCTCGCTCAGCGACCAGACGGTTCGCGGCCCGTCGATGGAATTGGTAAAAACGAAATAATTATCACCGCTTCTGCGGGGCAAACCATGGTAGACCACCGTAACCGTGAAACGCTCGCCGGTACCATAGGTCCGATCCAGTGCAATCTGCAGCTCATAATTCGAATGGCTCCAGCCGTAAACATTGCCGTAAACCGAATCAATAACCATATTGTCATCAAAATCCAGCACGATCCGTGTCAGGTCGTTTGTTCTGCTGGCGTAGGTACCGGTAACTTTTCCGGTCAGTTCATCCGGACCGAAAGCAATCGTCAGATCCAACTCATAATACCCGGCGTCGAAATCATCCTGTTCACCCGCTGCCGACTCGAATAAATATGCTCTACTTAGTTTTTGCCGGATTTCCGATTCACGGAAACGATTGCGGACTTTTATACTTTCCGCGTCCCACTGGGCCGAAAGCGACGATGCGAATATCAGGACGAGCGCTGTTACGGCAATCCTTTTCAAATAATCACCTGTATTTCTGTTTCAATTTCAACTGAGTATGTTATGATTTCGTTTCATTTACAGTTTTGAGTTTGACGTAGCATTTAACTAAATTTTGAATAACAATCAATGCCATCAGCGGAGAAAAATATGCTTGATTTCAGCGGTAAAAAAATTATGGTCACCGGGGGCAGCCGGGGCATCGGTGCGGAAATCGTAAAACTGTTCGCGCAATTGAATGCCGATGTGGCCTTCAGCTACCATAGGAATCCGGCTGCAGCGGCGGAACTGGCGAAAGAGCTGGCCGGATACCAGGGCAGTGTTTTTTACAACGTCTGCGATCTGGGCGACGCCGGCAGCCGTTCAAACTTTCTCAATGACCTTTTCGATAAATTCGGCTGTCCCGATGTGCTGGTTAAC
>JAJRVZ010000115.1 GCA_024277055.1 Calditrichota bacterium
CGCATCTTCGGCTCCGGCCGCCAGCAGCAGTTTCCGGGCGGCGACCGATTCAATCTTCAGCCCGTTTTGCTGCAGAATTTCCAGCGATTGCCGGTGCACCCGCCTGCGGTGCTCTTCGTCTAATAAAATCAATTTCGGTTTAATAACACTATCCAAACAACAGCCTCAATTAAAAACCTCCTTCACCCGACCGGAATAATTTGCTTTATTCCGGCCTCATCAGGAACTAAAACCAAGCATAGGAACCGGAATCCGTACGCAGCGGAAATTACCGGAAACCGGGAATAAACGACGGTGTTACACGAATACATGAAACGAAACAAATGATCGGTAACGGAGCAATCTAACAGAATTTTCCGAACCGGGCAACGCCAAAATCCCGTTCACAAAAGAAGCCGGAATACCGCTGGTGGAAATAATGAATATTGCCGGAATGAATTTTTCGTGTACTTAACTCTGGTGGGAGCACACAAATTAAAAAGGCCCGGTAAAACCGGACCTTAAAGATCGAAATATCAACACCGGTGATAAAGCCGGTCAGAACGTAAAAGCTGAATTAACCTTCACGGCGGGGTCTGGCCTGATTGACCCGCAGTTCACGACCTTTCAGGGGATTGCCGTTCATCCCTTCGATCGCTTTGTTTGCCTCTTCATCGTTCGGCATTTCGACGAAACCGAATCCCTTGGACTGGCCCGTGTAGCGATCGGTGATAATGTTTACGCTGGAAACTTCACCGTACTGGCCAAATGCCTGCTCCAGTTCACTCTCCGAAACAGCATAGGCGATATTTCCCACATAAATGTTCATAAAAAAACTCCTTAAAAAATAAAAAACAAGTGGTCGCGAACCGCAACCGTTTCCGGCTGCCAAAAAACCTTCTGTGAAGTAGGCCTGCAGCTGAATAAACTCCCGTTCCGGGCAACCTTGCAATGCAAAGAACCCTTCACGAGTGCTTAATATATATAATTGTTAACCAAATTGAAAATTTTTCTTTGATTTTTTTGGATTTAGGCCGGAAAGTACCAAAGCATAGTCTGCCGGAAAACCGATGCGGAAATTCCCGGCTTTTCATTTTCCGTTCAGCTGCGGACAGTATTTTCCCGTTATTCGGTTTCAACGGCAACGACAGCGGGCGATGCTTTGCGGCGCAGCACCATAATGTTTCCCAGAAGAATCAGCACTACACCAACCAGGGCCGAGGCAGTCCACTGGTACCCTTCGAAAACGGTGGAAAGTATCAGGGCAATAACCGGGATGACAAGAGTTACGTAAGCCGACTTGTCGGCGCCGATGTTGCCCAGCAGGGTCAGATAACTGGTGAAGGCGACTACCGAACCGAAGACGGTCAGATACAGCAGAGAAGCTACATAGGGAAATGACAGGTCGAAGGTGAATGACGTTCCGGTGAACAGCGTGATCAGCAACATCACCAGGGAACCGTACAGCATGCCGAAGGCGTTGCTCTGCAGTACGGGCATATTCAGCTTCTGCTTGTGAGCGGAAGTTATATTGCCCAGCGATGCCGAAACGGCGCTGATTAATGCCAACAGAAAAGCCACGGAATTATCGCTGGAAAACGAAAAGGCAAGCAGCTCGTTGCGAAAAACCAGCGCCACCCCGGCATATCCGACAACAGCGCTGATAACCACATTCATGCGGATTTTTGATTTTATGAATAGAGCACCGAAAAAAATATTCAGAAAAATAATGGTTGAAAAAACCAGTGCCACCAGTCCGCTCGTCAAATGTACTTCGGCCATGTACACCAGCCAGTAATTAACGCCGAACAACAACGTGCCCAGCAGCGCCATGAATCCGTGTTGCTTGCGGGTAAATTTTAAATTTCGTCCTGTGGCATAGCAGTAGACAAGCAACAGCACCCCCGCCAGCAGGAAGCGGTAAAACACAGATGTCATCGGGTCGACCACACCCAGCTGAAATTTTATGGCCAGCCAGGTCGAACCCCAGATAAGCGAAGGAATGGCGAAAAGAACAAAGTTTCTCAAAAGAAATTTTCCGTTTTATTTACACATCAGTTGGCTGTAAAGATTGACACCGGTTACGGTATTACGGATATAATTTAATCAATTGAACCGTAAAAAGCGATTCCCGTCTCTTTGTCGGATAAACGAGCCTTATTTCTTCGCAATCAGTTTTTTCAATTCGACTTCGTCGGGATTCAAATATTTCCGAACCTTCTCAACATTTATATTCGCCACGATAATATCACCGATTTCCGTATTCACTTCACGGAATATACCCAGATTTTTCATACCCTTTGTCTGGGCCTGATTATCTTCCGTCGGAGTAACATAGTGAATGGAATGGGCTTTATAACGGTGAATCAGAAACAATTGCAGCAGGGTCATAAATCGTTTTTTACGAAAATCTTTGTTCAGCGTATTCTGATCACGAATGGAAAGGATGACTTTCCCGGTGCGGTCAAGTATGTTGGCAAATACAATATTGGCGATCAAATTGTCGTACTGATCCAGAATTTTCAGTTCCAGCAATTCGGAACCGGATTTATGCGGCCGCAATTTAACTTGCAGCGCACTGATAACATTGTACTGTGCCGACCATAACTCGAGCCAGTGTTTGAGCAGGGACGACGGCACTTCGGTCTGGATCAGGTGTTGAAACTGCGTCGAACCTTTTCCCATGGCTTTGGTGGTTGCCGTTCGACCCGAAGAGGCCGTCAGGGCTCCATCCAGCCGGTTGCCGCCGACGAGGGTCTGCGGGGTACGGTAGGGCGATTCCACCAGACGGAATTTGCGTTGCAGTTTGGCCAGGGCAAGCATACCGTTTTCCAGCAAAGCCCGCGAAAACTCCTCGGCAGCAAGACCATCGATCTGATGACCACCATAGGTGATGAAATTAAATACATAGCCCAGTTTACCGAGTTCAGTCGGGAAAGCCGCCATTTCCTCATCGCTCATGCCGGTGGTATCCCAGCTGAAAGAAGGTGACAGGTTATAGGCCAGCATTTTGTCCGGATAAACGGCATGGATGGCGTCGGCAAAAATTTTGGCTTCGTGCAGGTTGGCTGTTTTGGTTTCCATCCAGATGATATCACAGAACGGCGCAACCGCCATGGATTTGGCAATGGCATAATCAATACCGCCCCGAATCTGGTAATAGCCCTCCGGCGTCCGGCTCAATTCACCATCCCAAACCAGGTTAATACCCATATCCCGCGCCTTGGAACGTACCTGTTCGAAGGATGCATCGGAAGCAAAAGCATACCATTCATCTTCGGTCATTTCAAAATTTGCGCCTTCATCCCCGTGAAACTGCATCAAATCGGCAACCGCTTCGCCGATGGTTTTCAACCCGGCGTCTGTTTCCCAGGCTTCAACAAACCGGTTATGCGCATGATTCAGTTCTTTTTCGGGATCAGCGCCTTTTTTGATTGCCGAAATCGTTGCTTCAAAGGCCTTTAGCAGTCCGGCTTTTTTGAACCAGGCAAAGGCCCGGGCATATTCATCATCAGGCAGGTTATAAAGCACATGACCGTTTATTTCTTCAATTCCGGCATCAAAAAACATTTTAAGCAGCGCCAGGTAGGATATTTTATAACCCGGAATGTCGGTATTGGTCACCCCCAAAATAAAAGGATGGTCACGATCGTCGGCATTATTGTCCAGAAGCGTCGCAGCTTCAGCATCGGTACGGGCGACAATGATACCCGGTACTTTCATAATATCGAGTTGAAACCGCGCGGTATTCAAACGTCTGATTTGTTCGTCCATGGAAACCAGCACTTTCCCGCCCTGATGTCCGCATTTTTTTGTGCCGGGTCGCTGATCTTCGATGTGATAGCCTGTAACCCCGGCTTCCACAAAACGACGGATCAGATTGCGGACATGGGCGTCACCGCCGTGACCGGTATCAGCATCGGCGATAATAAACGGACGGTAATCAATTTCCGGAGTTTTTTTCCGTTCTTCTTCGGACATGCGAGAGCGGACAAACTTCTGGTTTTTATCGGCAGCCAGCAAAGCCCTGACCAGTGTCGCCGCTTCATCCGGCACCTGGCTCAGCGGATAGCTGGCCAGATCGGAACCCGGGTCTTCGGTGGACGATCCTTTGGCTGAAGTGGCCCAACCACCCAGATAAATTCCTTTTATTCCCATGCGTTTCATGGTGACCGCCTGTCCCGGAGAATAGGGACCAAAAGTGGTAATGGATTTACGGTTGGCAAAAAGTTCGCGCAGCAATTCATAAAATTCACCGGCGGCGTTTTTTGCTATCGAATAATCGTTGTAAACGGTTCCCCGCTGGGCGACAACCTGCCGTGCGGAATACAAACGGGTGATTTCTTTGAACCGGGAACCGGTAAACCACTCTTTCGTTTCCTGTACTTCCTGTTCAAAATTTTCCATATAGATTCTCCCCTTAACTTTTCTCTATTTCCGGCAATCTGATCCTGTGCAGAACGATGCTACTGAAAATCAAGATTTTCCGTTATTCGCGTACCGTCTTTGTTAAAAGCATCAATGTATGTTCTGATGCGTTCCCGCGCCTTCGCCAGATCATCATTATTCAGATTGATATTGAGCAAATCGATATACCATGGAATTTTAATATCATTCGAAATGTATGCCCGGACGATTTCACCCACCACCGGCAGGGTCGTCGTTTTGGAATTATCATGAACGTCATCATTTCCCGCCTGCAGCAGTTTCTGATATTCTTCCCCGAATAAACGATTGAAGACATCCATCGTGAAAGGGTCTCCGCTTTTCATTCCGGTTTCGTCATCATCCTCCGTAAGTACGGTGATTTTATGCAGCCATTCCCAAAGAATACTCAAACGGATTTCACCGGTGGCCATATCTTCCATCAGGTATAAAATATCATCGTTGCCAAAAAAATCCGCCGGCTTTAACGCCGCCGCCTGAAATCCCTGGCCGAATGCATTTCCGTACTGAAGGGCAACACTGAGCAGATTTCTGGCCCCGCGAATCGTACGCGGCGCCGGTTCCAGCAGAACCAGTCCGGCGGCATCATCCGCCGTATAAGTCAATGCAGGAAACCTGCGCCCCAGCTGGTTGTCTTTTCCGACTTTTTCCCATACCGGCCGGATGATATGCACCATTCGCCAGTGTGCAACCCATTTTCCGCTGGCTCCTTCCCGTTCCTCACGTTCGGCGCCGGCGACGGCACGTTTCATACTTTCGGCTATTCCCTTTTCCGAACCGACAGGGATATTGGGTTCCATGCCGCCCTGCCAAAAAGCCGGGTTGCCGTTTTGGTCCGGAGTATTCACACAACGCCGGACGCGATCTTCATAGTTACGCATATATCCGTAAGTCATGGTTATGGATTCGATATTCGGATTAATAAAATGCTCATCCCAGGCCATGGCGTCGGAAACGCTGTTGATGTAATCCCAGCGACCGGTATTGTAACCGACAAAATGTCTGCCCAGTACAGCACGTATTTCCATCAGCTGAAAAGTGGCTTCCAGTTGTTCCACCAGCACATATACTTTGATCGTTCCTTCGGACATTCCGAGGTGTGTTTCAAGCGTCGTGATCATTTCATTCCACAGGACGGCTTCTTCGGCTGTCTGTATTTTGGGCAGATACAGTACAATGGAAGAATTTGATTGGCGCAGCTGCCGGTAATTATTGACAACAAACAGAACCATGTCGACGATGGAAGCGGAGAGGGCTGTGCCGTTCCGGTCGCGGATATGACGATCATCCAGATGCAGACCGCGGGCACGGAAAATAATAGTAGTAAAATCCAGCTGCTCGCGCCAGTCTTTAATAATCTCCCTGCCGAAAAAGGATCGTGCCCAGTCATTCATCTGCCCGGCAACCTGTTCGGCGGTTTTCAGGAACAGAGAATCTTTATCGATCGCCAGTTTCAGGTTTCGCTGGTTGTCCAGCGACATTGATGACACCTGTCCCAGGGCGTCTTCCCCGTCGAACATCCAGCCGTCGGCGCCGGAGAGCAGCGCGTAGGCCACATTGCGGATACTGCTTTCCACAGGGGCGTTCGGTTTTGCCCCCGGACCGGTTCCCTGTATCCATTGCCGCTGCAGGTCGGGTGGAATCTCCGATCCGGTAAACTTACCGTCCCGGGCGTCCTGTACTTTAATATTTGTCCGCGGGATCGTATCCTCCGGATTCAAAAAAGTAATCCGTTTCCTTTTGCGAAATCTTTCAGACCGCCGTTTAA
>JAJRVZ010000116.1 GCA_024277055.1 Calditrichota bacterium
GGATGCCCTGTTACAATCAAAGGAGAAAAACGAGAAAAGGGTAGATATTCAGCTTTCCCTAACAGGGAAGGATGAGATTGCCTCCGGAATAAGAAATCAAATCGCCTGCCTGAAGATCACCGACAACGGGATTGGCATGGATGCCGAAACCCTGGAACGGATATACGAGCAGTTTTTTACAACTAAAGGAATGGCGAACAATTCGGGCCTGGGGCTGGCAACCGTGTATGGTATAGTGAAGCAAAATAACGCTGAGATAAAAGTTGAAACACGGCGTGGAAAGGGTACGGCATTTATAATTTACTGGCCGCTGGCCGGTGTTGAAATGATTTCCGGAAATATTCCCTCAAACTCTGATGATCCGGTCGGCGGTACCGAAACGATATTGATCGTGGAAGATGACGAAAATGTAAGAACTTTCACGGCGGAAACAATGCAGACCCTCGGTTATCAAGTACATACGGCGGAAAACGGCCGTACCGCTCTGGACTGGATAAAAAATACGTCGGATACCGTTGATCTGGTCTTATCCGACCTGATCATGCCCGAAATGAGTGGCCACGAACTTGCGCAGGAAATACCTGCTTTTATGAAAAAACCCAGGATTCTGTTTATTTCAGGATATTCAGAAGATTTGCCGAACATTGATGAAATTGCAATCCCTGCCCGGATTATCCAGAAACCGTTTACCATATCCTCACTGGCAGCGGAAGTGCGGCAACTACTTGATGAATAAGTTTTTCATTTTTCCGGGAAAATACTAAATTCAGTACAGATAGTGATAAATAATCCGATAGAACTTTTATTTGACAAAATACTTGGAATAACAGATGGCAAGGCTGCATAAGCCAGAATTCTGCACTATCAACGGACATAAAATTGCCTACCACCGCTTCGGCCGTGGAGAAACAGTTCTACTGGTTCATGGAATAACCACCTGGTCGTTTATCTGGCGAAATATGATCGACCTGTTGTCCGAGCAATATGATGTGATTTCCATCGATCTGCTCGGTTGCGGTGATTCTGACAAACCACTGGATATTGCCTACAGCTTGAAAAATCATGCACGGTTTATAAAACAATTTATGGATGAACTTAAGATAGAAAAATTTCATTTTGTCGGACATGATCTGGGAGGGGGCATCGCACAGATTTTTGCCGTACAGCACGAATCCTGTTTGTACGATCTGTCTTTACTGAACCCGGTCGGTTTTGATTACTGGCCGGTACAGCCGATCAGTACGATGCGGACGCCGATCGTCAGGCAACTGGCGATCGCCAGTCTTGATTTCGGCGCTTTCAAATTAATCATCAGAAGGGCCCTGCATAATCCCAAACGGTTAACACCGGAATTGATGCAATATTTCTGGAAACCGCTTCGTACACGGGAGGGCAGGAAAGCCTTTCTTCATTTCGCCCGATCGCTGGACAACCGGGAACTGGTCAATATCGGCGATCGGCTGCGGGCATTGCAAATTCCTGTGCTGATCGTGCGCGGCCTTTCTGATAGATACCTGAATGCCCAGATCAGTGAAAAACTGAATAGGTATATACCAGGTAGTCGCCTGGTCGAATTACCGAATGCCGGACATTTCCTGCAGGAGGATGATCCACAGGGTACCTGCCGAATTTTAATGAGTTTTTACAATGAACGAAACTGAACTTACCGGAAAAATTCTGGATCTTGAAAGTAAACTGACTGCACTTTCCGAAGAAAATGCACTGTTGGCGGAGAAAGCGGAAGAAACAACGCTTATTCGCATGATCAGTGAAACTATCAGCCTGTCCAATAATGAAAATGAGCTTCTGGACAAGGTTTTTGAACAAATCTCCGTCCTGAAAAATATTCCGGTTTGCGGGTACTTCGTCGCCGAGAATAATACGCTCCATTGCCGGAAAGCCTACAAATCGTTTTCAGATAACAATATTTGCCGGGACAAAATAAGGCTGTCCCCTTCTTTAAGAAAAACGGTTTTGCAGAAAACGCTTGCGATTGGTCGAAGCAACAAATTATTCAAAAAGACTGAAATCGAAACCGGAACAAATAGTTTTATCGTCACGGCGATAATTATAATTCCACTGAAAATAGAATCCCATTCAAACGGTTGCTTTGTTTTTATTGATGATTCCGAAGATGAACAATTGCTGCAATTTACCGGCCTGGTCGAGCAAATTGCCGGGCATATAATTGCGAAGCTCGAGAATTTGAGTCTGTTTCACAAGCTTCAGCAACTGAATTATGAATTGGAAAACCGTGTGGTCGATCGTACCCGGGAATTGATTCGGGCCAACAAAGATCTGCAATTGCAGATTATTAAAAGGGAAAAAGTTGAACAGGCTCTGCGGGCCAGCGAAGAGAAATACCGGCTGCTGGTTGAGAGTCAGCCCGATTTATTCCTGGAACTGATGAAAACCGGCCAAATCAGTTTCGCCAGCAAATCCGTGTTGCGGGAAATGAAGTGGTCGGCAGAGCAGGCACTGAATAAAAGTTTTTTTGATCTGTGTCCGGAATCTGCCTTTAAAAAAATTCGTCTGACCCTGCGGGATATCGAGTATTACCAAAAACAGACACAATTGGAATGCCGGCTTGAGAATCCGGCTGGGGACAAATGGATTGCCTGGAATTTGACCGGACAATTCGATGCCGACGGTAAATTGCAAACGGTTATCGCAGTAGGACGCGATATCAGTGAACGTATCAAAACCGAATCGGAACTGCAGGCCAGCGAGAAGAAATTCAAAACCCTGTTCGAAGAAATTCCCGATGCGGTTTATGTTACCGGTCTGGAAGATAAAAACAAAGGGGTCATTCTGGACGTAAATCCGGCAGCCGAGCAACAATCCGGTTACACGCGGGAAGAGCTGATCGGCGAATATATTATTAAAAAACTGTGTATCGAGCCCGAATCGGAATTATACCTGAAAAAGAGGGAAAGGGCTTTGTCGGAAAAACAATTGGTTCAGTTTATTGAAAAAAAACAACGTAAAAACGGTGAGCTCTACTGGACCCAGGTTCTGATGAGGGAAATCGACTATAATGGAACGAAAGCGGTTCTGGGAGTCAACCGCGATATCAGCGAACAGAAGCACGCCGAATATGAAATATTGAAACTGACCTGGGCGATCGAGCAGAGTCCGGTTGCAACAATGATTCTGAATCCCGAAGGATTCGCGGAATATGCGAACTCCAGATATTTCTCACTCACCGGTTTTCAACTTGAAGATATCAGTAACAGAAATGTTATGGAATATGAATTAATACACTTTTCCGAAAGTGATCGCCAAGAAGTATGGCAGACGGTAATAAGCGGAAAAGAATGGAGCGGAGAAACGACCAACCTGCGCAGGGATGGCTCCGAATATTGGGAGTCCGTAAAGCTTTCACCGATAAAGAATGAAAAAAATGAAATTACACAGATATTGCTGAACAAAGAAAATATTTCGGAACAGAAGTCGCTGCAAATGCATCTGCAACAGGCGCAGAAAATGGAAAGTATCGGCACTCTCGCCGGTGGTATCGCTCACGATTTCAATAACCTGTTAACGGTGATTAACGGCCAGGCGGAACTCGCCCTGCTGAATATTGATGACAAGAACGCATTACGCAACGAACTGCACTCCATCCTGAACAGTGCACAGAAGGCCACGGATATGACGAGGCAACTGCTCGCTTTCAGCCGTAAACAGGTTATCGAACCCAAAGTACTCATTCCCAATGAAGTAATTGAAAAGCTGAGCAGAATGCTTAGCAGGCTTATCGGTGAGGACATCCGTCTGAATGTCCAGTTGGAGCCGAAAATAAAAAAAGTTAAAGCAGATCCCGGTCAGCTGGAGCAGGTGCTGATCAATCTGGCTGTAAATGCCCGTGATGCAATGTCCCAGCTGGAAAACAACGATGAAAAGATATTAACCATAGAAACGGCAAACGTTCATATTGACAAATCATTCGCTGACCGGCATGCCGGTAACAGAACCGGTTCACATGTGCTTATCACCGTTGCTGATACGGGTAGCGGTATGTCTGCGGAGATACAGGAAAAAATATTCGAGCCGTTCTTTACTACCAAGGAACAGGGAAAAGGAACGGGGCTGGGACTGGCAACGGTATATGGAATTATTAAACAGAATGAAGGTTACATCGAAGTGAGCAGCATACCGGGCAGGGGTTCTGTTTTTATGATTTACTGGCCGGCGCTGGCCGATGATGAATCCGGCGAAACTGCCGGACAGCGAATCGGTGAGGTGGAGACCGGAAATGAAGTGTTGCTGCTGGTTGAGGATGATGACGCGGTTCGGGAATTTGCCAAAAGCGCATTGAAAAGTTTGGGTTATAACGTCATAACGGCGGAAAACGGAAAAATTGCGGCGCAATTGATCCGAACTGAAAAACAACGATTCGATCTTGTCATCACGGACCTGGTAATGCCGGAGATGAGTGGAACCGCCCTGGCGGAGGTTGTGAAAGATATTATCCCGCCGGAAAAGATTTTGTTTACTTCCGGTTATACCCACGATCAGATTTCAGAAAACGGTATTATGCAAGACGGATTGAATTTTCTTCATAAACCCTATACGGTAGCAGGGCTTGCCACACGGGTCCGTCGTCTGCTCGAATCCTGATCAAGCGCGAACGAACCGCTTTCCGGTGATGCTGTTCGTGAAGAAAAGGATTGCATTTTGTAAAAAAAATATTAATATTGAAGAAACAGGTTGTCACAGGAAAGGACAGGTTTTGAAAAAATACAAACCAATTTTCATGCTTCTGTTTGCCGTTGTTTTATTCGGTGGCGCATCCTTTTTGCAGGCGCAGGAAAAACCGAAAATCGTATTCGATAAATTGAAATATGATTTCGGGCAATTAAAGCAGCAGACAACGGCCGAACACATTTTTCTTTTTAAAAATGAAGGGGTGGATACATTGCGCATTATCCGCGTTAAGAGTTCGTGAGGCTGCACGGCGGCCCTCCTGAGTTCAGGAATTATACCTCCCGGCGGAAGCGGTGAAATCAAAACCAGTTTTAAAACGGGACACAAACAGGGTAAAGTAACAAAATCGATTCGGGTTTACTCGAATGATCCTGAAAAGCCGCGTGTACTGCTGGAACTTTCTGCTGAAATTATTCCTGCCACAGAAGAAAAACCGGTAAACGGCAAAGTTGAAAATTAACGGAATAAAATACTGAACCTTCGGGGTGACGAATCAATCGCCACCCTTTTTTTATGTGGAAAATCTGATATGCAGAAAAGTTTCTATTTGCAGCGGAACCCCTTCAGGGTTCCGACTGAAGACGGCAAGTTGATACTGGAACATTTCGGATGTGCCTCTGATGGCAATCCCGACATCAGCATTGCCCGGATGTCCGCGCCACCGGGGTGGTCGGAACCGGCCCAGATTCCTGATTTCGATGAGTACACACTGATGATCAGCGGACGCAAACGAATTGAAATTAACGGCGAAACAGTGGAAATCACCGCCGGTGAATCCTTGCTCGTCAGAAAGGGATCACGGGTTCGGTATTCCAATCCGTTCGGCGAAACGGCGGAATACTGGTCGGTATGCCTGCCTGCTTTTACGCCGGAATCCGTTCACAGAGAAAAAGAATTATGAAAAGGCGGTTAACAGCGATGAAGTATTTTTATATCCTGCTTGTATTGATGGTAACGAATATAGTGGCCGGAAACGAATTTGAAAAATGGTTCGAAGATGCAACCATGCGCATCGATTATTTTCATTTCGGTGACAGCCGGCAAGATGATATAGCCATTGACCGAATATACCGTTACGATACCTGGCCCGGCAGACACTCCCGGTTGATTGATTCTTACGGCAACGGCCTTTACCGCGTGACGATCAGAGATGCGGAAAACGGAGAGGTCATTTATTCGCAGGGTTTCAGCAGCTTTTTCGGCGAATATCAGAGTACGGCTCCTGCCGCACAGGGGGTAAAAAGAGCTTTTCATGAAACCTGCAGGGTGCCGTGGCCCAAATATCCGGTTATATTTTCTCTGGATAAAAGAGACGGCAAAAATGAATTCCGGCAATATTTTCAATTCCTGATCGATCCAGGCGATATCAGCATCATTCGACAAATGACAGGGGATCCGCAGGTGAAAATCATCAAAAACCGTGAAAGCGGCCCACCTGCAAAAAAGGTGGATATAGCTTTTATTGCCGAGGGTTATACCATTGAAGAATTTAGTAAATTTAAAAAAGATCTGAGCTATTTCAGCAACGTGCTGATGAACAGCGAACCCTATCGGTCCATGGCGGACCAATTTAATATCTACGGTGTATTCAAAGCTTCCGTTGAAAGTGGGGTGGATGAACCCCGTGCCGGTATTTACAAACAGACTGCTTTGAATGTCACATTCAATTCACTCGGTTCCGAGCGTTATCTGATGACGGAAGACAATAAAGCACTCCAGGATATCGCAGGTCACGTGCCTTTCGATGCCCTGGTAATCATGGTCAATCACAGCCGTTATGGCGGGGGGGGCATTTACAACCAGTTTTGTGTTTTCACTACCGGAAACCAGTGGAAAGAGTACCTGCTGCTGCATGAATTCGGCCATTCATTTGCGGGGCTGGCCGATGAGTATTACACCTCTTCCACGGCTTACTCAGAATTAAATACGCCGACGATAGAACCTTTTGAACCGAATATCACCGCTTTGCATGATAAGAAAATTATTAAGTGGAAGTCCTTTCTGACACCGGGTGTTCAGATGCCGACACCGTGGAAAAAAAAGGGCTTCGACAAAATGGATTATGCATGGCAGTCGGAACGGGCACGCATGAACAATCAGATCGCCGAATTGAAACGGAAACATGCCGCAACGAATGATATCATTGAAGCGGAGCGGGAATACGACCGGCGCGATGCCGGGCACACCCGCAAAGTGGATGAATATTTCCTGCAAAGCAGGTTTTTCGGAGTCGTCGGCGCTTTTGAGGGAGCGGGGTATATGCAATACGGATTGTACCGACCCATGCTCGATTGCCTGATGTTTTCCAAGGGGAAAAAGCCGTTTTGCGTGGTTTGCGAAAATGTTGTGAAACAGGTGATCAACGGTTACACAAATTAAAGGTTGCACAGTCTTCTGAAACACAAAAGATAGACTGATTAAAATGTCCCACGATCCGTGCGGACCGTGTTCAATTATTTCAGTAAAACCAGCTTCTGATACATGGTTTTCCCGCCGGCCTTTAAACTAAGCACATACACCCCGGAGGAGTGATTGCCGGCGTTCCAAATAAAACGCTGCCAGCCGGACGGCATTATATCCTTTTCCGCCAGGCGCTCTACAATCTGTCCGGCGGCATTGTAAATATAGCCTGTTACCGCCTGCTTCCGTGGGAGGAAAAATTCAATCGTCGTTTGCGGGTTGAAAGGATTCGGATAATTTTTTCTCAGCAAAAATTCGTGCGGAGTTTCTGTGGTTTTTCCCTGTATGCCGGTCACTGCAGAACCCAGGGCCAGATAATCAATGGATAATACTCCGTTCCTGTCACCGGTGTGTTCCACCTGCAGTCCGGCAAAACACAGGAGAGCCGTTGGCTCCTGCAGGACGCCCAGAGAATCATACAACGGATCGATCCCGGACAAATGCCTGAACATGAACCAGCCCAGCCGGTTGTCGTAAAAGGGGGCTGTGAAATAAAGATTGCCGCCGTCACTGAAAAGCAATCTGATCCGGTTGAAACTCAAATTTCCAAAAATAGCCAGCGTCAGTTCATCTCCCTCCGTCAACACGTTTATTGTATCAGCGGTAATAACCCTCAGTAGCCGGATTTGCCCGCCGCTGTCGGGAAAAAAGTAGCTGATGTGTGCGCAGACGGAATCGCGTACGGCAGGACGGTGCGCAATGGTTAGATTACCGTAAGTAAGTATGGAATCCTGCCATTCGCCGGAAATTCTTGCAAAGTTATCCAGAACTTCGTATTGCCGGTCTGCAAAATCAGTAGCAAAGCGCCATTGTTGATTCGTTCCCAGGCTGTTTCCCGCACGATCCGCGATATAGGCGCCGGCATTGGCAAAATACAGTAATCCGGGTTGAAGCGGCTGATCAGGAATAAACATTACGGCCGAACGGTTTTTTTGAGTTGCATATCGAAGGCTTCCGCCGATCTCGTCACCGCGCACACTGACAAAATAAAAATTCTCAGGAACCACCGTTGCCGGATCGAGCGGTTTATTAAACTGCATGGAAATGATCGTTTGCAGGGAATTGTTCAGTGACAGGTTTTCAGGATGACGGTCCAGAAGAAAAGGGGCGCCGGTATCAAGTGCGGCCGTGTGGAAGTGCATCAGGAAATCATCACCGGCGATACCGTCGCCGTTGCCGTCCAGGAAATAAGACGAGGCATCCTGCGCCGTAGCTGCGATGCCGACGGAGTAGGTAGTATCGAACAACAGCGGAAAAAGCGGACTGTAAATCAATCGTTTGTTGCTGTTCTGCCATTGAATATTGCCGCCGAAATCCGGAGTTATCCGAAATGCCTGTTCCACGGAACCGGTGTCCATCGGTTTGCTGAAATCGATGCGGATGTTTTGCGAAACATCAATACCCTCATCACCATTCGCCGGGTCGGAGGAAACAATGGTCGGGGCAAGATTGCCGGTCAGCATGACATCTTCAAAGGTAATGCTATCTGCGGAAATGGTGATCTGCTGCTGCACCGTATCATGGGCGACGGCCGAGAATTGAACCGTGTAATCACCCGGGGGAATATCGAAAATATAGTAAATACCGTTATTCCAGTTATCGGTTGTAAATTGCATACTGTCGGGCAGAACGAGGATTTTTGCCCCGTTCAAATTGCTGTTGTCTACGGAACTTTTAACAATACCGGCCAGCACACCACCGGCGGGTGCTGCAGCACCGAAGAACTGTTGAAATCCCCTGTACAGACCTAAAGCCTCGGCTTGCAGGAAAGCCTGGCTGCGCAGTTTACGTTCCTCCGCCGGATGATCATGGAAAGTTGCCTCTGAAAGCTGACCGGGCATTTGCAGGTTGTTGAGTACACCGAGGCTGAACCCACCGTTGCAGCCACCGTAAAAACTCCAGTCCAGCCACGAAGTCCAGTAAGCGGTTCGCAGCGCCTCGAATACGGTCGCTCCCATTAAATGACTGAGTGCGTCCGTTTGCCCCGGCCATTCGGCTATTCCGGTGCCGACGCCCCAGTTACCGCCGTTTGGGCAGCGCTGAGACCAGTCGCGTTCTTCTTCCATCAGCATCAGAGTAAAGCGCGCCGTACTTTGATAGGCATTGTGGTGCACCGAATGAAACCAGCTGACTCCGAAATTGTTGGCGATATTCTCCCGCTGGCTCAAGGAGGGATTGGTATGGTTGTCATAACGGGTCATTATTACCGTGTCGGCATTGGCCTTGGTTAAATAACTGCGCAGGTAATTGGCGACGTCCATATTGATTTCCAGTTCGAGCAGACCGGTAGGTCCGGCATTACCGTTCCCTAAACCGTGACCGGGGTCGATACAAAAAGTCAGACCGGAAAGGTCCTGTGATATCAGAACGGCGGGCAAAAGCAGCATCAGCAACCGGGCAAATTTCATGAATTCATCTCCGTGGTTTTCGTTTAGGGAAATTTACTGAAACAGTAATTAATTATAAAGATAGAAAAATTGAAAATTAACTTTTAACAAATTAATTTGCCATAAAAAGGTGGTTACCGTGAAACGATTTCTGATTCTGACTCTCCTGATCTTTTCTTCTGCAGGATGCCACCGCGTCGCAAGTCCCCCTTCCGTTGAATCATTCAAGTTTATACAGATTTCGGATACCCATATCGGTGCACCGGGTGCCGCGGAACATCTGCAGGAAATGCTGAAAACCATTGCAGCTCAACATCCGGATGTCGATTTCATAATCAGCAGCGGAGACCTGACCGACTGGGGTTTGCAACCGGAATGGGAACGGTACGCTGCAATCGGTAACAGTACGGGAATGAAACTGTTTCAGGTGCCGGGCAACCACGACAGCCGCTGGTCGGATAACGGGAAAAGATACTTTCGCAATCTGTTCGGTGATAATTGTTTTTCATTTGATCATAAAGGAATCCATTTCATATTTCTTGATACGTCGCTTCTGCTGGAGCAATACGGAAATTTTTCCAAAGCCTGCTTGCGATGGTTAAAAACTGACCTGCAAAACGTACCGCAACATAAACCGCTGATTATTATTGCACATCATCCGCCGTTTTTTGCGCAACGATTTATCGGCAATGAAGACCGGTTGCTCGACCTGCTCGAAGGGTACAATGTTGCGCTGATACTGACCGGTCACGGGCACGGCGTAAAGCGCTGGTCACTAAATGGTCTCGATATGCTGATGTGCAACGGGACGGTGGATAAAGACCGCAGCTATCTGCTGTTCGAAGTTTCTGCCCGCAAACTCACAGTCAGCGAACATTCGCCAACGGATTCGGCGGCAAAAGCGGTGTTGCAAAAATCATTACTGAAAACAGGGCGGATTCCATCACCATTCATACTCAGTCTGAACGACAGCATTTTCACCGATTCGGTCCGATTCCTGGCGAGATCGATAACAAATGAACCGATGCTGGTGCAGATAGATGATCGGCCGGCGGATACGATCCGCACCGGAGGCAGAATCTCGAAATCTTTAAAAACTTTTGCGGACGGGGTACATACTTTGACCGTTTCGGTAATTAGGACAGAGGAGAAGCGGCGGTTACGGAAACGGGTACGGTTTTACAAAACAGTGCCGCCCCATATTTTAGTAACGGCAAGAGAAGGTATTCAGGCAGGACTTGCCACTGATGGTCTCCTGTTGATTGCAGCGGACCTGAGCGGAAGCGTCTACTGTCTCGATACTGCGGAGGAATCGTTGCGCTGGCAGCTGGATTTACCGGGAAGTGTCGTTGCCCGGCCGGTTATTTCCGATTCCGTGATTCTTGTCAGCTGTCTGGACGGTAATCTTTATGCAGTCACTAAAAAGAAAGGCCGTATCCTGTGGCGTTTCTCCGCTTCAAAAGGGTTTTACGGCGAGCCGACCATCGAAGGCAGCGAGATATTTGTTGGAAACGGAGATGGAAATCTGTATTGCCTGTCTCTGGAAACCGGACGAGAGAAATGGCGGTTCGCCACCGGAAGCCTTATTAAAAATCGTGCGGCAGTGGCTGGAAATATTGTGATATTCGGAGGGTGGGACCGGTATGTGCATGCATTGAACAGGAAGAACGGAGAAGAACTCTGGCGTTACAGGGTCAGTGAAAACCGTTATTTTGCCGCGGCGACTTCCGATCCGTTGATCGTCGACAGCTTGCTCGTCATTGCCTCACACGACCATAAAGTACATGCTCTTCGTCTGAAGGATGGAACGGCGGCGTGGACATTTCAGCGGAAAGATGAGCTGCAGCCGGGTTATTCATCGGGGCTTCGGTACGGAAGGCGGATTGTTTTCGGCTCGCTGAACGGAAAAATATTCGGTCTGGAAGCCACAACGGGAAATCTTACGTTCAGCACACAATTGAATTTCTTTAATGACCCCGTTTTCGACAGCAGTCCGGTGCTGTGGAACGGAAAGGGTTATCTGGGCTCGATCAACGGATATCTGTATGAATTTGACATCGGCGACGGTGCGGTATTACGCAGGATTCGGTTGACGACGGATTATATTTTTTCAACTTCGGCAGTAAACCGTTTCGGAGTTTTCGCCGCCTCGCCGGATGGCCGTATTTACCGGATCAGGCAGGCACAGAAACCATAATCAGGCGGCCACCCCGGGTTTGCCCGGGATGGCCGCCGGGTTGCAGATATTTTACCCGTATCTACCGGTATTGCAACCGGGGAATATACGGGCCGGACATTAAAGGCATCAGGTGAATATGATTTCGCCTCCGGCTGCGACTTCATAGAATTTCCCGACGTTTATGATGGCATCGGTCTGTTCACAGAAATCATCCATACTGAGGTGAAACATATCCACAGTCGCCTTGCAGGCATAAATATTGGCGCCGGCGTCGTGGATCATTTCGATGAATTCATCCACCGGTGGAATGTCCAGTTTCTCCATTTCCTTCTTCATTTGCGAAGTAGCGAATGCGGACATACCCGGAATGATTCCCAGCAGGGAAGGAATATGCATGGCAGGATTGCCCACGGTTGCCACTTTGAGTTTTTTCATTCTTTTTTTCATGATGGCTTCCAGCCCGAAAAAAGTGAAAAACAGATTTGCTTCGATACCTTCCATGCGGGCGCCGTTAGCCATGATCAGTCCGGGATAAACTCCTTCCAGAGATCCTTTGGAAATGACAATGGATACTTTTTCGATTTTTTTCTCAGCCATTCTTCAACTCCCATACGTGAATAAACGGTTAATTTATCAATTAGACACAACCCTGCGGTTTGCCGAGACCGGCAACCAATGCGGCTTTTTTGGCCGGACCGCCGGGAAACAGGTCATACAAATCTTTGGTGGGAACACCGCCGGCATTTTTCATGCGCCGGATCGTCGGAATCTGGCCTTTCTCTTTGAAATCGTTTCGCATGAAATTGATGACCTTCCAGTGCATTTCCGTCAATTCGCCGAGACCAATTTCACCGGCAATTTCTTTGGCGATATCTTCATTCCAATCGTCCATATTTTTCAGGAAGCCTTCATCGTCGACTTCAACTGTTTTACCGGCATAGGTTTTGGTAGCCATAAAATAACCTCCGAAATAGATTAAGTTGTTTGTTCAGTTTTGCCGTTATTGGGTTTTGCCATGCTCTTCACAAATTCCAGCATGAACAAAAGACCCTTTTTTACTTCAGGATCGCGTATTTCTTTCAGAAGCATTCCGTAGGAAATATCGCGATCGATGGTAATGTCCATTTTTTTGAAAAACTGCAAGGCGCTGTTAACCGTCTGCAGCATATCCGGCTGGGTAATCCCTTTAATGGTCAGCAGGATCGAAGTAATATTTTCCCGCAGCAGGCGTACATCTTCCACTGAAAAACTGGTGACGATGGTGTCGACAATTTTAGTGGCCTCTTTCATGAATTCGAAATACCCTTTGCGATCCATTTCGTTCAGCGTTTCCAGCATCTGGTCGAACATTTGTTTACCAAGAGGTTTTAAATCCTGGAACAACCCTTCCACGCTTTCCATCTGTGTCAGTAAACGGTTTATGTTACGGGTATTGCGCAGCAGTTTTTTCAGCAGGTGCACGAGGTCGCCGGTATCAAAATAGGGAGCCACCTCATTCAGTTCAGTCACGGCCGAGTCAAACACATCCCGTGCGATCAGTGTCAGATCATTTTTCAATTCATCCATTTCGCGCTGTTTGCGCTGGTACTCGGCCATGGTTGCGGTGATAAAATCCAGTTTCTGATTAATATCAGCTAATTGTTGTTCCATGTTTGCCTTTTCCATGATTACTGCCCCTTCTTTCCTGCCATGGTCATCTGTGCTTCGATCGGCATTTCGGCGCCTTTCAACAGCAGGTTCCAGTAAACCCAGCGGAACATCATTTTGCCCCAGTGGTTCATGCGCGTTTCCTGCAGCAGGGAAAACGGGCCGACGCCGGGCAGCGGGAATTTGCCGGGTAACGGTTCAACATCGTAATTGAAATCAATGAGGATGCCCTTGCCAAATCCGGATTCGATAAAGCAATTGGCGTGTCCGTCGAATTTAGGTTCCGGTTTGCGGCCTTCAATAACCCGCAGAAAATTGTCATATAAGATATCCGCTTCAAAATGAGCCACTGAACCGGCTTTCGAACTGGGGAGGTCGGTGGCATCACCCAGAACGAAAACATTTTCATATTGTTTGGATATCAGCGTATTGGGATCGGTGGGAATAAATCCGAGGTCATCGCCCAGTCCGGAATCGATTATAATCTGCGAGCCCATATTCGTAGGAATGGTGACCAGCAAATCGTAATCTATTTCTTTTTCATCCCAGGAAACGATTTTGTTTTTATCACTGTCCACGCGACCGACGCTGAAATCCGCCGTCAGGTGAATATTTTTTTTGTTCAGGAATTCACCGAGAAATTTTGAAGCAATCGGTTTGGTGAAAGCGCCGGGTAACGGCGTAACGTATTCAATTTCAACCTTATCCCGAATGCCCTGTTCGGTAAACCACCAGTCGGCCAGAAAGACGAATTCCAGAGGAGCGACCGGGCATTTTATCGGCATTTCAACGATATTTACGACCATTTTACCGCCTTCCCAGAATTTGAGATGATTGGCAAGGGCCTGCGCCCCTTCGGGAGTATAGAAGTCAAAAATGTTCTGATGCCAGGCACCGTTTTTCAAACCGTCGGTCTCGTCGGGAACGATACGGCTGCCCGTGGCGATGATCAGGTAATCGTACTGTAAAACTTTATTGTTTGCCAGTTTTACTTTATTCTCATCCGGCAGAATACCTTCGATATTTGAGATTACGACTTCAACACCGGAAGGATAGTAATCGCGGCGGGGTTTGCGTACATCGTCAATTGTGTAAATTCCGAAAGGGATGAACAAAAAACCGGGTTGATAATAATGGGTTTCATCCTGGTCTACGATTGTAATCTGCCAGTCTTTTTCGCCCAGTACAGGAACCAGTTTATTGGCCATCATTGTTCCGGCCGTACCTCCACCTAAAATTACGAGTTTTTTCATTTCCACCTCACTATAGTTTAATTGTTAGCGATGGTTAGCAAAGATCAGTTCTTTTATCTTGTTACAATTCAATTCAATCCGATATACCGGACATTCCCGGCAATCTTCCAGCTGGCATTTCTCTCCCACCGGATGAATCGTCCAGCAAGGACCAACCGCTTCATAGTATCCCTGACAGTTTTTACACTGTTCATCAAGGCCGCCTTTGAATTCCCAGCAGGGGATGAGCGACATGATTTTTTTTATTCCCTGCAGGTTCAGACCGTGTTCGGTAATCATCTTTCTTACACAGCGCAACCGCTCCAGGTCATGAACCGAGTACATGCGTCGTCCGCTGGAGGTTTTATGCGGAATGACCAGTCCTTCCTGTTCGTACAACCTGACTGTCTGAACGGCAACATTCAGTTTGTCGGCGACGGTACCGATGGTAAGGATCGGTTCGTAGATATCAACTTCTACATTCATATTTATTCCAATCATTCATTTTAAGAAGAACTAAACCTACATTTGAAAATGTAGATTACAATAGGTGTGCCAATTAATTAAATTTGATAATGTGATAATTTGTTGAAAAATGTGTCAGGTATTAAGTGAATTAATTCCTATGAATGGGAAAGCATCGATCATATTTTTAAATTTTGAGAAGCGGAGGTATCAAAAAACCGCCCGGGAAACGGGCGGTTTTTGACGTGGGAAATCAGCAGCCTTCGTCAGCAGCTTTTTTCTTTTTTCTTCGTTTCACAGGAATTGGTTTGGAAACGGTTCCGGAGGATGTTTTATGAACGGTTTTGCTTCCGAAAAAATAAGCTGCGGCTGAAACTGCAAATTCCTGTCTGGCGATATCCTCATTGGTTTGGAAATTCCCCGGACCGGCAGGGTGTTTAAACGTACTGATAAAATTCGCAAATCCGGATTCCAGAATTTTTACGGAATAAAAACCGGCCCTTTTTAAAACCTGTAAAGCGCTTTTTTCCTGATCCTCGCTTTGTGCGACAAGAATCACCGTTTGTTCATTATCCATTTGTTCGAGCATGTCAGTATCCTGAAGATGGTCATAGGGAATATTGATTGCCTGATAAAAATGGAATTTGGCGAATTCTTCCGCAGGGCGCAGATCTATAATCTGAAATCCCGGCAGCTCCTCAATCACAATTTCAGCCAGCCGGTAGGGGGAAATCCGTAAATGGCGAAGATTCCGGCCGGTATGGCTATAGTTTTCCGAATTCCCTGAAGGAACCAGGGCAAGAAACAAACCGATAATCAGAAGTAAAAATGAAGCAATGGGTTTGAAATAAGTATTCATCAGGCAACCTCCCCGCCTTTAAATTTTCTTTCTACCCATTCCGAGCCGGCAAACATCAGCAGAGCCATAATGATAACGGCCAAACCAACCAGGCCGATAGAAATATGCAGCCAGTCGGAAAGTTGCAGGCGACCCAAATAGCCCGATTTATGGAAATCCTAAATAAGAGGATAGGCCTCTCCGAAAACCAGCATGCCGGTCATCAATCCGCCGATGTAGAAAAAACCGTCAATTCTTCCGGTTGAGCATCCGACCACGGACGTACCCGGACAATATCCGCCGATAATGAATCCGAATCCCAGAATCAGGCCGCCGACGATCTGCGGCCAGAGATAGGTGGGATTGATGTATATCAAACTTATATCCAGCCAGCCGAAAATGGTGAATAAAACTATACCGACCATGGCTGTGACAATTGCCGAGAACATAACTTTGAGAACGCGCATATCACGAAAATAGAACTGTGCCGCCAGCACTCGGGAACTACCGAATCCGGCACGTTCCAGCCAGAAACCGAAACCAATACCGAGGAAGAAGGCAATCAGCAAACTGATTTGTTCTCCGAACAGTCCTGTTTTATAAAAGGGAGCCATTTATTTTCTCCTGTAATTATAACCACTGTTTTCTTACAAAATATGCCATTGCATAACCACCGATAAAAACCGAGAACATGAATGCCCAGCTGCCGACGGCCAGGGTTGCTCCCCCCGTGAGGGCCTGACCGCTGGTGCAGCCGTAGGCAAGACGTGCGCCGATTCCCATCATAATACCGCCCAGAAAAGCAAGGCCCCATCTTCCCTTATCAGATATATTCGGGCCGTGTTCGGTTTTGAATTTCAAACGGCCGGCAAACATGCCTGAAAGGAATCCTCCGACAATCACACCGACAATTTCATAAACCAGCCAGTTTTTGAATGGATTGATTCCCGTGCCGGCATATTTTGCCAGATACGCATTGGCATCCACATGCGCCTGTGACACAAGACTCGTTAGCCACACAGTAAGCCGCATGACGGCACCGGAGGCACCCAGTCCCCGGCCTACAAGCACGAAGGCCAGTAAAAGTGTTAATCCAAGTCCGATCCCGGATAAGTAAGGATCCCAATATTTTTTATTTTCCATGAATCACCTCATTGTTCATTCGAAAAATTTGTACAGCCATCTGGATGATTGACCCGCATCAACGATAATGAACCGCAGGAGTAACCCGCCGGCCAGAACCAGCAGTGCGGGTATCTTTACGGAAACTTTATAACCCCGGGATTCAAATATTTCGATGATCAGCGGAACCACAAGTCCTAACGCAACGACGAATATCCAGAAATCGGCCGTGAGCGGTCCGCCGAGGAACATCAGGGCCGCATCAACATGAACCTGTGTTCCGGCAAGAAACCCCATGAAAAGATGGATGATAAGGAACAGTTCAACCGCGATGAGCGTGATATCGATCTTCCGGAACAGTTGTTTTTCTGCTTCAGATTTTGACAGTAACAAAATACTTGCGGCACCCGTAGAAAGCCCGGAAGTCAGAAACAGCGGACCCAGAATAGCGGAATTCCAAAACGGACGTGCATTGAACGCAGACAGCAGGATGCCGGTGTACATGCCGAGGATTACCGAAAAAACCAGCAGCGACCAGGCAAGATGTTTGCGATAAAATTTTAGTCGTGCCGCAAATCCATTCAGAACAGGAAGCGGCCGGCTGAATCCCGGATACAATTCATGAATCCAGGTCAAACTCCACAGCATGCTCAACGGTATGATGAAAAATAACGTCCAGGAACCCCAGGACATGGGTGATTCGAAACGAATGGCGGTATAAAAGCGCCAGACATACCATTTGTGTTCCAGGTCCAGAAATAAGGCGAATAATCCGAGAACAAGCAACGGAACTACCAGCAGGGGTGCTTTTTTCACAGCCGCCGGGTAATCATCTTTTTTATTCCGTATAAAATAATAAGTAGAGAAAAAGAGAATACCCGCAACCAGGCCACCGAGGAATAAATAAAGCGGAATTTCCCAACCCCAGATTGCCAGTTGCGGATCGATATGCGGGATCATTCGGCCCGATGTGATTACAACTTCATGCATCATTTATCTCCAATGTCATTGTCAATACAAGTAATAAACCTGAGGCGCAGTGCCGGCTTCAGGTATCAGTGTTTTGTGTTTTCTGCTCTGCAACGCTTTGGATATTTCACTTTCAGGGTCATCCAGATCACCGAAAATCATGGCATGTGTCGGACAGACGGAGACACAGGCAGGGTCTTGTCCTTCACGAACCCGGTGGATACAGAAGGTACATTTGTCAACATATCCCTCCGGGTGGACGAAGCGGGCATCATAGGGACAGGCGGCGATACAGGCCTTGCATCCGGTGCATTCATCGTGATTTACCAGTACAATTCCACCGTCACTGTAATGGCTGGCGCCGGTGGGGCAGCAACGTACACAGGGTGAATTATCGCAATGATTGCAGCGTTCACTGCGAATTTCAAGATTCAATGTCGGAAAAACACCACTCGTATCCTGAACGATCCAATCACGACAGTATCCGATGGGTACATTATTTTCCGTCTGGCAGGCAACCACACAATCGGCACAGCCCACACAACGTTTCGTATCGATTGCCATGGCATAGCGCATTACACCACCTCCTTCCTGAACGTGACGAAATTGACACGCATACCGGTACCTCCCATCAGCTGGTCAATTTTTACTTTTGAAATTAA
>JAJRVZ010000117.1 GCA_024277055.1 Calditrichota bacterium
CCTGTTACTGGATTTGATCAGAAAATACAGCAATGATGCTTCGGCAATTCCCGAGCATCTTTCCACCTGTCAGCGGTATGAAGTCTTCATGGAGTCCGAGTGGGACACGGGCATCGATTTTGAAAAGGAATTTCATAAACCGATTTTATTACCCGGCGTCACCTTTGACAAAATCATGGAGGAAGCAAATAATATGTGGCGCTCGTATCGCGAAACAGGTAAGAAATGCATGTTTCGTAACGGGCAAAGTGCGGAAGGCGGCTATATTCAGTTCGCCGCGCCGCTGATGTGGTCCCATGTCGAGTACCTGCGCGCCCTGATGGTTAAACACGGCGACTGGTGGAAAATGAGTTGAATGAAAATTTAATAAACCGGTTTCGCTGTTTTGAGACAACTTTAAAATTAACATATTTTGTCGTTTGCAGGAGGATGGATGATGCAAAGCGAATTATCCCGCAGTGAGATTGAACGCTACAGCCGGCACCTGGTGCTGCCCGAAGTCGGCTTTGAGGGGCAGAAAAAACTGAAGCAGGCCTCGGTCCTGATTGTCGGAGTCGGTGGTCTGGGATCGCCGGCTGCGCTGTATCTGGCCGCGGCGGGCGTCGGACGCATAGGACTGGTCGATGATGATGTGGTTGAGAAAAGTAACCTGCAACGGCAGATCTTGCACGGCACTTCCGGATTGGGCAGGTCAAAAACCGAAAGCGCCCGGCAACGTCTGCTGGATATTAATCCCGAGATAAAAGTAGAAGTTTACGATACTCTGCTTACCGTTGAAAACGCACGCGAAATCTGCGCTCCCTGGGAAATCATTCTCGACGGCACCGATAATTTCGCTACCCGCTACCTGGTAAATGATCTCTGTGTGCTGACCAATAAAACCAATGTGTACGGAAGCATTTATCGTTTCGACGGGCAGGTTTCGGTATTTAAAACCGGTGAAGGCCCCTGTTACCGCTGCCTGTATCCGCAACCGCCGGCGCCGGACCAGGTGCCCAATTGCACCGAAGGCGGGGTGCTGGGGGTACTGCCCGGCATCATAGGCTCAATGCAGGCTAACGAAGTGATTAAACTGGTTCTTGGAAAAGGCGAGCCGCTGATCGGCCGGCTGCTGTTGTTTGATGCGCTGGCCATGCGTTTTGATGAAATGCACATCGCCAAAGATCCGGTCTGTCCTGTTTGCGGCAAAAAGCCAGTGATTCGCGATCTGATCGATTATGACGAATTTTGTGGTATTGAATCCTCCGAATTGCCGGCTGGCGATGATCAGATCCATGTAGTTGACCTGCAGCGAATGCTGCAAAACAGCAGCCGGTTTCAGCTGCTCGATGTGCGCGCTGCCGCCGAGCAGGAAATATGCAAAATTGACGGCAGCATTCAAATCCCGCTGAACCAACTGAGCGATCGAATGAGCGAACTGGATATATCGGTTCCGCTGATTGTCTATTGCCGTTCTGGCATCCGCAGTACCATCGCCCTGCGCATGCTGCAACGGGCCGGTTTTGAAAAGGTAAAAAATCTGGCCGGGGGAATCCTCGAGTGGGCGGCAAAAATCGATCCGTCCATGCCGCGGTACTAATATCTCTGGAACACCGAGTTAATTGCACACTATTCATTCGTGAAATTCGGAATTCATCAATGGCTTAAAAAGAACCACGGACTTGACGTGGAGGAACACGAAAAAAAACCGGTATTCATGGGGGCTGACATAAAAGGAAAGGTGAAAAACTATCTGATTCCGGGAGCGACAACAGGAGAGTTTTTTTAGTCGTAATATGGGCGGCAACCGGGAAACGGTGCTGGAATATCTACCGCCGGTTTTTTCTGTGAGTGCGGCCGGAGTACAACGGGGAATTGATTTTACTTTTGTTCTTTGACTATCTTTATTACCATTTTACAGAATAATTTAAAATGGGTTCTAAAGTTGATTATAAAGCCGATTATTGTAATCTGTTTCTTTTGTAGCCTGGTTTTTTCCTGCCATTTTCAGAGCAACCGATTGCAGAAAAAGAGTGGAGAACCGAATATTTTTGTCAATGACGCCACGATTATGGATCATCTCCGCCCCAAAAAGGCTGACTGATGGAGCTTGTACTTTACAAACAAGATTATGATTGATAATCCCCTGCCGTCCAAAATAGAAGGATTATTTGTTTAAAAGCAGACACATCGATTTTAAATTGTAAAACTTTCCGACCGGTTAAGCCGGTATTTATTTTCAAATTCAAACCTGATGATCGGACAATGAACTTACAGGGTATAAATGATCGTGTTTCAAATGCCTTTGCTCTTCTGACAGGCAACTGGAAGAAAGTGGACCGATTTGGTAAAAAAGTGCCGTTTGAGCAATATTATTCAAAGACAACTCCGAAGGTACACGTGCATAATCGCGGCAAAAAAAACCGGACTGAAAAGTCCGGCTTTCTTCAATGTGATTTGCAGATCAGCCTAATTCCTCAATCATCCTCGGTACCACTTCGAACAAATCACCAACGATTCCGTAGTCGGCAACTTTGAAAATCGGTGCATCGGGGTCTTTGTTGATAGCCACGATATACTTGGATGAGGACATGCCCGCCAGATGTTGAATGGCGCCGGAAATACCGATGGCAATATACAGTGAAGGACTGACGGTTTTTCCTGTTTGTCCCACCTGATGTGAATAGGGTCTCCAGCCGGCGTCTACGGCCGCACGGGAAGCGCCGGTTGCCGCTCCCAGTTTCTTCGCCAGTTTTTCCAGCAGATGGAAATTCTCCGGTCCTTTGAACCCACGGCCGCCGGAACAAATGATATCGGCTTCGGTCACATCCAGTTCATCCGTCGAACCGCCCAGCATTTCTTTTACCTGCGCTTTGATCGTTCCTGCGTCGGCGCTGTGTTCGGTAACGTTCGCGTCCACGGCGTTTTCTTCGGCGAGATAAACATTGGGCCGGATGGTCAGTATTTTTACAGCCGATTTCAGCCGAATCGTAGCGCGTACTTTTCCGGCGTACATCGGACGAATGATTTTCAAATCGCCGTTGTCTGCTTCAACCGAAATTACATCGGTGGCGACAGCGGCGTTCAGCTTTGCCGCCACGCGCGGTGCCAGGTCTTTCCCCATGGCTGTAGCGCCACACAAAACTATGTCGGCGCCCAGTTCATTGACCGCTTCGGCCAGTACTTTGGCATATCCCTCTGCCTGATACAATTCAAGATCGGCGGACTGATAAGCATGAACATCCGACACACCGTATTTGCCCAGCTCTGCAGCCAGACCGGCTATATTATTTCCGATCACCACAGCAGCCAGACCGGCTCCGAGATCGGCGGCCAGTTTACGGCCCAGTGATATATTTTCGAAGGCCACTTTCTTCAGTTCTCCGCCACGTTGTTCCGCAAAAACCAGTATTTTACTCATTTATATTTCTCCTGTAATCTTTGTATTGATTCATATCCCGGTTCTCATAGTCTTTCAGTTACGAAAGAACCTTTGCTTCCTCACGCAGCAGACGCAGGAGCTCCGGTACGGCATCAGGCCCTTCTCCGACAATTTTGCCGGCCGGTTTTTCAGGAGGATAATTGAATTCTTCGATAACGATCTGTTCTTCAACCAGCGTCGGAGATACTTCTTCGATCTGAATTTTCTTGGCGGCCATGATACCTTTCAGGGTGGCATAGC
>JAJRVZ010000118.1 GCA_024277055.1 Calditrichota bacterium
ATGATCGGTTTTGCAGATAAAACCGACAAAATCCCTGATATGTTTTGCAGCATCACTTTTTCCGATGAAATTCCCGACAACATCCACCGGTAAATATTCATTGCTTACCCCCGTGGCAAGATGTCGCTTTTTAAAATGAGATGCATTTTCGATTAAAACTTTCAGGTTGTGCTCATCAAGGGGACGATTGACGACCGCTTGTAAATTGGATTTAACAATCAGCGGCAGGTCCAGATGGTCGATTTGATCGGTAAAAATAACAACCCCGACATGCGGCTGCTTTTGCAGATACGATTCAAGCAAAGCCGGAAACTTTCCATCGGAAAACTCCGGTTGCCAGATTAAAACATCAAAAAGTTGCGCCTCAAGAAATTTTTCGGTAAGATTTTCCGGTGATATTTCTGTAACCCGGATCAGCTCATTGGCTCCTTGTGGCAGCACTTGCTTCCTTACAGCTACTGCGATTTCTGAAATCATAGTCCACTTCCAATTTTGCTTTCCTACATGAATGTTCGTCTGATCGGGTTAAAGGCTAAAAGCAATTGGATAATTGTCTCAATTCTAAACACAGCAAATAATAAAAATACGGATTTTTTATTATCGTCCCGTTCAGACCGTTGCACGACTGCCCGGCCGCGGGAACCCGCAAGGTACAGGCGGAAGGATAAAAGTTATTTACCGGTAAGCCCACACGATGCCGTCACACAGGACGATGGCACCGCAACAGGTGAATCAGGCCCCGAATTTCTGTAATCTGCCGGCAGCCGCCAGACATTCCCGAATGATATATTGCATGGGCATACGGCCCAGTCCGCCCTGCGCACAGGATGTTTCACCAAAGGATGAAGTTGCGTCGATGCGGTTGCGGCCGTTATTGCAATGCAACAATGCCGGCACGGGGTGCCAGCTGTGCGATTTCATGACCGCCGGTGTGGAGTGATCACCGGTTATCAGTACAACCTCCGGATTCAACTCATCCAGTTTTTTCACCCAGGCATCCACCTGTTCAATAATTCCCGCTTTGCCGTCAAAATTACCATCCTCGCCGCAGCTGTCGGTCTTTTTGAAATGAATGAAAAAGAAATCATATTTATCATAGTGATCTTTCAGCTGTTCGAACATGGCATCGAACGTTTCCGGTTTCGGCAGCACATCCATGCCCACCAGCCTGGCCAGACCGCGGTACATGGGGTATTGGGCGATAGCGGCGGCACGCAAACCGTATCGGTCCTTCATCGTTGGTAACGGCTCGTGTTTGGCAAATCCGCGGGCAAGGATAAAGTTTGCCGGATGTTCGTCTTTTAATACCTCCCTGGCTTTGGACAGAAATTCATTTACGTATCTGGCTGTTCGTTCGGAATCAGTGTCAGCCCCTTTTGCTTCCAGCGGCGGAACACCGGTCTGTTGTGAATCGGTATCGCTGATATGGCCGCCGAGATTATCGCCGCGGAGAACCAGCAAGGCGCGATGTTCCGATACCGTGCGCAGAAAAAATTCAATGCCGTCCGAAAGAGTGATACTGTCCAGCAATTTTTTACACAGGTGTTCGTTGATATCGGTGGCGATGCGACCCGCACGCCGGTCGGTCACATTGCCCTTTTCATCGAGGGTGCAGAAATTAAGACGGGCACAGACATCACGGCCGGTTACAGGAAAATCAACTCCCAGAGCGGAAAGAATACCGCGACCGACATTGTTTTTGACGGGATCGTAGCCGAACAATGCGAGGTGGGCGGGTCCGGAACCCGGGGTAATACCGTAACCGATCGGGTCCAGCTGACCGAGTATACCATCCGTCGCCATCTGATCCATCACCGGCGTTTTCGCGGTTTCCAGTTCGGTTTGGCCGCCCTTCTTCCGCGGCAATCCACCCAGACCGTCCATTATTACGTAGAGTATTTTGGTATCGTTTTCGATCAGTAATGATTTAATGATATCTGAATTCATTTTTACCTCGGTGTTGTTTAATTTTTCTTGCTCGGCCTCAAACACACAATGAGCGCAGAGAAATATAAAATTTTAATCGGCATAACATTCTTAATATTACAAATTAATTCAAATAAAAAATCTCCGGGTCCTCTGCGACTCCGTGGCCGCAAATTAAACAGATTCCTTTTTCAATTCAAGAAACGATTATCCTGCTATTTGAATTACGGATTAAAGTTGTTACATTTTTATTCCCCGGTTCAATTTGATATTTATTTAAATAAATTGGATAAATGGCCTTACGCATCGAAAACGATCACATTTATCTGTCCGTGCGCGACCTGGTACAGATCAATCCCAAAACACGAATTACTCTATCTTCTTTTCCCCTGCCGCAACGTGGAGCGTTGGGACAAAAGGCACACCGCCGTACCCAACAGCAGAAACAACATTCGTTCGGTCTGTTTCACCGCGAAGTCACGGTGCAGGGTGAACTGGATTACCATGGATTTCATTTTATAATCAGAGGCCGCATTGACGGAGTATACGAGCTGAAAGGCCGGTTTGAGGTGGAAGAAATCAAGTCGGTGATTCTGACTGCCGCAGAGTTTAAAAAACTGCAAATTGAAAAACATCCCGAATTCAGCGAGCAGGTACTGCTCTATTCGTGGTTGTTGCAACGCGAACACAACGGATTGGAAGTAAAGCCCTATCTTACGCTGGTCAACCTTGTCAATGACAAAACCCGCAATTTTCCGGTTGACTATAATCCTTTCCAAGTCGAGCGTTTGCTACTGAGCCGCTTACAAATAATCACCGATGAATTGCAGCGCATGGCGGAAATTCGGGAAGAACGCCGCAAAATGCTCGAACGGATAGATTTCAGTCTTGGTGAAAAGAGGAAACAACAGGAAGAAATGCAGCATGCCGTTGAAGCAGCTTTAAAGACAGGGAAACACCTGATGGTATCTGCACCGACCGGCACCGGCAAAACCGCCGCCGCACTGATTCCCGCCCTGCAATTTGCCCTGGTTGAAAATAAAAAGATTTTTTTCGCCACCTCAAAAACCACCCAGCAGGCCATTGTGCAGGAAACGCTTGATATGCTGCGTGCCCGCGGGCTTAACGCGCGAATGATGACTCTGCGCGCCGCCCGCAAGATGTGCGCCAACGATGTGTACTTTTGCCACGAAGACCATTGCCCTTTCGCCAAAAATTATCAGCAACGGCTGAACGACAGCGACCTGTTGCATGAATTGCTGGCGGAACAACTGATAATTCCTGAAAGAGTATTCGCCGCGGCTAAAGACAAGACTCTCTGCCCCTCTGAAGTTATGTTCGACCTGAGCGTGCACTGCGAGGTGCTGGCGGGCGATTACAACTATGTATTCGATCCTTCCGCCACCCTTCGACGCCTGTTTTTGCAGCGGGATTACTCCGATTGGGTGTTGATCCTTGACGAGGCACACAATCTGCCGGAGCGCGGCATGGGCTATTTTTCCCCGCAATTATCGCGCAGGGAAATCGCCGACCGGTTGCGCTGGCTGAAAAAAAGCCGGCGTAAAATAGACAAACAACTGGTACAGGGTCTGCAGAGCATTTACGACCTGCTGCAGGAAATTCAGCAGGAAGGGGAAAACGAACACGAAGGACAACAGTATTTCCGGGTGCAACCGGACCGGTCCGCCTGGCGCAATGCCATGGAGCAATTTGAAACCGCGTTCATCAAATACCTGATCCACAAAGTGCGCAAGCGGATACTGGTTCAGGATGACCCGCTGGAACAACTGTACTACCGTTTGCGGCATTTTGTACAGGTGGCGCGTCTGGAAGAGGATTCGCTGATCTGTTTTTACAACGCCGAACAGAACGGTTTGCTGAAAATCCAGTGCTGTGATCCGTCGGCACATCTCGGCAGCCGTATCGCCGGATTTCATTCGGTAATCGCCATGTCGGCCACTCTCGACCCTATTGGCTATTACAGAAGATTACTGGGCATACCGAGGGACAATGTGGAACTCCTGCAACTGGATTCACCTTATCCGACCGAGAATCGCAAAATTATCATCGTGCCCGGACTGTCGACACGCTATAAACACCGAACGCAGCAGTATCCCGCGTACGCTGAAATCATCGAAAAAGTAATTACGCAAAAACCGGGTAATTACCTGGCCTTTTTTCCCAGTTTTGAATTTATGCAAAATGTCAACCTGTTCCTCGGACGCGTGAAATGTGAGAAAATCCTGCAGCGTATATCGATGAGTGAGGCGGAACGGGATGCGGTACTTGAAAAATTGAGAGACACGGAAAAACCTAAACTGGTGCTGGCGGTGATGGGCGGTATTTTCGCCGAAGGCGTCGACTACAGCGGCGATATGTGCATCGGCGTCATCGCCTTCAGTCCGGCTCTGCCGCAGATTACTTACGAACGTGAACTGATCCGCGAATACTACCAGCAGAAGAACGGGGAGGGATTTGAATTTGCCTACATTTTTCCCGGAATGAATAAAGTCATTCAGGCTGCCGGACGCCTGATCCGCTCGCGTCAGGACAAAGGCGTGATCGTACTGGTGGGCGAGCGTTTTGCTGAGGAATCCTTGCAGAACCTGTTTCCGGAATACTGGTTCGAACGCGAGGGGGATGTGATCATTACTTCGGAAGTTGAAAAAGAGTTGAAAAAATTCTGGTCAAATCTGGATGTTTAACAATGAAACCATCACGCAGACCCAAAGAAATCGAAGAACTTTTTCGTAAACATGATGCTAGCAGTCATATTCCCCGAGAAGTGACCCACTGGTTTTATTTCAGATCGTTTGATGGAATGGATGAATGCAAACGAAATTTGCTGCAACTGGGATTTGAGTTAAGCTCGGAATCTTATGATGAGGAGCTTTCCCGAAAACGTCCTTATTCTTTGATCATGTCGAAAATTCATGACGCAAAATCCGAAACGCTGCTGAAAATGCACGATGAACTCTCACAATTGGCTCAGGAATGTGATGGGCATTACGACGGCTGGGAAACGGCGATAATTTTATCAGAAGACGGCTAAGTATTGATTTAACATGTTGTAAGAATACTGTACATTCTTGCAACATATAGTCAATTTTTCGCCTGTGAAACAGTTTTATCATTTTGCTGATTTTCTCCATCGTGACCCGGTAGTACATCATGATGATCTGCTTAAAGCGGCAATTGATAATCATTGCTTGCGGACAGACTGTACATTCAGTAATTTTTAGATTTGATGCAGGTTTCCTGAGAGACAGCAATTAATAGTCCGGCATTGTATGAATTTCTTTTTAAGACTAACACTGAACACATCATTATTTCTTTTTATTCTGAAGCTGTGGTTTTTTTTCACAACACACAATCAGATGCGCAGCATCTATTTCATTTCCTTTATCCAGGATGTCTTTCTGCTCATTGCCATTTATTTTTTGTTTATCCAGGCTTTGGGGAAATTCAGGAAATTACAGGTCACGGGCAGGATTCTGTTTATTGTATTCTATCTGATTATTACCGTCACTTCATTTGTTTACACTTTTTTTCTGTTCGACCTGCTTAGTTTCCCAATAAATATTTTTGGGATCAGTGCAGAAATGGTAACATTTTTTATGGAATATTTTCTGAACCCGATTTTGATCGTAGCGCTTATTGGCGGCATAGGCCTATTAGTCGGGATTTCCGCGTTCTTCCCAAGGGACATTATCTGGAAGAAACTGCCGACAGTTTCAGCAGTGGTAATTTCCATACTTTTTATTATGACTATTCTGAAAGGTACCATTAATCCTCTGGCCTACTCTGTAAAAGAACAAATCACTTTATCCATTTCAGGCAGTTCCTACATTATTACGTTAAAACAGCCGACAGCGAACAGACATCTGCAAGACAGATTCAAATTTCTCAATAAATCCTTTGAGTTCGTTCCACAAATCACCTCAAAATATAATCGTATAATTGTACTGGTAATGGAGGGTATCAATTACAAAGATTATTGGGCTCAATCAAATGCTGAAAAAAACAGCTTTCCCAATAAATATATACAAAATATAATATCATTTGATAACTACCACACTTTAAACCTGGACAGCTACACCAGTTTGATTGCAATGCTCAATAACATATTTGTGCCGTACCAGGCTTACGTGGATGAGCGATGGTATGCTTTTGTAAACCGACAAAATAATTTGGTGCGCTTATTTAATGCTAACGGTTTCAATACAAATTTTCTCACATCCTACGGTGATCAACAAAAGCGTTTTGTGCCGGATATTAGTGAATGGGCACAAGTGGTTTGCCTGAAGGACATTGAAAATCTAACCGGATTTGCAAAAGTGACAACAAGTAAAATTGAATCGGCCGCGGAAGATTTGGCCGTATTTGATGATATAATTCGAATCGTCAGAAAAAATCCAAAGTGTTTTATTTTCCAGGAAATGGTTTACGGCCATATGGCATCCTGGAAAGAACAAACCGGTATTGATGCGGTTCAGTATTATAATCAGTATTTCACAAAAACCATTGAAACGTTAAAGAATAACAATCTGGATGACAGTACTCTGGTTATCATGGTTTCCGATCACGGGCCACGGGATAACGCTTTTACAACGGAAAATTATCATATTCCCATGCTGGTTTGGGCGATGGATTTGCAAGCTGGTAAAAACAATTCCTTTACTTCACATCTCGATTTCAAGGATATTCTTTTGGGCTTAATGACCGGAAATGATTCCATTGCAAATCAGGATTCCATTTTCACAATGGGTAACAGTGGTGAACTTGTTTACGGACAACTCACAGCAAATAACAAATATGTGTTCATCAATAATCGCATGTCCAATGTAAAAAGCAATTTGGATGAGAAATCCGTAAAGAAATTTAACCGGGCTTTTCAGGATTATTTGAATTATTTTGCCAGCCTTGAATTCCCTCGTACTTTGAATCATTAGATTCACTCTAAAAAATATTCATCATTGCAGATGATTGAGAAACACAAATGATTCAATTTTGAGATGGCAAATACTTTGTGCAACATCGTGAAAAAGTAGCGAATATTCCCACAGACGATAGTTAGTTTTTCGCATGTAAATCTGCTTCAACCAATTTGATCATCTTGCTGATCTTCACCAGTGTCACCCGGTAGTACATGACGATAATCTGCTTGAAGCGGCGGTTGACGATCATTGCGTTGCGGAACGCCAGCGATTTCAGCAGTTTTTCGGTTTCTCTCAGACTGGCACGGGTTATTTTCACAAATCCGCCCGAAGCCGGCATCGACATTTTTTGCATGATCAGCGGGATGTAGGTATCCAATACATATTTTTTATCGATCGAATTGTATTCAGCAATCGTTTTGTAATCCACCGTATATAATTCAATCAGCTTGTTTAAAATCGTTTTATTGGAAATGATCTTCAGCTGACCGGTCTGTTCCAGTTGCCGGTACCCGATCTGTTTGGGCATGAAAGTGCTGTAGCTGCCGAAATAAGCCAGACCCACTTCAAGGCTATCCTTTTTTTGCATGATGTCCAAATCCGGTCTTAATAAAACCTGAAAAACCGTATCGAAATTCATGATCTGTTTCAGTTCACTGTTCATGGCAAGGCTGTCGGCACGCAAATCGCGCAGGATTTCCTCAAGAGCCACGATCTCGGCTTTTTTCTGCCTTTCAGCCTCCCGCCACTCATTTACGATAAAGGAGAGAGTAACACCAATAATAATGACGAGAATTTCAAATATATATCTGAGCCAGTCTTTTTTGAACTGTTGTATCAAATATACTTGCCTCCAATATTTTCCGGTGTATCTTGCCTGGGGTAAAATGTTCGCATTTACCGGACTACACGAAAACCGGTAAATTCATTACCGCTGTTCGGTATCAGTACCCCCCGTTTCCAGCTGCGCAGATCAGTCGTAATTGCACCCCACGAACCGCCGCGCAGTATCCGCCGTCCAACCGGCGCCATCGGTATTTTGTACCCATACCTGCCAATGCAGCCATATTCCCCTGGGCTGAAGTTCCGCACTGATTGTCAACTCCTGCCCGTCTTCCATTTCGAAACTGTCGTGTCTGGTTTCAAACCCCGGCGACTCGAATGTAATTTCATGCCGACCGGCGCTTACAAACACCTTCCCGTTAAATTTTACGCCGATACCGTCGATCTCTATTTTCATACCCGGTCGTATATCACTGATCCCGACATATCCTCCTTTCAGTGAAAGGGTATAATGTTCTTTTATTTCCGGCCCGGCGATTTCAATCGTTTTGTTTACGGGACGATATTCTTTGCCGCCGACAACGATTTTATACCATCCATAATCAAATGAACGATTAAACGGTGTGAGTCCGACTTCAATGCCATCAATTATCACCGGTACCGATTCCGGTTCCGTCGTTATCACCAGTTTACCCTTTTTTACCGATTTTTTTCTGCTCTCACTTACGATACTTGTTGCCAGTTTTATCATCGAGGTGGTTAATACGTCTTCAACGGGACACTTGCAGTCTTCGGTTACACTGAGAAGGATTTCGCCGGTTTCCACATCAATCATGCGCAGGGTGACGGTATAAAGATTACCGACTTTACCGACGCTGCCGGGCACAATGTTTTGCACGTTCAGAAGGCGCCCGATCTCGACAGCGCATTCATCCGTCGTGCAGCCGCTTTGCTGCAGCCCCTGCTCCTGCAGGATTTCATCCATTTTCGCCCGCTCGATAAGTTTAAAGGCACCGCTGTTTACAAGTTCGCTGCGCAGCCGTTCGGTCAGTGTAGCACTTTCTTTCTCTGAAACACCTGCCGGTTCAAGATTCAGAAGAGCAACATGTGTCTGGTCCTGCGCCGACGGTAATACAGGAGCAAGAAAAAAAAGCAGGACAAAAAAATTTTTCATGATCGCACCAAAGGTTTTATTTAAAATAAATATACCGAACAGGAGTCAATGACAATATAAATATAAAAAATCAAATTTAAAACGTTTACAAATATTTGAAAAAAAAGCGCAAAAACAAAAAGAAACGGAAGGATTTCAGACTGGATTGTTAAGATTATTCGCTGCCATTGTCGAATTTTACAGGAAAATAAAAAAGGGTCGGTCGCAAGCGGCCAACCCTTCCGGTGTCATTACATGTAGGACTTTATCACTTTCATATAATTGGCGCGCGCGTAAGCGGCCGGCTCGGCAACCGATTTGTAACTCATACTTCCTTTCATCTGGGCAACCGATTCATATTCGTGTTCCTCCATCCACTTTACAAGATCGGTCAGAATATCCTGTATGCGTTCCACACCGTGCTTAAGCAGCGTGGCACAAATCATGGTCACGTCGGAACCCACCATCAGCATTTTCAGAACATCTTCGGCGGTATGAATACCACTGGTTGCCGCCAGGCTGGCTTTAATTTTACCGTACAGAATGGCAATCCAGCGCATCGGCAGGCGCATGGATTCGGAGGTACTGAGCACCAGGTTGGGATACACATCCAGGTTTTCCAGATCGATATCCGGTTGGTAGAATCGATTGAACAGGACTAAACCGTCCGCCCCCTCATCATCCAGTCTTTTAGCCATGGCGGCAGTTGATGTAAAGAACGGCGACAGTTTCATCGCTACGGGTATTTTCACTTCCGATTTGACAGTCTTTAACACCCCGACATAATTGTCTTCAATTTCCCGGGAAGTTTTATCCATATCGGTTGCAATGTAATAGGCATTCAGCTCGAGAGCATCGACACCTGCATCCTGCATCTTTTTGGCATAATCCATCCAGCCGCCGGGTGACACGCCGTTCAGGCTGCCGATAACCGGAATATCAACCGCCGCCTTGAGACTTTCCAGGTGGCGCAAGTACTCTTCCGGTCCCATTTCATAGCTTTCCGGCTCGGGAAAATAGGAAACAGCCTCGGCGTAACTTTCGGCTCCGTGTGTCAGAAAATGATCCAGCTCATGCTGTTCATGAATGATCTGTTCCTCAAACAATGATTCCATCACAACCGCGGCGATGCCCATATCCTCCATTTTACGAACAGTATCGACATTACGCATCAGCGGCGAAGCGGAAGCAACCAGCGGATTCTTCAATTTCAATCCCATGTATTCAGTTTTCAGGTTCATTTTTATCCTCTTTATTTTTTGGTGAAACAGGAAGGGGCGCAGCAAGGCCCCATGTTTTTTCCAAATTAAGCGGTTTCTTCACTGAAGCTCATTTTGGCCATTTCGGACAGCATGTGCCATTTTTCATTGACATCTTCCTGCATGGCGACGAGCAATTGTTTGGCCCGCTCCGGTTCGAACTTGGTCAGCATTTTGTAGCGCGCCTCATTGTAGGCATAAGCACGGACCGGGATTTTCGGCGGTTTTGAATCCAGTTGCAGAGGATTTTTCCCCTCTTTCTGCAATTCAGGATTAAAACGATACAGCGGCCAGTATCCGCTTTCAACAGCCAGCTTCTGCTGTTCGAGGCCTTTTTGCATGTTGATACCGTGCGCAATACAATGACTGTAAGCGATGATCAGTGAAGGACCTTCGTAGGCTTCGGCTTCGATAATGGCTTTAACCGTTTGCAGGTCGCTGGCGCCCATGGCGATTTGGGCTACATAAACATTGCCGTAGCTCATAGCCAGTGCACCGAGGTCCTTTTTACGTGCCGGTTTTCCGGCGGCGGCAAATTTGGCAACCGCACCGCGCGGCGTGGCTTTCGATTGCTGACCACCTGTATTGGAATATACCTCCGTATCGAGCACCAGTACATTCACATTTTTACCTGATGCCAGTACATGGTCCAGACCGCCGTAACCGATATCGTAAGCCCAACCGTCACCGCCCATAATCCAGACCGATTTTTTTACGAGCAGATCGGCAACTGAAAGCAGTTGTTTCGCCTTATCGCTGTTGATTTTTTCCAGTTTTTCCTTCAGAACCTCAACCCGTTCGCGCTGTTCGTGAATGCCCAGTTCGTCGGATTGATCCGCATTCGCAATTTCGTCCACAAGCTCCGCACCCAATTCGCTCTTCATCGATTTCATCAATTCAAGAGCAAATTCCGTGTGTTTATCAAGGGTTAACCGGAAACCCATTCCGAATTCGGCATTGTCTTCAAACAAAGAATTCGACCAAGCCGGACCGCGCCCCTCCTTATTTTTAGCCCACGGTGTCGTCGGCAGGTTTCCCCCGTAGATTGAGGAACAGCCGGTCGCATTGGCCACAACCGTCCGGTCTCCGAACAGCTGGCTGACCAGTTTTACATAGGGGGTTTCACCGCATCCGGTACAGGCGCCGGAAAATTCGAACAGCGGTTGCAGTAATTGCGAGCCTTTTACATTGTTTACATTGATTGCCGTACGATCGAACTCGGGAAGTTCAAGAAAGAAATCCCAGTTTTCGCGTTCGGTTTCGCGCAGCGGCGGTTGATCGGCCATGTTGATGGCTTTCAGTTTGGTTTCCTGCTTATTCTTAGCCGGACAGGCCTCCACACACAGCGCGCAACCGGTGCAATCCTCCGGGGCTACCTGGAGGGTATAGACCATTTCCTCTCCGAATTCCTTGCTGCGCGCCTTCACATATTTAAAGGTGGAAGGGGCTCCATCCAGGTATTTCTTGTCGTAAACCTTCGGCCGAATTACCGCGTGCGGACAGACCAGCGCACATTTGTTACATTGAATGCAGGTGTTTTCATCCCACACCGGAATTTCGAGCGAGATATTTCTTTTTTCCCATTGCGTGGTTCCGGTAGGATAGGTACCGTCGGCGGGCATCGCGCTTACCGGCAGTTCGTCCCCTTTACCGGCAATCATCATTGCCGTCACTTCTTTGACAAAATCCGGTGCCTTATCCGGAACAACCGGCGGCAATTCAATGCTGCTGGTGACTGAGCCGGGAACCGGTAACTCATGCAGGTGAGCCAGGGTTTTATCCACCGCTTCATTATTTTTACGGACTATTTCATCGCCTTTGGCGCCGTAGGTTTTTTTGATTGCATCCTTGATCTTTTGAATTGCTTCTTCACGGGGAAGAATGCCGGAAATCGCAAAAAAGCAGGTTTGCATGATCGTGTTGATCCGGGCACCCATTCCGGTCTCGCGGGCCACCGAATAGGCATCGATAATATACATTTTCATTTTTTTATCGATAATCTGCTGCTGAACTTTTTTAGGAATTTTATCCCAGGTTTCATCCAGACCATAGGGACTGTTCAGCAGAAAGGTAGCTCCCTCTTCGGCGTTAGCCATCATGTCGAATTTTTCCAGAAAAACGAATTGATGGCAGCCGATAAAATTAGCCTTGGAAATAAGATACGTGGAATGAATCGGTTCCGGGCCGAAGCGTAAATGTGAAATTGTCATTGAACCGGATTTTTTCGAATCATAAACAAAGTATCCCTGGGCAAAATTCTCCGTTTCTTCACCGATAATTTTAATCGAGTTCTTATTGGCGCCTACCGTGCCGTCCGCACCCAATCCATAAAACATACCCCTGAAAACTTTCTCATGCTCTATATGAAAATCCGGATCGAAATCGAGACTGGTATGGGTGACATCATCCTTGATACCGATGGTAAAATGATTTTTAGATTTATCTTTCTGCAGTTCATCGTATATGGCTTTAACCATGGCCGGTGTGAATTCTTTCGACGACAAACCGTAACGCCCGCCGATAATTTTCGGGAAGGAACCGACTTTCATGTCCGGATCGGCAACGGCTTCACCAAAAGCGGTCAGAACATCCTGATACAAGGGTTCACCGGCGCCTCCCGGCTCCTTTGTCCGGTCAAGTACGGCTATCGATTTAACCAATTCGGGAATGGCTTCGATAAAATGCTTCACGGAAAACGGACGGAAAAGCCTTACTTTAAGCACACCAACTTTTTCACCTCGTGCGGTTAAATAATCGACCGTTTCATGAACCGTTTCCGCACCGGAGCCCATAAGAATGATCATTCGTTCGGCATCCGGCGCCCCGTAGTATTCGAATATTCTGTACTGACGGCCGACGATTTTTGCGAACTGATCCATGGTTTCCTGTACGATTCCCGGGCAGCTAAGATAATATGGGTTTACGGTTTCACGACCCTGGAAATAAACATCCGGGTTCTGAGCGGTACCGCGCAGTACCGGTCTGTCCGGTGACAAACCACGCCGGCGGTGCTGAAGAATCAGTTCGTCGTCCAGCATGGCGCGCATGTCATCTTCCGTCAGTTGCTCAATCTTCTGAACTTCATGGGAAGTACGAAACCCGTCAAAAAAGTGTATAAATGGAATGCGTGATTTCAGGGTGGCTGCCTGTGCAATCAGCGCGAAATCCATCACTTCCTGTATGCTGTTGGAAGCCAGCAGGGCAAATCCCGTTGAGCGGGTGGCCATAACATCACTGTGATCACCGAAAATGGACAATGCCTGGGCAGCTATGGAGCGTGCCGAAACATGAAAAACCGTTGAAGTAAGTTCACCGGCTATTTTAAACATGTTCGGTATCATCAGCAGCAGACCCTGGGATGCTGTGAAAGTGGTAGTTAATGCTCCCGTTTGCAGGGCACCGTGAACAGCACCGGATGCTCCGCCTTCACTTTGCAATTCAGAAACAACGGGTACTGTCCCCCATAGATTTTTTTGTCCCTTGGCAGACCACGCGTCAGACCATTCTCCCATGGGAGATGAAGGGGTGATTGGATAGATGGCAATCACTTCATTTGTCTTATGAGCTACGTAAGCGGCCGCTTCGTTACCGTCAATCGTTACCATTCGCCTTTTCATTTATTCCTCCTGCAATAACAACCGATTGAAATGGTTAATAATACATAAATTTATTTATGTTTAAAATAGTTAAAAATTGTGTAAGTATATTTTTAACTATGGAATTATTGACAAATAACATGCCAAAACATAATCCACAGCCAAACCTGTTGATTTTAAACAGGTTAGTCCAAAACTTACAGTGAAGGAATGTACGAAATTTTCCTAAAAGTTAGAAGATAAAATAAAAATAACTTAAAATTAAGAGATTATTTCCCCTTTCGCCGCAAGGCGGAGGGAATCAGTGGATGTAGGGAAATGCGGCCGGCGGAAAAATATATTCCAGTTGCACCAGTCGCCAGCCGTAGGACGTCGGTTTCAGTCTGCCTTCGAGGATAAAGCCTTTTCGGACCCTGTCCTGAACCGTAGAGTCCACCTGTACGTTTATAAAATTTTTGTGCAAATGTACATTCGTTAATCGCAACAATCCGCTGGAAGAAACCCGTTCGATTCTGAAATACCCGCCGGCCAGAAAATGATCTTCCTGCTGGCTTTCGATTATCTGGTGGATCAGAGAGTGCCTGTTGAAGTAAGTACGAACCGCCAGTAACGCCTTTTCAATATCCGGAAAATCGGTGCGAATTATCTTGGAAAGCATCGAAGTGTAATGAATATCATGCGATATTTCCAGCCAGTTGAAAAAATTCCTGAAATGCTTTTCAATATCCGTAATGGTGATATCCGATTCGAGACTCAATTCGCGCACCAGCCAGAAATTAAAAAATTCTTTCAGGTCTTCCACGGCCAGTTCATTGATATGAATGATTCCGGCATATTCTTCATCATATCGTTTAAAATAGCCGAGCAGTTTTTCCACCGCCTGAATTTCACTGTCATCGGGCAGCTGTTCAATATATTCTGCGATTAACGACCGGATCGTCTGTTGTTCCTGTTTCCAGAATTCCGGTTCCTCTTCCTCATCATCGACCGGCATAATCTGCGATTCATCCCATTTGTCGCTTCCTTCTTCCAGCAGGTTGTCAAAAAGATGCGTGGCGGTTTCACCGGGAGCCGAAAGATACTTTTGGCCTTCCTGTCCGATCATTTTTTCAATAATATCCGCAATGAAATCGGCAAAATTCAACAGCCCAAGGTCTGTCTCATTCAGGTCAACACCAATTTCATAATTATAAAAATCGAACAGGGTGTCGAGTACGACGTAATTCAGAATATCGGTTACAAGAAATTGCCGTTTTTTCCAGTCGCCGCCGCCTAATATCTGAAATAAGTAATGTTGTCCGGCGGAAAAGGGCATTTCATCGTCTTCCGGCATTTCTTCCAGTTTGGTCGGACACGATAAAGTACAATTTCCGAAACAATTGTCCTGCAAAAAGGATTCGAGACTGTCACCTATATTAAAAGACAAAGTACCTATCTCATCCGGTTCCAGCAGCAGATGAGGATCATCTTTCAGACGTTTTAAAAATTCATGCTCGATCTGGTAACCGAGATTGTTAATCAATAGAAAAGTAAAATAATCGAGGTTGGTGAGTTCGTAAACTTCCTTTTCCCAGGAAGAAATGAATTCATTTACCGATATATATATTTTTTGAAAACGTTCTGCCAATTTAACTCCGCCAATTTCCTGTGAATATAACAGACCACCCAAACCCAGTCAAGGAAAATTCTTGATCAGTACGGTCCGTTTTATCCGGAATGCTATCTTTTTAAAAATGCCCGGCTTAACCTGTACTCGTCAACCGGTTCATTAAAACGGATATCTTCGATAATAATTTCGGTACCCTTTCCTTTTTTCATAGCATCTTTGAAGACCATGTGTTTCGGATACCATCTGCCGCCGGTCTTGAACACTTTCCTGATTTCACTGGTTTTCAATAACTCACCACTACGTGCAAATAATTCCTCCTTTAAAACTAAAAATCGCTCCCTGTCGATCCAGAGTTTTCGCTTGTAGTAGGCAATATCCTCAATCGCGGCCGTCAGGTCCATTACCCAGCAGGGCCGGTTCAGATAGTTTTCTTCTTTTATTATCGCGGCATTGTACAGCTTACTTAAATTCGGGTCCTCCATAAAATCTTCATAGGACAGGTCCGACCCCATTATCGATTGGCGTAACATGTGTCCGGCGATTCTGATGGTACGATCGGTCCGGGGTGAATACATCCACAACTGGTCGCCGATCCGGAGCATTTTTATTCCTCTTTCCCGGGCAGGAGCAAGATATTCGGTAAATGATTTTTCCGTTCCTTTTACCCACGACTGTGAAACAATGGTACGACTGCCGCGACGGCTGTGGATAATCATTTTTGATTTAAAGTATTTGTTATCGGCAATAATATTTGCATCCGTTTTTTCCAGTATTTTTTGCGCCGATAACTGCCCCGGCGAATACTTACATAAAATTGCGCTTAAAACCGCCAGTATTATAATTTGATTTTTCACTCTTCAAACTCCTTGAATAACGAAGCCGTTGAACGTTTGTAAATCCCGAGCCCCGACAATGCGGTACCTAGAATTATGGCAAACATTCCGGGAATGAATCCGACAAAATAGCTTACGGGGGTAATTTGTGCACGCAGTTTATTGGCCAGAAGCACATTCACATTTTTCATTACTCCGGTCAGGTCAACACCGTACCGCTGCAGATACCATGCAACCAGTAATCCGAGAACGGTCCCGATTGCCGAACCAAACAGCCCGATCAGTGCCGCTTCACCAATCATTGTAAAATATAATTTATCTTTTGGTTCGCCCATGGCCAGACGAATACCGATCTCCCTGTAACGGCGAATACCGCCGATCAGGCCGGTGTTCCACAGGATGACCGAAAGGATAAACATGAATATAACAATCATGACCGCCATCATCGTTCGGGTATAACTCATTATTTCACGTAAACCGCCCTGATCAACCAGTGTCAGCATCGTCGGTGCGAATTCATCACCGCTGTGGCTGTAGTTTCGGTTAAACTCCCCGGCCAGATCGGCAGCCGTTTCATTACGATAAATAAAATCCCGGAAGAATCCTACAATCTCGCCGGCAGCATTTTGCATATCCAGCATTTCACGTGCCGTTTCAATATCAACGATTATCGTGGACCGGTCCATGGTACTGATGCCGAATTTTACCGTACCGGAGATACGCAGGTTTTGCATAACCATACTGCCGTACATGGTCATACCCATGAATGTTACCGTATCACCGGGTTGAATGTTCAGTCGCCCTGCGAATTGCTCTGTAATCAGGATTTCACCTGTATTATCGGGCATGTGACCGGCCGTCAGGGTCATTTCAAGATCGAGTATCTTTCGGTCGAAGGCATCCCTCGTCAACAAATTAAGCGCCATTCCAAAAACGGGTCCCTGAACGCGTGTTTCGCCGTTTTCATCCGGAACATCGAGCAGACCGGCAAAACGGATCCGTTCCTTCCAGATGATTTGCGGGTATTGCTGCTGCAGGGCCGCACTCAACGAATCCGATTGCAGCAACGCCAGATCATTGGGTAATCGTTTTTCTTCCTCATGGTAGGCACGGGTCACCACCTTTACATGGCCGGTTTGAAACCGCGCCGTAACTGAGAACATATCATTGAATATCCCCTGAACCCAGCAGTACATGACCACTGTGATAAACACACCGGTGCTTACTATAATGCCGGGAAAAAAACTTCGGGAACGGTCGCGTATTATACCTTTGAGCAAAAACCGGATCACTGTACTTTCCCCCTTAATGTTTCCGTAGGTTTCATATCGGCAATTTTCCGTGCCGGGAGAAAGCTTACAATAGTTACAGCCGCCAGAACCAGAACGGTGGTACCCGCCACCAGCACCGGCCCGTAAGAGGGATAAAGCCTTTCGCCGAGGGCCATTCCATACCCCCGGGTATATTCGGGCAGCGCCCAGCCGTGTGTTGCCAGATACCCCAGTAACGGAATTCCATACAGCGCACCAAAACCCGCAGCCAGCATTCCATGTATGGCCCCCTCGAGGGTGAACAATTGAATTACCTGTCCGCGCGTCATACCGAGAGCCATGAGCATTCCAATTTCCTTACGGCGTTTAAAAATTGAAAGTACCTGTGTATCAAATATGGCCAGCAGCGCCAGAGAAAGCAGAAGAATGTACATAAACATGGCTGAAACGGATTTGGTTTTTACCATCTCGCGCAGATCTTTTAACAAATAATCAAGATCATGAAAAATCCATTCTTCCCCGGCGTCTACGGGTGCTATGTTGGCGGCGAGTATAATTTTGCCGGCCTTGTTTTCCAGACCTGTCAATTGCTGCAGCTTTTTTAACGGCATCCACAACTGCTGTTCATCGACTGTGCCGACACTGGTTTTGAAGACGGTTTGTACGAATACCTCGCGTGCGTCATAGGTACCGTGAACATCCCGCCAGCGCACCATGATTCGGTCACCCTGACGAAGTCCCGTCGCCGATGCCATTCGGCTGCCGATTAAAACCGGAAAATCCGCATCGGAATTTGCAAGCGATTGCATGGGCAATTTGAGTATTTTCTGATTCACCGGCAATCCTTTCAGCTGCACCGTCTGCATTTGCCCCCCTGGAAATATCACTCCCGGTACAATCAGCAGCGGTGCTGCTTTTCCCGATTCTATCAGCGGTTGCAAAGCAGAGGGTATTTCGCCCCTGGCCGATTCAAACGTCAGGGGATCGAACGGGTCCAGGTTGCGGTGCCAGTACTGACCTCCGCCCAGCTCCATCGCAATCATGGCATGGGTAGCCTGTTCATTCAATCCGTTATATATTCCCTGGGTACCGATAATAGTAACGAACACAAATGAGAGCGCTCCGACATTCAGCCATGTTCGTAAACCGGCCCCGATGAGATTGCGTACGGCCAGTTTAAAGATCAGAAGCGGTTGCATGATTCTCCTCCGGCCTCAGATGTTCATCGGAAACAATACGTCCATCAACCAGCGATATTTTCCTGCGTAGATAAGATATTACTTTCTCATCGTGTGTTGAGAACAGAAAAGTGATGTTATAGCGGCTGTTCAATTCCCGCATGATACGCAAAATATGATGCGAATTCTCCGCATCTAGGTTGGCAGTTGGCTCATCGGCAAGAACCAGTTGCGGCTTTTTCACAATTGAACGGGCAATTGCGACACGCTGACTCTCACCGCCCGACAGCTGGGCCGGACGGTTGTCGAGTTTGTCCAGCAGATGAACCGATTCCAGGGCTTCCATGACCATTTTATGACGCTCCGGTTCCGGCCTGCCCAGCAACAGCAACGGGAATTCCACATTTTCGTAAACCGTATAAACCGGCAGCAAATTAAAAGTCTGAAAAATAAATCCTATGTACCGGCTGCGCAATCGCGCCGCCTGCCTGTGTGTCAGATTTTCAAGCCCATGGTTCAGGACCATGGCGCGACCGGCGGTCGGTGTATCAAGGGTTCCGACGATATTCAACAGGGTTGTTTTTCCCGAACCGCTGGGACCGACCAGGCCGCAGAATTCACCTTTTTCAATAACCAGATTAACTTTTTTCAAGGCCAGAAACTCGTGTCTGCCCATCCTGTAAGCCTTGTCAACCTGTTGAAGTTCGACAATTTTATTTTCCATAAATTCTCCGATATTTCAAAAATCGTAAACCAGCTGTAATTGAATTCCGGCCCCGCTAAACGCCTGTACCGGTCCGATCTCCTGTTGCGGCAGTATCCTGCCGTTTTTCGCATTCCAGAAAAAATTCAGGTTTACCGACCACATATCATACAACTGCTGCCATGTCAGAAAGCGGAACCAGGTCCCCGAATAGTGATCGATGAATACAACCATTCGAATCGTATCAACGAGACTCAACGGATAATCCAGCGACAATCCGCTAAGTTCCCTTGCCGTTAAGCCGGAAAACAACACGGGACCGGCATTCATCCACAAATGTTCTGCAATTACATGCAACCCGTTTCCAATGCTGAATGTGTAATCGGCTCCTGCAGTAAACAAGGTAAAATACCTGAAAATCCGTGAAGAAGGAGTGCGATAGAATGAGCTCAGTGAAAACCAGATACCTGCCACATAGTCCCATTTTCCATCGAAGGCCAGCCGATATTCATCGGCAGCGTTACCGGTGAACCTGTCTTTTGCTATGCGCCGGTAATGAAAAGTGGTTGCGATTTCTCCTTTCCCGAGCGGATACTGGAGCCGCCCGCCGTATTCCGGAGCGTTTTTGACGGTGGCTTCCGATTCCCATCCCTTCGTTTTCCCGTTTGACAGCAGCGTCCATATCCAGAAATTGGCGTTATTCTGATAATAGTAGCGAAATAACAGGGCGTCTACGCCGGTAGTCAGCTGCAGCGGGTCACGGGCGTCAATACGCTCGAACCACATCAGCGGTCGCAGCAGCAGGGCCGGACCGAAATTAATCTTTTGCCTTCCCAGCCGTAACTCCGACTGCTCTCCGCTTACGCGCAGCCATAAACGGTAAAACTGCAGAACATCATCAGGCCCGGAGCGGGCGAGAGGAGAAATGCGGAAATTGGTCGTGATCAGAAACGAAGCTTCGATATCCAAGAACAACTTATCACCCGGTTGCCAGCCTTTCGAAACCTGCGGAAGAAAATGAGCACCGGCAAGCCAGTTTTTCGTACCCCCTTCCTGCCCCATTCCCCAAAGGGAAACCTGCCCCTCTATCTGTGCCTCCAGATCATTCGTTTCCATGAAAAAAATGAAAAGCAATAAAAATGTACTTCGTTTAAGAATCATGATCTTTTGCCTTCAGAATTCCGTAAAAGAAAAAACTGAGCAGTTCGTTTACCAGTTCTTCGTGACTTTCGTAGTAGTGATTCAGTTTTTCATCGCGGGACATTTCCAGGATTTTGTTGAGCAGGTAAAGGATAAATTCCGGTTTGATATTGGCACGGATATCCCCTCTTTCTTGCGCCTCGACCAGATCGCGCAAACTGATTTCAATACTCTTTCGCTGTTCCTGCTCAAAAAACTCCTGCAACTCCGGCAGCGGATTCCGGGTGAGATCGACGAACATTTCATTGCTGATCATATGCGCCTGCCGCTGTTTGAAATCGAGTATCTGACGTACTTTTTCGGAATACGGGATATCTTTGGCTTTTATGGCATCATACTCCCGGTAGCCCTCTGTGAAAAATTCCGTCAATATCTGTTTCACCAGTTCGATCTTGTTTGGAAAATATTTATAAAAGGTCATTTTGCTGATTCCGGCCTCCCGGCATATTTCCTCAACCGACACGCGACGGATGCCGAATTTGAAAAACAAATCACGGGCTGTCGATACCAGAACATCAGATTTTGTCGAACTCACCGAATTTGACCTCATATTACCAACCAACTGTTTATTTACGTTTTTTGTATTGATGTACGTTATTCGTAAACTTATTGCAAAAGTTTCATTTTTGCAAAACTTTACAGTGAAAAATGGTTGGCATGTCATTTTCATTCAGTTGACATTTTGTGTAAATTAGAACATGAGCACTAATACCATGCATAACGACTAAGGAGGTTAAATTGGATTTCAAGAACATTCAGGTGCCCGAGGGCGGCGCTCTGATCACACTGGAAGGAAAAAAATTAAACGTACCGGATAATCCTTATATCCCTTTTATCGAAGGTGACGGAATCGGTCCCGATATCTGGCGGGCTTCCCGGCGCGTTTTCGATGCTGCAGTGGAGAATGCATACGGCGGTAAACGCAAAATCTACTGGGTTGAAATCTTTGCCGGTGAAAAATCGATGGAAAAATTCGGTGAGTGGCTGCCGCAGGAAACCATTGACGCTATTGATCATTTTAAAGTTTCCATCAAAGGTCCGCTGACCACCCCGGTTGGCGGCGGTATCCGATCGCTGAACGTCACCCTGCGCCAGAAACTCGACCTGTACGCCTGCGTTCGCCCCGTTCGCTGGTTTCAGGGAGTACCAAACCCTGTTAAACGTCCGCAGGATTTAAACGTCATAATATTTCGTGAAAACTCCGAAGATATTTACGCAGGAATCGAATGGGAACAGGGTGATGAAGGCTACGATGAAATCGTGAAAGCACTCAAGGCAACCGGCAAGCTTGCGAAAGTTCGCTTTCCCGAAACGGCCAATTACGGACTGAAACCGGTTTCGAAGCAAGGAACGGCACGTATCGTTCGCGCTGCCATTCAATATGCCATCGATCAGAAACGTAACAGCGTTGTGATCGTCCACAAGGGCAATATTATGAAGTATACAGAAGGAAAGTTCAAAGATTGGGGTATGCAGCTGGCGGTCGATGAATTCCGTGATTACATCATTACCGAAGATGAATTATGGGACCAGGTAAAGGGTCCGGACGGCGTAACACCGGTTAACAAACCGGGCGCCTTCGCCCATCTGCGCGGTGGCAAACCCGCCGGCGATCCCGGCGACAGAATCATTGTAAAGGACCGTATCGCCGACGCCATGTTTCAGCAGTTATTGCTGCGTCCCGCAGAGTACGACGTGATCTGCACCATGAACCTGAACGGCGATTACCTGTCCGATGCCTGCGCCGCGCAGGTCGGCGGACTCGGGCTGGCTCCGGGAGCCAATATTAATTACGACACCGGTTGCTCCATATTTGAAGCGACACACGGCACGGCTCCGAAATACGCCAACATGGACAAAGTAAACCCCGGCTCGGTAATTCTTTCGGGCGTCATGATGCTGCAGCACATGGGCTGGAATGAAGCGGCCGATCTTATATTTAAGGGAATTGAAAATTCCATTGAACAGAAAACCGTGACCTATGATCTGGAAAGACAGATGGAAGGCGCCAAACTGCTTAAGACCAGCGAATTCGGCGATGCTATTATCAGAAATATGAAATAATCGGTTATTCTTGCCACAAACCCCGGGAGGTCGCTTCCGGGGTTTTTTTTTGATAATATGACATATTGAGCAAAATATAACGGGCCGGATATTACTTGCGTGCGTCCTGTGCAGCAAAGAGTAATACTCCGTCCTATAGACGAAATCATGCGTTAGAACGAAAACATTTCCCGGAGTGTTCGAATTACGTCATATTGCGACTGGTCATCAATCACGCCAAGTTTTTTTATTAATCTGATTTTGTCGACAGTGCGGATTCGGTCTAATACTATTTGGCCTTTTGTATTTTGAAATATGCATGTAACTCTGGATGGATAATCTTTAATACGGGAAGTCATTGGAGCAACATTCACCGTGGAAATGTATTCATTCATTTCATCAGGAGAAATCACTAAACAGGGACGGATTTTCTTTATTTTTTTACCTATGGTGGCATCTAAGTTTATAAGATAAACATCGAATCGTTTCATTCACTTTTCCACGTCCATTCATCATCATCCCACAAACTCAGGTAAACAGTTTCATTGCCATCCAATAACCGATCATCAGAGTTTGAGGCCATTTTCCGGAATGCTTCCCGCCAACCACTTCTTCGATGACGAATAGGTCTCAGAATAATTCGATCACGATCCACTTCCAAATTAACTTCATCAGGGATGCCGATTTGATGAAGAATGACTTTAGGGAGCCGAATGCCACGAGAATATTCGATTTTTATGATTTTTGTTTTCATCGCTGCGTTGCAGCGGCTGGTGCAAACGCCTGTTATACGCTACCATATTAGACAAATATAATTTCCTTGTCTCCAATGAATAATTTCTTGATTGCATTTTTAGCAACTTCACCCCATTTTTTATTTCTGCTTCGGATTTCCGGAAGGGCTAAATATGAAATTTTACAGGTCTTTAGATGTGTGTCCGGTTAAGATGAAAATAAATTAAATAAAAATAGCTCGATAAACCTTTGTTTTGTAAATTTATTTTCCACATAAACAATACTAAAACAGGAGGTTATCGAGCCATGGCCTATTTTAACACAATTTTTGGTCAAATGATACATTTTATTTCGAGACCTGATTTTTAAATCCATCGTAAATCAATATAACGGCTGAGTTCACCTGCATTTTGGAGCGTAGCTGAAAAATGTCAGGTGCAACGATTTGTTCTGTGGCATTTACTTCTTTGGATGCATCTGAAAGAACTCCCAAATGAGATCTGTCCCCCGGATTTTGTCGGAGGGTTCCCCGAATATGTTCATTAGCCATGATGGATAGGAGTCAGGGGGAATCCATCCCGGCCACCA
>JAJRVZ010000119.1 GCA_024277055.1 Calditrichota bacterium
TGTGTACTCGGTCTGCCCGAATGCGGCGGGGAAAACCCCTGTGCCATTCACGAACAGTGGGGTTCCCTCAGAGAACAGATCGCTCAGTTATTCAGCAACAAATCGCTGCTGGAACTTTCGAAAAACAAACCTGCCGACAAATAGATTTTATCCTGAAAATCGTAATTTATTCCGAAGCCACTTCCACGGAAAAATTCGGGAAACACTCCGGCGATACTCCATATACTCCTTTCCGAATATTTTTATCAGTCTTTTCTCTTCGAATACACTCCCGATATAAAAATAAAAAATGAGCCACAGGGTAATAAGTGCGGATGACACACTCATTTCCGGTATGAACAGAAAAAAGCCGATGGAGAAAAAATAGAGCGGATGTCGGCAAATGCGGTACATGCCGCCTGTATTCAGATCATAGTTTTCATCCCGTTGCGGTACTTTTCTTTCTTTCAGAAATCGAATCACCTGCCGCACCCCAAGAAATTCGCCGCCGCTGAAATCGGACAGGGCCAGCAGAAATCCGATTACGCAGGCCAGTTGAACGGCGTAGAATACCAGAGAAAAGGGTGAAGCGAGCTGATAAAGATAGCCCTGCGGTTTGGGCAGAAAATACCATAATACCAGCAGAAACAGGCTGACCAGGTTGTATGCCAACCGGTACCAGGCAAAAAATCGCGGCCAATACCGGCGAACTTTTTCTTTTACCGTATCTGTCGACCCAATACTGTGGATAAGCGAGAACCCGATCATGAATGCAGCCTGAACAAAAATGTTTTGTATTTGTGTATCCATATTAAATTATGCGTTAAATTTTCTGATTTTGTAATATACACCTGTGGATACAATAAAAACAAAGCTGCCGCTGATTGCCGTTATTCCCGGTGATCCGAACGGCATCGGTCCCGAAATCGTTTTAAAGGCACTCACTGCACATCCGCAAATCCATCGGCATTGCCGTCCGCTGGTTTTTGCCGACCCGATGGTTTTAGAGTATTATGCGAATACTTTGGGACTACCGGTAAAAATAATCGTTACCGATCAGCCGGAAACAGCTCATTTTGCAGAAAATAAAATTTTCTGTTATCCGGTGCCCCGTCTGCCGGCGAAAATTCAACCGGGAACCATAAGCGGAACAGCCGGGAAATATGCGTTTAATTGTATCCGCACCGCTACCGCTGCCGCTTTGGAAAAAACAGTGCAGGCGGTGACCACCGGTCCCATTAACAAAAAAGCACTGAAACAGGTAAAGATACCCTATGCAGATCACACGGCCATGTTCGCCGGGCTCACAAAAAGCGGAAACCCGATGACGATGTTCGTAACTCGTGAATTGCGCATCTTTTTTTACAGCCGGCATATTGCCTTCCGGGAAATCCCGAACAAACTGAAGGTACCGGATCTGGTCAACTGTATGCGAAACTGCGTCCGGTTTCTTGAGCAACTGGGAATCAACAGGCCTGCTCTTGCCCTGGCCGCACTGAATCCCCATGCCGGTGACGGAGGCCTGTTCGGTAACGAAGAAGCGGAGATTCTTGAACCGGCGGTACAACAGGCCCGTGCCCGGCAACTGAATATTTCCGGGCCGATACCCGCCGATTCCGTTTTTCATTTCGCTGCTCAGGGCGATTATGATGCCGTACTTTCACTTTATCACGACCAGGGACATATTGCGGCTAAAAGCTACGATTTTTATCGAACGGTGTCGTTTACGATGGGTCTGCCCTTTCTGCGTACCTCTGTTGATCACGGCACGGCGATGGAACTGGCCGGCAAAGGTAAAGCCAACGAGAGCAGCATGGTTGAAGCTATTATCAAAGCAGCGCGTTTTGCCTGGTGATGGCGTTGCGTATTCTATGAATTTCCATCGGTATGGTCTGAATTACCCGTCACTTTTTTTAATCATGTCATTTCCGAGACAGTGAATCAACATCAACCGGGGGAACGGGTAAATTTTTGTCAGGACTCGTTTTGCACCGATTTACCCGTTTCCGGACGGAAAAAACAGGAATAGAAAAAAAACTACCCTCGTTTCCTATATTCTGACATTGTACGAAAGGAGATAGAAAATATGATGTATCCCGAAGAAGTGGTTGCACCGATGCGGGAAGAACTGACGACCATCGGCGTGAAGGAATTACGAACAGCGGAAGCGGTTGATGCTATGCTTTCTGACGGGAAAGGCACCACCCTGCTGGTCGTTAATTCCGTTTGCGGTTGCGCGGCAGGAAACGCCCGACCGGGTGTCCGCCTGGCTTTGAGTCACACGAAAACACCCGACAATATTACTACCGTATTTGCCGGTCAGGATGCTGAAGCCACTGCCCGGGCACGGTCGTTCATTCAGGGATTTCCTCCTTCTTCACCGTCCATCGCTTTATTCAAGGATGGTGAGCTGGTTTTTATGTTACCACGTCATCAAATAGAAGGTCGGTTTCCGGAGCAGATCGCTCAGGATCTGATCGATGCATTTGACAAATTCTGTTAAATCGCATGCCAGAACCGGGACGGTTTCGTTCCGGTTTTTTTTTATTTGTATACTTGCTCCGAATTTTTCTTTTTAAGAAATTTATATTTAGAATAAATCAAGGAAGTCGACTGTTCAGTAATACCCCTGTTGGGTGGGAAATACTCATATCAAATGTATAAAAGTTATGGTATGAATCCGGTTAGTGATACCATACGGATTTAGAAGAACATGCTGATTCTAATCATCGATCACGAAGAGAAAAGAGCTTTTCAGGCCGGTATTGCTGCCCGGAACATTCTGTCTGAAATTCAAGTTTCCGTATCAACCTCCGGGAATCAGGCCTTTGATGACGCCGTAATCGAAAAACCCGATGTGATCCTGCTGTATGCGGGACTCCCGCAGCGGGACAGTTTTCGCGTCTGCCGGCTGTTAAAAAAGAATCGTGAAACCCGTAAAATTCCCATCGTTTTTTACACGGAAAATATAGACGATAAAGATATCGGGCTGCGTTCCCTTGAACTGCACGCGGACCAGTTGCTGCAATATCCTTTTAACGACTATCAGCTGGCCGTGACCTTGTTGTCACTGTCTTCCGTTAGGGGCCGTTTTTTACCGGAAAAATCAAATAAAAGTAAATCGACACCGGAATCGTTGCTGAAATCTTTCAGTTACGATCTGATCAAAACCGTAGGGGACGGCTTGCTGATTCTGAATGACGAACAGAAAATCATCAGCTGGAATGACACCCTTCCCGCCCTTTTCAATTATGCCGGTCTTCAACTGCACGATATGCCGTTTTACAAACTCCTAGTCCCGAACGAGCGGGAAGCCTGTTCCGAACAGATTCGGCAGAATGTTCAGGGTTTGCAGCGTAAACCCCGGGTTACCATCGAAGTAAGCGGGTTGCGCAGCGACGGAAGCGTCTTCCCAGCGGAATTGACCGTTGCCAGCTGGGTTGTGGAAGGTGAAATATACCATGGCATATCCATTAAAGACCTCAGTATCAATAAACGTGCTGCGGAACAATTACGGAAGCTCTCACAGGCTGTCGAACAAAGCCCGGTTTCCGTTGTTATCACTAACCGCAACGGTGAGATTGAATATGTAAATCCCAAATTCAGCCAGGTGTCGGGCTACGCCTTTTTCGAGGTGGAAGGCAAAACCCCGCGCATTTTGAAATCGGGTGAAATGAACGGCAAATTTTATGAAGAATTATGGGGTACTATTCTTGCAGGAAATGTCTGGACGGGCCAATTCAAGAACCGAAAAAAATCCGGTGAAATTTTCTGGGAAGATGCGACCATCGGTCCGATCAAAGATTCAAACGGTCGTGTTACCCACTTCATTGCCCTGAAAGAAGATATAACAGAGCAGAAACTCCTGGAAGATAAATTTCGACAATCGCAGAAA
>JAJRVZ010000120.1 GCA_024277055.1 Calditrichota bacterium
CATATAAAGTACCCTTAAGGGTTCCGAAGATTAAGGGAATCAGGCTGAATTTTGATTCGAATTCATCACTGCCGCCCGTTGACTGCCAGACGAATTCCGGCTGCGGATAACCCTCGTACCAAACTTTTCCGAACAGGGTACCGGTTGTCGTTTCCGGATGCGGATCGTCAAGGAGGTACTGGCCCAGGCGGCCTTTAATATCCGCCAGAATCATCCCGTCGGCTTTCGGGGCGATGGCGGCAGCCTGAACGGGATTTTTACTGCTGCGGAATTGTACGGGTGATTCACCGGTAGTTCCGTAATTCCATTGAATATTTCCTGCGGCGTCAACGGACATAAAACCGCGGTTTCGGGGTGAGGGGATTATTTGTGTAATTGCCGCATGTTGCGCGGTAAATGTTCGTATCGGTCGAAATTTCATGGTAGTTTCCGCCGTACGTACCTGAAACCATTCCGTCAGGTTGCCGGCGCTTGTGCCGACGATGAAAGCATTATCCCCGAGCAGGTATTCCAGTTTGGTGACCGGTTCATTGGAAAGACGGAATTTATCCGTCAACGACATATCCTCCGCATCGCTCAGATCGAACCAGAAAGCTTCCCCGGTGGTACTGGCAACGATCAGGTATTCGCCATGAAAACTGATGGTCATTGCCGCCGGTATTTTCCCGCCCAGTTCGTCCGTCAGGTCCTGTTTGTAATACTCTTCTTCATCGGAGTCATATATCTTTACCACTATATGCCCGCTGTGGTTTTTCCAGGCCCAGTAGCGGAATCCGTCTTCATTCTGACGAAAGGACAGTTGCTCAATATGCGCCGCTACCGAATCCTGAACAGGTTCGGCGGTAAATTCATTAATCAAACGCAGTGAAGGTTTGATCGTCCGCTGATCACTTTTATAAATGGCCTTAAACCGGATCTCCGCGGTGATAATACGACCCTGATCCGTACCAACCGCAAACAGGTGTTTGCCTAATCCGCCCATTCCGGCGGTCAGGATTTTTTCATTCTCGTTCAGATTGAGTTTTTTTTCCAGAACAGTCCGGTTGTCAATAAACCTGGAAAATCGAATCGAACCATCCCGGCGAATCAGGTAGTATATTTCCTGATATTCATCCGAGCCGATGAGCAGAATCCGGTTTTCCGGCCGACCTGTATCTACGGACAGTATTTCATCAATCGCAGCATCTTTTGCCAGGGGCAGGCTCTGGTAGAGCAAAAACAGCAAAATGGCAATAATACTGACGATTATACTGTATCCACCCGTTGAAATGATTTTTCGCATATTACGGTTGACCCGTTCATTTCGGATCCGCAGATTTTCGGGAGTTTCAATCTTCATTGTTAAGTGTTTCTCCGCTTGCAATTGCTTTACGTGCAGAAAAGGAAGAGATGCGGTATGATCCCTCCCTTAGCATTTTACTATACATCAGTTAATCTTCTTCAATTCATCCTGAACGATTTCATAGGGTAATGGCAGGTAACCGTCTTTTACCACAATTTGCTGTCCTTCATAACTGAGTACGAATTTCAGAAACTCCTTTACCAGGGGATCAAGCGGCCTGCCGGGATACTTCACGATGTTGAGATAAAGGTATCTTGCCAGCGGATATTTCTTGCCGGTAACATTTTCATAACCGCCGTCATAACACGGTTTGCCTTCTTTTTTCGCCAGAGGTACTACTTTAACACCGGAGGTCTTGTATCCGATTCCGCTGTAACCGATGGAGTATTTGTCTTCGGTTACCCCCTGTACAACGGACGCTGATCCCGGCTGTTCTTTCACTTCGTCCTTGTAGTCACCCTTTTTCAGCGCATGCTTTTTAAAAAAACCGTAGGTGCCGGAAGCCGAGTTACGACCGTAAATGCTGATCGGTTTGTTTGCCCAATCACCTTTCAGTCCGAGATCGCCCCAGGTTTTTACTTCGCCGTGTCCACGCTTGCGGCTTTTTGAAAAAACGGCGTCAACCTGCTCAAGTGACAGACAATCGATCGGGTTGTCTTTATTTACAAAAACGGCCAGAGCATCCAGCGAAGTGCGAATGGTCGTCGGCTTGAAACCGTAGTGTTCTTCAAACTTGTCGATTTCTTTCGACTTCATTTTACGGGACATCGGTCCGAATTGTGCGGTTCCTTCGATCAGGGCCGGAGGCGCGGTTGACGAACCTTTTCCCTCCACCTGAATGTTTACGGTCGGGTAATACTTGCGAAAACCTTCGAGCCACAGCGTCATCAGGTTGTTCATCGTGTCGGAACCGATACTGTTGGCATTTCCGCTGACACCGGCGACCTTTTTGTACTTCGGGATTCGTGTGTCAACTTTTACCGTTTGAGCTGAAACCGCAAAACTAAGCATCAAAATCATGAGGAGGGCGGTTTTGAGTTTGTGATACATGAATTGTACCTCCTGAAATATTGGTTTAAATTCCTTTTTCATTTTGGTGCACCAAACCTATAAAGGCCCGGTAAAGATTTTATTAGTGAATTGTTAGATGTTTGTTAGGAAATATGAAAATCGTTCCGGTATTTTCGGCGGCTGATGAAATATTGAAAAAAATTATTTGTACCGGGAATAATCGTTTTATAAATTCCGGCGATATAATCCTCTCCGGATGAATAATTGATCGCAGGATGTCCGAACTATAAATAAAACAAAACCAGATTTACCGATGAATTTCTGGCTGAAGCAGCTGTTCGTTTTGTTGCCGTCATTCCTTTTTGCGCAGGTAACTTTCAGCGAAATAATGTATGATGTATCCACAAACGAAAATCATGATGAATTCGTAGAAATCTTTAATTTGTCCGAAACGGATTCCATTGATATAACCGGGTGGGTGTTCAGCGACAGCAGCGGCCACGACCGAATTCTTCCGCATCGTGGCGGAACCCGTCTGGCGCCCCGCCGTTTTGCCGTCATTCTGGACGGCAGTTATTTCGGCAATTCAACCACCTACGATTCCATCATCGCGCCGGATGTATTGATTCTGAAAGTTGAAGATAATTCGCTCGGCAACAGCGGTCTTTCCAACAGCAGAGGCGAGTACCTGTCAATCGTGGACTCGCTGGGGGATACGTTGTGCACCTACCGCTATTCCACCGGAAACAGGCCCGGCTTTTCCGATGAAAAGGTTCTGCTCGACGGTCCCGATACGGCTGAAAACTGGCAAGACGGGTTATTTCCGGGAGGAACACCCGGAGCGGAAAACAGTGTCTCCCCACGCCGGATTGACCCGGGATTTTCTGATAATGCCATTCAGCTGCCGGCTGTTTTGTTCGAAGATACTTCGGTCCCGGTAACAATCACCGTTTCCAATTTCGGATTGGACGGTATCAGCGGAAAGGCATATTTGCAGTTGTTTTCGGATCGTAACAATGACGGGAAGCCCGGCCGGAGCGATTTGATTATTTATCAGGACTCAATTCGGTTGTCGTTGCCGGTCCGGCAGGACACACAACGGATAACGATTATCTGGGACAGCACCGAAGCCGGCCTGCACCGGCTCATCGCCGATCTTGATTATAAGGGTGATGAAAGAGAAACCAACAATCGCAGTATAAAAGAAATCAGTGTACTGGTGCGGGAGAACACCCTTCATATTAATGAAATCAAGTTTCTGACGGCGATCGATGAGCCGGAATGGGTGGAAATCTATAACAGCGGGGAACAGGCGGTGTACCTGAGCGGCTGGGCAATTACCGACCAGGTGGACACCGCAACCATAGATACAGCGGCCTGGATTTACCCGCACCAGTTCAAAGTGATTGCGGCCGATTCACTTGATTCTTTTTTCCATACAGCTGACAGCCTTGTTCTGATAACAAAAAATTTTCCGACCTTGAATAACAGCGAAGAGCGAATACTGCTGCTGGATCCGTCCGGAGGCTGGCAGGAACAGGTACCCTACACTGAGAGCTGGTTGGAAGGGGAAAGTGGTAACATAAGTCTTGAACGTATCAATGCGGCCCTTTACGCAGGCAGTGCTGCAAACTGGGGTCCCTGTGTTGCGGCTGCCGGCGCCACACCGGGAGAGAGAAACAGCATCTGGTCTTCGCTTTCTCCGCGAAGTGCAAAACTGTCTGTCAGCCCGAATCCGTTTTCGCCGGATGGTGATGGATTTGAAGATCGGGTTACCATCAGCGGGCAGCTGCCGGAAAACAGCGTTCGCATCAAAATTCAGATTTACGACATACTGGGGCGCCTGATTCGCACGTTGCACGCCGTGCATTTCAGCGGCAGCCGTTTTGATGTGGTGTGGGATGGAAAAGACGGCAAAGGGGTAAAGGCCCGTATGGGTATTTATATCGTTTTTGTGCAGGCGCTGAACGACCGAAGCGGTTCCATCAGGGAAATGAAAACGAGTGTAGTACTGGGGGGAGCTCTATAAAAGACAACGTTGCAATTATTTTAGATTACCGATGCAATTGTTGCCGATTTCCATGAACTTCATACCGATTTTGCAGGAAAATTATGATACGGAAAAGTACAATAATCGTATTCACTTTATTTTTATCAAATCTGGCTGCCAAACAAAACGGTACCCTGGTTCACGACAGTTTTTTCAGCCAGGCCCTCGGTAGCGTGAAAAAGGTAAATGTATACTTGCCTCCGGATTATTATTCGGTTCCCGACCGGACCTATCCCGTAATCTATTTTTTGCATGGAGCCGGATCCGATAATAACAGTTATGATTACCTGACTGCTAAAATGGACAATCTGATAAATTCCGGGACCATACAGCCAACGATTCTGGTTAAGCCGGATGGCAGTGCGCCGCCCTATCTCGGCAGTTTTTATACCAATTCCGTCCTGTACGGAAATTATGAAGATTATATTTGTAATGATCTGATTCAATATATTGACGCTACTTACAGAACGATTTGTGAAAAAACGAAGCGGTCGATTATGGGACATTCCATGGGCGGTTTTGGGGCTATGAAACTGATGATCAAACACCCCGGAGTATTTGTTGCCGTTGCGTCGCATAGTGGACCGTTGGATCTGAACCTGTTGCCGGATGGAATACCGGACTTGCTGGCGGAGAACGGCGGCAGCGGTCCCTACGACCCGGATGCAGGACTATTTTCTGGCTATATGTACAGCATGGCGGGAGCTTTTACTCCGAATTTGTCCAACAGTCCCGAACCCGTAGATTTGCCGGTGGATAATTCAGGGAATATTATTGATTCCCTGAATCAGTGCTGGATTCATTTCAACCCGGCTTATCTTGCTGTTCAAGACCCGGTGTTCGGCACAAATGCCGTATATTTCGATTGTGGTGTGCAGGATGAGTTTCACCTGCATAGTCAGCAGTTAACCTTCGCCGATACGCTGGACCGGCTTGGGATAGACTATACCTATTATTCTTACAACGGCGATCACAACAGCGGTGTTCCCGAACGGTTCGATATTTCCATTCCGTTTCTCGATTCGGTCATGCAGAATACGGATACATCATTGCCGCTTGTGATAAGCTATTTCAGAGCCGGGTGGGAAAACAATCGGGTTCACCTGCAGTGGCGTACGGAATCGGAATTAAATAATCTCGGCTTTTATATTTTCCGGCGGGAAAAGCCGGAAAAATCCTTTAAATTAGTAGACAGCTATGAAAGTAATTCAAATCTTTCGGGCAGGCTGAGCAGCAGCAACCCGCTGGAATACGAATATTTTGATTCTCCGGTAGGTGCTACTCCCGGGGCGGAGTATGAGTATCTTCTGGAAATCCATGAATTAAACGGCCGGTATGAATCAATTTCAAAAACGGTTGTAATAAAGATTCCCTTTGCCTTTGCCATTCGCGGCAATTATCCGAATCCGTTCAACGGCAGCACCAGAATCATTATCAGTACCCCCTTTTCATTCTCTGCGGAGTTGCTGATCTATGATATACGGGGCAGAAAGGTCAGTCAAAAAAGATTTATCTTCACAGCGGTGAGAATACTATATCGCTGGATTTCAATGCGAACCGTGCTGCCGGCGGTGAATATTTTTATCTCATCCGTAAAAAAGGTTCGAGTCTGGTCGGTAAATTTTTGCTGTTAAAGTAATTACTCGGTTCCATCGACGGGTTCCGGAACCTCGGTTTTCAATCGTTCATACTTCCATCTTCTGTGCGACCAGAGCCAGAGTTCAGGCTGTGCCAGAATATCCCGTTCCAGTTTGCGGGTGTGGGCCTCGGAAATTTCACCCCGCCGGGTGGAGCGCGGTTTTTCCACCAGCATTTCTATAAATATTTTATATTTTCCCCGTCGTTCGCGACGGATGGTCATGTAGACCACGGGAATATTAAATTTTTTGGATATCAGTTCCGTACCCCAGAAAACCGGGGTTTCCTGGTTCAGAAAAGTCGTCCAGTAGGCATTGTCCGGTTTTGCACTTTGATCGGCGATGAAGGCAACGGCCGCTCCCGTGCCGCGGATTTCATTCATTCGTTCATAGGTGTTCCGGGTTGCGATCAGTTTCGTTCCCCAGCGGCTGCGCATGTGATAAACCAGTCGATCAAAAAAAGGATTGCTCAGTGGTTTGTAAATAACATACAGCTGGTGGCTGCATAAACTGCTGAATACGGTACCGGCCAGTTCCCAGTTGCCGTAATGTCCGAGAACCAGCAACAGGTCCTTGTTTTCAGCATATAATTTTTCCAGTAACCGGAACGAATCTTCGTCGAACCGGCAATGCCGCAAGGCCTGTTTTCGGGTCATGGAAAGCGTCTTTAAGGTTTCGAGGGTCAGGTCGAAAAAAAAACGGTAAAACTGTTTGGCGATTCTGGTTATCTCCCGTTCCGATTTCCCGGGAAACGAATTTTTCAGATTCATCAGCACAATCGATTTACGATAGCTGATCAGATACCAGGAAATAAAAAACAGCAAATCCGAAATCCGGTGCATCACCCGGAAAGGAAGCAGGGAAAAAAGATAGGCGATTACAAAGCCTGTTTTATATCTAAGTTTTTTCAGCATTCTTGGCATTCAGATTTAAAACCGTACCGGAAATTTCTGAAAAAGAACAATTCTGTTCAAATAAATAATTTAAATACTTTATTTGTAATAAATATTGATCAATGTGTATAAACATTCTTTATAACTCAATAAAAAACAATCTGCTATCTGTAAATCATGGTTGATTTTAGTATTTTGTGGAACTAAATTTCAGAAAAGGATCAGGTCAACGAATATACTTTGAGAGTAAGGAGCAACCAGCATGTCAAACGCAATATTCAAAGTGCCGGAACCGGTTAATGAGCCGATTAAAAGCTACGCGCCGGGTTCGCCGGAAAAAGTTTCACTGAAAAAGAAACTGGCTGAACTGCAAAGCCGGAGTTTCGATATCCCCTTGATTATCGGCGGTAAAGAGATTCGCACGGGGAATACAGCAGAACTGAAAGTTCCGCACGATCATTCGGTTAGGCTTGGCGTTTACCACAAAGCCGGTGCCGAAGAAGTGAATATGGCCGTGGAAGCCGCGTTAAAAGCCCGGCAGGAATGGGCCGACATGCCCTGGGAACACCGGGTATCCATATTTTTGAAAATGGCCGATCTGCTTGCCGGTCCGTGGAGAGATACCCTGAATGCCGCCACGATGATCGGACAGTCTAAAACAGCATTTCAGGCGGAAATCGACGCCGCCTGCGAACTGATCGATTTCTGGCGTTTCAACAGCTATTATATGACGCAGCTGATCGCCGATCAACCCTACTCGCCCGGCGGCATGTGGAACCGTGTTGAATATCGTCCGCTGGAAGGATTTATTTTTGCGGTTACCCCATTCAATTTTACATCCATCGCCGGAAATTTACCGACCGCACCGGCGCTTGTCGGGAATGTCGCCCTGTGGAAACCGGCTTCCAGTGCCGTGTTCTCCGCTTACCAGCTGATGCTGCTGTTCAAAGAAGCGGGCCTGCCCGACGGTGTGATCAATTTTATTCCGGGATCCGGCGCACAGGTCGGAAACCCGGTTATGGCCAGCGAATACCTGGCCGGTATCCATTTTACCGGCTCGACCGAAGTGTTCCAGAATATGTGGAAGACCGTCGGCAACAATATCTCGAAAATGAAATATTATCCGCGCATCGTCGGCGAAACG
>JAJRVZ010000121.1 GCA_024277055.1 Calditrichota bacterium
ATTCTCGATCACCAGGCGGGTGACGAAGCAGGTTTAAAAAGCGCCACCGTGGAAATCGCAGGCGATTTTGCATACGGCTACCTGAAAGCCGAGGCCGGCGTCCATCGCCTGGTTCGTATTTCACCCTTCGATGCCAACAGCAGACGTCACACCTCATTTGCATCGGTTTTTGTGCTACCCGAGATTGACGATGCCGTGGATGTCGAAATTAATCCTGCCGATTTGAAAATAGATACCTATCGGGCGAGCGGTGCCGGGGGGCAACATGTGAATAAAACCGATTCGGCCATTCGAATTACTCATTTGCCGTCCGGTATCGTTGTTCAGTGCCAGAATGAACGCAGTCAGCACAAAAACAAAGCCAATGCAATGAAAATCCTGGCGGCCCGCCTGTACAAACTGAAACAGGAAGAGAAACAGAAAGAACTGGATAAATTTTCAGAAGATAAAAAAGAAATCGCCTGGGGCAGCCAGATAAGGTCCTATGTGTTTCATCCTTATAATATGGTTAAGGACCATCGTACCGGCGTAGAAACAAGCAACACACAGGCGGTAATGGATGGAGATATTCAAGCATTCATAAACGAGTATCTGGTCAAATTCAGTGAAAGTTGAAGATAACAGGAGAAAAAGTGGAAGAATTAAGTGAACTGCTGAGAATAAGACGGGAAAAGCTGGATCGCCTGCGCGAAATGCAGGTCAATCCGTTCGGCTACAATTTCAAGAATACACATTTTTCCGATCAGATTATCAATAATTACGATAATCTCGAAGGAAAAACGGTTGCCGTTGCCGGTCGCATGATGTCTGTCCGCCTGATGGGCAAAGCGGCGTTTTTTCATTTGCAGGATCAGCAGGGTAAGATTCAGGTTTATATTCGTAAAGACAAAGTCGGTGATAAAGCATTCGAAGTCTTCAAGATGCTGGATATCGGCGATTTTGTCGGCATTAAAGGCGAAGTGTTCAAAACACGAACGGAAGAAATTTCCGTATTGGCCGCAGAATTTGAATTGCTCAGTAAATCAATCCGTCCTTTGCCGATTGTCAAGGAAAAAATTGAAGACGGTGAGCGGGTTGTTTACGATCAGTTCGCCGATAAAGAGTTGCGCTACAGGCAGCGCTATGTAGACCTGGTGGTAAATCCTGATGTAAAAAGAGTATTCATGATACGCTCGCGTATTATTGCCGAAATGCGAAGTTTTTTTAATTCCAACGGCTTTATCGAAGTTGAAACGCCCATTCTGCAACCGATTTACGGCGGGGCGACCGCAAGGCCGTTCGTTACCCACCACAATTCACTCGATATTGATCTGTACCTGCGCATAGCCAATGAATTGTATCTGAAACGGCTGATCGTCGGTGGCTTTGACCGGGTATATGAATTTGCCAAAGATTTTCGTAATGAAGGAATGGATAGATTTCACAATCCTGAATTTACGCAGGTTGAACTTTATGTGGCCTATCGCGATTATAACTGGATGATGGATTTCGTTGAAAAGATTTTCGCCCATTTGTGTGAAACGGTTCTGGGTGGTTCGATAATTACATACCAGGGAAATGAAATCGACCTCAGTCCGCCCTGGCAGCGCCTGACCATGTTCGAGGCCATAAAGCAGTATACCGGAATCGATATCAGCGAAATGGACGAAAAGCGGCTGCGTGAAACGGCAAAAGAACTGGGTGTCGAAGAAGATGAAAGTATGGGCAGCGGAAAACTGATCGATGAGATCTTCGGGGAAAAAGTGGAACCGAATTTGATTCAGCCGACATTTATTACGGATTATCCGCTGGAAATGTCGCCGCTGGCGAAAAAGCATCGCAATAACCCCAAACTGGTGGAACGCTTTGAGCCGTTCATCGGCGGCAAGGAAATCGGCAATGCATTCAGTGAACTGAATGATCCGGTCGATCAGCGGGAACGGTTTCAGGAACAATTGAAACTGCGCGAACGGGGCGATGATGAAGCACAGGTGATGGATGAAGATTTTGTACGTGCGCTGGAATATGGCATGCCGCCGACTGCAGGACTGGGGATCGGTATCGACCGTCTGACGATGCTGCTGACCGATTCGGCCAGTATCCGCGATGTCATCTTTTTCCCGCAAATGCGCCCGGAGGGATCGTAACCATTTATGTCATTTGAATATTTTATTGCCAAAAAATACCTGCGCGCAAAACGTAAAACCGGTTTTATTTCAATAATTACCTATATCTCGATATTTGGAGTCATGATCGGGGTGACCGCCCTGATCCTGGTTTTATCGGTGATGAACGGTTTTGAATCGGAAGTCCGTACAAAAATTATCGGTGCCGATGCACATATCCGGTTGCGGAAGTTTTATTCGGAAACGATTAACGAGACCGATAAACTGATGACGGTTATAAAAAAACATCCGCGGGTAATCGGTGCATCCCCGACGATTTTTGAAGAAGGCATGATCCGCAGCAGTCATGCGCAGCGACCGACCGGGGTAAAGGCGGTTGACATGCGTACCATCGACGAAGTTTCCGACCTGCGCAAAAACATTGTTCTGGGCGACCTGGATTTCAGAGAGCGGGAAATCGAAGGGCGGAAGATTCCCGGCATTGTTCTCGGAAGGTACCTGGCCGATGCACTGTTGACACTCAATATCGGTGATGTCGTGGTGGTGCTTACCTTGCCCAAAGAGGGCGGAATATTTTCACAGCCGCGTGCCATGAAGTTTTACGTGGCCGGTATCGCCGGATTCGGGTATTACGATTATGACCGTCTGTTCTCATTTATTTCGATTGAAGATGCGCAGAAACTGTTCAAAATGCCGGGCGGTATTTCCTGGATCGAAATTAAACTGGATGATTACCAGGCTGCCGGAACAGTAGCCGAAGAACTGGAATCGGAACTGGGCTATCCTTATACGACACTTACCTGGTTCGATCTGAACAAATCGCTTTTCAGCTGGATGGAAATCGAAAAGTGGGGCGCTTTTGTTATTCTGTGCCTGATCATCATGGTTGCGGCTTTTAATATCGTAAGTTCGCTGATCATGATCGTAATGGAAAAAACACGTGAGATCGGCATTCTGAAAAGCATGGGAGCTACTTCAAACAGTATCATGAAAATCTTTATGTTCGAGGGAGTAATTATCGGCATCGTTGGAACGGTTCTGGGCAGTATTCTGGGGTATGGAATCGGATTTGTTCAGTTGCATTACCAGATCATTTCGCTGCCGTCGGATGTATACATTATAAATTCATTGCCCATCCGAATGGAATGGGTCGATTTCTTCGCCATATCAACTGCCGCGATGGTGCTGTGTTTTCTCGCCTCTGTATACCCCGCTTTCAAAGCTTCGCGGCTGTATCCCGTGGAGGCTATCCGTTATGAGTGAAACGATCCTCAAAATCGAGCACCTGGCTAAATCTTATGGCAAGGATGAGCATAAAATAGAAGTTCTGCGTGATGTGAACCTGAACGTAAGGAAGGGTGAAATTGTTGTTATCATGGGGCCTTCGGGAGTGGGAAAAAGCACGTTGCTGCATCTGGTCGGCGGACTGGATAAGCCGACGAACGGCAACATAACGATAAGCGGTACCGATCTATTCAGTCTGAGCGACAACGATCTGGCAAGGTTCAGGAATCGTAACATCGGTTTTGTATTTCAGTTTCACCACTTGCTTACGGAGTTTACGGCTCTTGAAAATGTGATGATTCCCGGCATGATCCATGAAAGCAACGGAAAACTGCAGGAAAAAGCGACGCAATTGCTGAGCGAGGTCGGGTTGTCCGAGAGGCTTCAGCATAAGCCCGGCGAGCTTTCCGGTGGAGAACAGCAACGGGTGGCGGTGGCGCGTGCTCTGATTAACCGTCCCCAGCTGGTACTGGCCGATGAACCGACCGGCAATCTGGATAAACGGAACAGTGAAGCCATGTACCGGCTGATACTGGACCTGAACAATAAATTTGAACAAACATTCATAATTGTAACACATAACGAATTGATGGCGGAGCAGGCCACAACGGTTGTGGAATTGGAAGATGGAGTCATCGTCCGGCATACCCGCCGCTAACAACCGCATGTCATCAACTGTAGATATTCAGTACATAAAAGGGATCGGACCGAAACGGGCGGAGGTACTGGCCAAAGCAGGGCTGGCAACGATCGAGGACCTGTTCGAATATTTTCCCCGGAGATATATCGATCGTCGCCAGATTGTGCCGCTCGGGCAATTACAGACCGACGGTGAAGAAGTAACCGTAATCGGTAAAGTGGAGGCCGCCGGAATCCGCTACGCACGCAAGCGGTTTTTTTACATCGTTATCCGTGATGAAACCGGCCTGCTGGAAGCAATCTGGTTCAATGCCATCGAGCAGTTCAAACGGGTATTCTCCGTTGGCGACTGGGTTGCGCTTTCCGGTAAAGTTTCCTATTATCGCGGTTATCAGATGACCCACCCGGATTTCGATAAACTGGGCGGTGCGGAACTGGACCATACGTTGCATACCGGAAAAATCCTCCCGCTGTATCCCGGCAGTGATATGTTGAGAAAAGCCGGTATAAATTCCTACACTTTCCGGCGAATCTTCTTCAATCTGCTTCAAAATCATCTGAATATTATAAAAGAAAATCTACCGGAAGACATTGTATCGTCCCGCGGGTTTTTATCCCGACGGGACAGTTTCCGTTTTGTACATGATCCGGACAGCGGTGAACACCTGGACCGTGGGCTGGCCCGCTTGAAATACGAAGAATTTTTTTTCCAGCAATTGTTGTTTGCGCTGCAGCGGAACAGTTCAAAACTGAAGGATCCCGGCATTGCATTCCTGAAACCGAGTCCGCGCCTGGAAGGTTACTATAAATCTTTACCTTTTACCATGACTGCCGCCCAGAAAAAAGCAGTGAAAGAAATCAGAGCGGATATGAAAAGTCCCCACCCGATGAACCGCCTGCTGCAGGGCGACGTTGGTTCCGGGAAAACCCTCGTAGCGACCATGGCCATGCTGCTGGCGGTGGACAATGGCTACCAGGCCGCATTGATGGTGCCGACGGAGATTCTCGCCGAACAACACTATTTCAATATCAGCAGGGCGTTGGGTGCTCTGGATATCACTGTCCGTTTATTGCGTGGAAGCACTTCTTCCCGGGAGAGAAAAGATATTTCAGTGATGATGGAATCGGAGGAACCGATGATCGTTATCGGAACTCATGCGCTGATACAGGAAAAAATATCTTTTCGTAAACTGGGGCTGGTGGTAGTTGATGAACAGCACCGGTTCGGGGTGATGCAACGCGCTTCTTTGACGGAAAAAGGCATAAATGCCGATGTGCTGATCATGACCGCTACGCCGATCCCGCGCACACTGGCGCTTTCCGTTTACGGCGGGTTGGATGTTTCGGTGCTGGATGAAATGCCGCCGGGACGCATGCCGATTCAGACCGTCTGGCGTTTCGATGATAAGGCTTCGGACATTTATGAGTTTATTCGTGAACGGGTTTTGGCCGGCGAGCAGGCATATATTGTATTTCCACTGGTGGAAGAATCTGAAAAAATGGATTTGAAGGCGGCCACGGAGAGTTTTGAAAAACTGAAGAAAACTGAATTCCGGGATATTCCCGTCACCCTGCTGCACGGCCGTCTTTCATCTGAAGAAAAGGAAACGGTAATGGGGGATTTCAATTCCGGTCGGGTGAAAATACTTGTCTCGACAACGGTAATCGAAGTGGGAATTGATGTAAAAGCAGCCACGATTATGCTTATCGAACATGCCGAACGCTTCGGTCTCTCACAACTGCATCAGCTGCGCGGTCGGGTGGGACGGGGAGATAAAAAATCTTTCTGTATATTGAAAACCCCTTTCAATATCAGTGAAACAGCGCAATTACGAATGAAAATAATGACTCAGACCACCGACGGGTTCAAAATTGCCGAAGAGGACCTCAAACTCCGCGGCTGGGGGGATTTTTTCGGAAAACGCCAAAGCGGAATGCCGGCCTTTAAACTGGCCAACCCGATTGAAGACCGGGAGCTGTTGAATCTGGCGCGGCGGGATGCCTTCGATCTGATTAAAAATGATCCGCAACTGAGAAAAGAAGAAAACGAAGGAGTACGTTTCTTTTTTATCGAACGGTATCAATCGAAATTCCTGCTGAGCAAAGTTAGTTAAAGGAGGGGTTATTATGGATACACGAAACGACCCGAGTAAGCTGTTCCTGAATCTCGTCCATCAGTTTTATCAGTCGGCACTGATTTTTATGGGCGCGATTCCCAACCCGCAAACAAAAAAACAGGAACGCAATCTGGAAATGGCACGATATTTCATTGACTCCCTGGATATGCTGACATTGAAAACAAATGGCAACCTGACCGAAGAAGAGGAAAAGGTTCTTGAAAAGATCAGGGGCGAGCTGAAACTTGCATTTGTTCAGGCACAAAACGATGAAGCGAGTGAAAAGAAAAAATGAATAACAATCCGGCTGTTTCCGTCATTATCCCGCATTTCAACGGCATTAAAATATTGAGAGCCTGTTTAACATCACTATCGGCGAACTCATTCGAATCGTACGAGATTCTACTTGTCGACAACGGCTCGACCGATGGAAGCCAGGAAATGGTGAAAAGCGAGTTTCCGCAGGTAACACTGATTCAGAATGCGGAGAATCTTGGCTATGCCGGAGGCTGCAATGCGGGAATGCGAATCGCCGGTGGGGAATGGTTCCTGCTGCTCAACAACGATACGGAAGTTCAGCCAAATTTTTTGAGTGAACTGTATAAAGCCGCCGTAAAGGATGAAACCGCCGGAATCCTGCAACCAAAGATTTTATCCATTCAGGATAAAGAACTTTTTGACTATTCCGGCGGTGCGGGGGGCGAAATTGATATTTTCGGATATCCGTTTGTGCGCGGCAGGTTGTTCGAATCCATTGAAAAGGATGAAGGGCAGTATGACAGGATTAATCCGGAAATATTCTGGGCATCGGGAACGGCCTGTATGGTACGCAGATCGATGATTGAAAAAATCGGCATGCTGGATGAAGATTTTTTTGCCCACATGGAAGAGATTGATTTAAATTGGCGGAGTCATCTTGCGGGCTATCGCAGTCTGGTGGTTACCGGCACGTTTCTTTATCACTATTCTGGCTATACCCTCGGGGCCGGAAACAAACGCAAAATGTACCTGAACCATCGTAACAACCTGGTTATGCTCATAAAAAACTATTCCCTGAAAAATTTGTTGTGGATTCTGCCCGTGCGCATTCTGCTGGAAATTGCAACGTTATTTCTTGCGCTTTTGAAAACCAGAATTAAATGGGCCGCTGCAATTCTGCAAAGCCTGGGCTATGTTTTGTATAATTTACCGTCGATCTGGAAAAAGCGTGAACGACAAAGGAATTTACGTGTAGTATCAGACAGAGAAATAATGCGTAAAATGTTCAGAGGGAGTATCGCCTGGCAATATTTTCTGCTTGGCAGGAAAAGCAGCGATCTGATTAAAAAAATGTTGTGAACCTTCTTAAAAACAAATCGTAAAACGCGTTCAATACGGATCAAAAATAATTTGCCTGATCCGTGTTAATTAAGTAGCTTCATAATCTTTTTTACCAAATCGAACGATAACAAAGGAATTGTAAATGGATTATCGAAAAATTAGTGTTTATTTATCCTGGTTGGTTTTCGCCATAACATTTGTTGTTTATTCTCTGACCGTAGCTCCCACCGTTTCCTATTGGGATTGCGGAGAGTTTATCGCCGCGAGTTACAAACTGGCCGTGCCGCATCCGCCGGGCGCTCCTTTGTATTTGCTGGTCGGGCGAATATTTTCGATGATTCCTTTTGTGTCGGATATCGGCCTTCGTGTAAACTATATTTCCGTAATTTCCAGCGCATTGACGGTAATGCTGTTATATTTGATCATCGTGCATTTATTTCGCGAATGGCGTGGAAAACTGGAATCGGAAACCGACTGGATGATTGCCATGGTCAGTGGCGCCGTCGGTTCCCTTACTTTTGCCTTTACTCACAGTTTCTGGTTTAACGCCGTTGAAGCCGAAGTTTATGCGCCATCCATGCTGTTTACTGCTCTGATTGTGTGGTTGTCACTGGTCTGGTCTGAAAAATCCGAAAAACCGGGAAATGAACGCTATTTGTTGATCATCGCCTATCTTATCGGTCTTGCCATTGGTGTTCACCTTCTGAACGTACTTGCACTGCCTTTTCTGGCTTTGATTATTTATTTCCGGAAATTTGACTACGAGTTTAAAACGTTTGCCATAACCAGCGTCATTACGGTGGCTGTAATTCTGATTATTTATCCGGGTATCGTGAAATACCTGCCGCAACTGGCCAGTGTTGCCGGTGTATTCGGCCTGGTTTTGTTTTTCGTTGCCATCATCTGGTTCGTTTTGTGGGCGGTCAACAACAATAAGCGGCTGGCAAGCCTTATGTCGCTTTCGGTGCTTCTGATCATCATCGGTTACAGCACCTACAGCATGATCTATATTCGCTCTAATCTGGACCCGATGATTGATGAAAACAATCCGGAAAATCTGAAAAACTTCATCAGTTACCTGAATCGTGAGCAGTACGGCGAACATTCCATTGTCGATCGTGCCAAAGTCTGGCGGGAATCCCAAAACAAAAACAGGTACAGCAGTGCTACGGACTTTTTCTGGAGATACCAGATCAATAAGATGTATGTCCGTTATTTCATGTGGCAATTTGCCGGCATGGATGAAAACTCTTCCGGATGGAACGGAAAACAATTTTTCATGATTCCGTTCATGCTGGGACTGATCGGCGTTTACTGGCATTTTAAAAACGACCCCCGGCGGGCGCTTGCTGTGCTGGCCCTGTTTTTCATGACGGGGCTTGCCATAATACTCTATTTGAACCAACCCGACCCGCAGCCACGGGAAAGGGATTACAGTTATGTGGGATCGTTCTTTGCCTTTTCGATCTGGATCGGCATGGGAACCGCGGGCCTGATTGAATTGATTCGTGGTAAAAACACATGGAAAGAGCCCGTCCCGAAAGCGCTGACCCTTGGAATTGCTGTTTTGTTGCTGGTGGCCTCGCCGCTGCAGATGTTTTCAAAGAATTATTCCCGGCATGACCGATCGGAAAGATATATCGCCTGGGATTATTCCTACAATATGCTGCAAAGCTGCGAGCCGAATGCTTTACTTTTTACGAACGGTGATAACGACACATTCCCGTTGTGGTATCTACAGGAAGTTGAAGGCATTCGCACCGATGTGCGTATCATCAATCTCAGTCTGCTGAATACCGGCTGGTATATCAAGCAGCTCAGGGACCTCGAGCCCAAAGTACCCATCAGTTTCTCCGATTCGGAAATTGATCGCATGGGACTGGTTCAATGGAAAAGCCAGACCGTCAGTTTGCCGGTACCGAAAAAATTCGGAGAAATGCAGGCGGAGGAATTCAGAAATAAATACGGCAATTATCTGATAAATCCGCCGGCCAGGATAAGTTTCAAGGTTAATCCCACCCTTCAGGTTCCGGGCGCATCGGTTCTGCGTGTACAGGATTATATGATATTGAATATTATTCATGCCAACCGCTGGAGAAAACCCGTCTATTTTGCCGTAACGGTTGCCAAAAGTAATATGCTTGGTGAATTACAGAATTACCTGCGCATGGATGGTCTTGCGCTCAAACTGGTACCGTTTAATAACTGGAAGATCTCGCCGGGCAGGCTGGAAGAAAACCTGACGAAGGTTTACAAATACCGCGATCTGCAAAATCCGAATGTTTATCATGATCCGAATATTGTCGGCCTGATTCAGAATTACCGTACGGCGTTTTTGCAACTGGCGGATTATTATTTGCGTCAGAACGATTATGACAAAGTAAAAAACCTGCTGGCAACAATGGAAGAAAAGGTACCGGCTCGTGTGACTCCATGGACCAACCGTTATTTACGTGTCCTGAAGGAATCCTATGAGGCTGCGGTGAATCCCGCCCGGGTGGATTCACTACTTGCTTCGGGTAACCCGGGTGATTTACCCATGCTGGCGGAGAATCTGTATCGGATGAATCAATTGGAGCCGTCGCAGAAGATATTCGAGGCACTTTTTGAAAACAACCCGAATGATGTACAGGCCCTCAGTGTTCTGATATCCATTTTCGAACGCCGCCAAAAATATGAACGAGGCATCGAATATCTGGATAAGTGGATTAAAGATCACCCCAATGATGCTCAGGCAAAAAAGAAACTGGAACAATTCAGAAAAAGGTTGAAGTCGTAAATTGACCGCCCGAATCAAAACCCTGCTTCGCGCGGTCATTTCGCTGGGATTGCTCTCCTATCTCGTATATCTGGCCAATCCGAAGCAGATGATTGTATTGTTGACCGGAGTATGGACGTCCGGCCGGATCATTTATATTTTTGGTGCTGTTTGCCTGTTTCTGGTGGCGATGCTGATCTTTTCGTTTCGCTGGTATATTTTACTGCAGGCAAACAGCATTAACATTCCTGTTTTCCGTTTGTATAAATATTACCTGATGGGACTTTTTTTCAATAACTTTCTGCCCACGGGTATTGGCGGTGATATCATACGAATTTATAATGTAGTCCGGGAAACGGAGGATCGTACGATCAGTTTTTCATCCGTGCTGACCGAACGGTTGATCGGCATATCGGGCACGCTGCTGTTGACTCTCGTTTCACTGCTTGTATTGATCCGGCAATTCGATAATTATGTTCTTATTTATATTGATCTGGTGTTGCTGATAGCTGTGGCAATATTTTTTTCACTGGTTTTTTCCAAACGTCTCAGCGAGCCATTGACGGCATTTTTTGATAAAATAAAAGTTTTCCGGCTTGGTGAACGTATCAATAAATTTCTCGGCGCCCTGCGATTTTATCAGAACCAGCGGTTTATTTATCTGAAAATATTACTGGTATCCCTGTCGGGGCAGTCCATGGTTATTTTAATGACTTATCTGTGCATGCTCGCTCTCAATCTTAATATTTCGGCAGTGTATATGTTTCTGGTCGTACCGGTCACATTTCTGCTTACGATGATTCCTTCCATCAACGGAATCGGTGTTCGCGACGGGGGGTATGTGTTTATGCTTTCCAAAATCGGTGTAAGCAATGCCGCAGCACTTTCCTTATCCTTTTTGTCAATAATTATTCCCATGCTGGTATCCATTGCCGGAGGGGTGTTTTTTATGATCCAGAAAAAATCAATACAACTGGAGGATATAAAAGTTGCAGAAGATTCGCTTTAGTGTGTGGTTGCTTGCGCTGACGGCGATATTGTTCACCGCCTGTGATTACAAACGCTCCAGTTACGGTGATTTCGAACGTATTATCGTTTTTGCAGATTCGCTTTTATACAGAACGGTGAGGCCGCAGGTGGAGCAGGTATTCGATGAGTTTGTATATACACCCGTGATGGAGAAAAGTTTTTATACCGATTGGAAACCCTTGCGTGATCTGGATGTGTTTCAGCAACGTCGTAATTTGATTTTTATCGCTGATCTGTCTTCTAATGATATGGTTTCTTCCTATATTAAGAAAATGGTGCAGCCCGAAATTCTGGCCAAAGCGGAAAACGGTGAGGTATTTCAGATCTATACGGAAGACCTTTTTGCCCGCGAACAATTTGTGATCATTCTTCTCGCCAAAAACGCACAGGTTCTGCGTGAAAATCTTATTGCCCAGAAAGAAAACCTTTTCGAGCGAATGGACCGTTATCATATGGAGCGTCTTGAGCGGGCCATGTTTCTGGAAGGGGAGCAAACGGCTCTGGAAGAATACCTGGCTGATAAATACGGTTGGAAACTGCGGATCCAGTATGACTATAATTTAATAATGGAACGCGAAGCCGAACAGCTTGTATGGTTTAAGCGTTTGCAGCCGGAACGAAGTCTTATGGTTTTCCGGTTGAAGGCGGAAGAATTACCCCGGGATGAGCGCTGGTTGTTTAATTTGCGGGATAGTCTCGCTGCAGAATATTTTGAGGGCGACAGCATTTCAACGGATGATACATACTCGTTTCGAGTTGATTTTAACGGAAGATCGGCATGGAAATTAATGGGGGTCTGGCAAAACCGGAAACGAATTCTGGGCGGGCCTTTTCATACCTATGCTTTCCATGACAACGAAAGCGGTTATATATATATAATCGATCTGCATGTAACGGCGCCCGGAAAGCGCAAAAAACCCTACATGGATCAATTGGAAGTGATGGCCCGTAGTTTTGTGTTCAGCGGTCGGGCCGGCTGATCGGAATGGAAAAATTTTTTACTGCGGTATTGTATACCGTAATCGCTGCGGTATTAATCAGCGGTTATTTCTATTTCCGCCATCTGAAACGAAAGCGAAACGAAAAAATCGTTTCCCGCAGAATCCGCAAAAAACGGTACGAGGATGAAAAAAACTATCTGCGTCAGTATCTGATGACATTGCTGCCTCGATTGCAAAACGGCGAGATTCTCTGGATTCTGATAAATCCGAAAAATTTTCCGCAAACCAAAGTTGAAATTACATACAATTCGATTAACAACACCATTCGACTGATCGATCACGGAAGATTGTTTTCCGAAGCGGAGAAGGGTGTGCTTCGGAAACTCGGAATAACCGACGTGAACCGGCAAAGGGGACACAATGAATTGCAAATGGAACTTAATGCAAAAATGATAATCGACAGTGTGTATTTTTTATTTGAAACGGTGAATGAGATCAGTCCCTGCATGAATCTGAAAATAAAACATTCGGGAGAATAACATGGCTAAAATCGCTGTGCTTCTGGGAAGCAAATCGGATGAAAAGTATTTTGATTCAGCAAAAACCTATGCGGATTATTTTGATTTGCAGGTAGAATTACACATCCTTTCCGCACACCGCACTCCTGATGCTGTCGCTGAATTCAGTGTTTCGGCACAGGAAAACGGATTTGCCGTGATCATTGCTGCAGCCGGCATGGCTGCACACCTTGCAGGAGCGGTGGCCGCACACACCACCCTGCCGGTGCTCGGAGTACCGTTGCCCGGCGGGGTCATGGACGGAATGGATGCGCTGCTGTCAACGGTTCAGATGCCGGCCGGTGTACCGGTGGCCACTTTTGCCGTCGGTCATGCGGGCATGCGTAACGCATTCGTGTTTGCCGCACAAATCCTGTCATTGCAGAACCCGAACCTTCGGGAAAAACTGAACGGCTTCAAAAAGCAGGGTTCCCGTTTGTAACAATATTTTCTTCTGGTAACAAGTTTAAACCAAGTTCAGCGGGAACAGACAGGTATGTTAAAGGCTCCGAATGATAAATTTGTAGAAAATATTGCATTACAAAATGAAAATTGATTAATTTCACGCTTGGCAATTTAAGCCATACGCAGGGATGCGGAAATTTAATCGACGGTGGCCGAAGAATTATGTTGTAATCAGGCCCCTGTATTTGAACGAAACAGAACAGAGATCAGGGAAATATATCTGAATGAAAAAGATATTGCTGACCGGTGCCAACGGATTACTGGGGCAGAGCGTGGTTCGGTTACTCCGCGACAAGTTTAAGATTCTGGCCTCCGATCTTTCAGATACTTATTTTGATGAAGCGCTGCCTCCCTCCATGTATATCCCGGCGGATATAACCGACCGAGTTCAGATCAAGCGGATCGTCGAGGATTATGTTCCCGACATAGTGATCAATGCGGCAGCTTACACGGATGTTGATAAAAGTGAAAAAGATAAGGACAACTGCTGGAAAGTAAATGTAAAGGCCGTTGAACAGATGATAGAAGCCGCTCAAACCTGTAACCCGGTTTTTGTTCATATTTCCACCGATTACGTATTTGACGGAAACGCGGCGCCCTATCGCGAAACGGACGATTACAAACCGCTGGGTTTTTACGGCCACAGCAAAGTTGCCTCGGAAAAGGTGGTGCGGGGCAGCGGCCTGGAATATATCATCATCCGTTCACAGGTATTATATGGCACCGGAATCAAAGTCCGGCCGAATTTTGTCAGCTGGGTTATCTCTGAACTGAAGCGTGGAAAAACAATCCGGGTTGTGAATGATCAAATCGGAAACCCCACTTTCATTGATGATCTTTCGGTTGCTATCGCTAAATTGCTTGAATTGGAAGAATATGGTATTTTCCATGTCGCCGGTAACGAGCCGATCAGCCGCTACGATTTTGCGCTGAAGATCGGGAAAGTATTTGAATTACCGGCAGAAAATATTCAGGAGGTAACCACCGGGGAGTTGGGGCAAAAGGCCGAACGACCGATGAATTCAACGTTTATTTTAAATAAATTGAGTAATACAATTGACTGGTTACCGGGCGATACTGAATCGGGATTAAGCAGATTAAAGGAGCAGTTACAGCAGCATGGCGGATGAAAAAGCAATTGTAATTATTCCGACGTATAATGAAATAGAAAATATTGAAAAGATTGTCAGTGAAGTGTTTGCAGTGGAATCGGGGCTGCATATTCTGGTAGTGGACGACAACTCACCGGATGGCACGGCTGAAAAGGTTCGTGAATTGCAAAAAACGTATCCACAGCTTAACCTGCTTGAACGTGAAGGCAAACTGGGTTTGGGAACGGCGTATGTAGCCGGTTTTAAATATGCGCTTGAAAACGGGTTCGATTTTGTTTTTGAAATGGATGCTGATCTTTCACACGACCCGAAAGAAATCCCGAGTTTTCTCGAAGCAATCAAAGAAAACGATGTTGTGGTGGGGTCCCGCTACATCAAAGGAGTGAATGTGGTGAATTGGCCCCTGTCGCGGCTGATGCTCAGCTATTTTGCCAATATGTATACACGCTGGATCACTGGACTTCCGCTTTGTGATTCGACCGGTGGATTCAAATGTTTTCGGCGTCAGGTACTGGAGGCGATCGATCTTGATGAGGTCCGTTCGGGAGGCTATTCTTTTCAAATCGAAATGAATTACAAAGCCTGGGTGAAAGGATTCCGGATAAAAGAAATACCGATAATTTTTATCGACCGGGCTGTGGGAAAATCCAAAATGTCCAAAAAGATTATTCGCGAGGCCGTTTGGATGGTGTGGAAACTGAAATTGCGCAGTATTCTGGGAATACTGAAATAGGGGTATGAATGGCAGCAGATAATTTCCGGTTTACTCTGGAATTTGAAAAGCCGGTCGCGGAACTGGAACGAAAAATCGCAGAAATGCGCGAATACGCTCTTTCAACGGGAGTGGACCTTGAAGACGATATAAAACGGCTTGAATCAAAAGCCGAACAATTACGGCAGGAAATTTATAAACGCCTGAACCGTTGGCAGCGGGTGCAACTGGCCCGTCATCCCCAGCGACC
>JAJRVZ010000122.1 GCA_024277055.1 Calditrichota bacterium
ACATAATACATATACTCGTCCAGTTCCTTCATCGATTTCAGAAACTGAAATTTCCGGTGTTCCATCGATTGGGCGTATTTGCGCATGCCCAGCGACATCTCCACCACCCAGCGGCCTATCTGGTAGCGAACTTCCGGAGAAAAACTGCGGTAAACATCCAGAACCCTGTGCAGGTTTTTAACAAGACCGACATCGCTCGAATGATCGGGAATCGAACGAATTCCCGCTTTGAATTCGTCGAATGCCGTTTCATCACCCGTCGGAAATATGGAAGCATAGATTTCCAGCAACCGCCGTTTATCTTTGCGTTCCAGGTGCTGATCGTCTTCCACCGTATCCGCGATGCGGCACAACAGATAAGCCACCGTGACCGGCACGTACAGCGGACGCGGCAACATGCGGATGGTCGGCGCAAAGGTACGCGACACCTTCGGCAGCATGTCGGTGCAGTAACGGATGTTTTCTTCGTGGCTGTTCATTTCATTTCCAAACGATTTCAGGCAATTTACAACAGGAATGTCCGAATTCAAAACCGGATTCCTTCAGATGCCTTTTATTAGTTTAACAGTGTATCAGTTTAGCTGTTTAACAGATTGATGTCCTCTTCGGTTAATGGGCCTGAATCCGATGCGGCGCAATTGTCTTCAACCTGTTGCCGGGTCTTGGCGCCGGGAATGGCCGTGTGGCAGGCCGGGTGCGTGATGCAAAACCGCAGGCTTACCTGTGCCATGGTCTGCTCCGGGTAGCGGTCGAACAACGGTTGCAGTTTTTCCAGACGGGTCAGGTAAGCATCCAGTTTTTCCGGCGATAAATTAAAACGGCGATGATCCTCTTCGACAAAAGTGCTGTTGCGGTTGAATTTACCGGTCAGCAGTCCGAAAAGCAGCGGAATCCGTACGATCACTCCAATTCCGTATTCCTGCGCTTTCGGGAACAGCACTTCTTCCGCGTCCCGCTCCAGCAGGTTATACCGTACCTGTATGCTGTCCAGAAGATCGTGATGGGCATCCAGCAGGTGCGCCTGTTCCGTTTCCCTGAAAGATTGAATGCTCAACCCGGCATGAAGGATTTTCCCGTCCCTTTTCAATTGTTCCAGGGCCAGCCACGGTTCGTCCTTTTCCAGTTTATCCAGATCCGGACTGTGCAACTGCAGAATATCAATAGCCTCCACCCGCAGTCTTTTCAGGCTCTGTTCCACCGCGTAAATGAGGTAGTCCTTTTCATAATTCTGGCGAATCGCGCCGTACCCCTCATCGTCTTTATCATCGGCGAAGTAGAAATCGTTGCCTGCTTTACCCGCAACAATCACCTCCGCTTTGCCCCGATCACGGAGAACGACGGCAATCAGCTCTTCGGAATGGCCGAAGCCGTAAACATCCGCCGTGTCGATTAAAGTGACACCGTTATCCAGCGCCGCATGCAACGCGGCAATCGACACTTCGTCATCGGTGGGGCCCCAGTTCATTCCGCCGATAGCCCAGGCGCCGAATCCGATAGTTGAAACCTTCGGCCCGCGGGAGCCTAAATCCGTATACTGCATATTTTTCCTCCGAAATAATAATTTCTATCTGCCTGCTGCTTTCATCAAAATATCGGGATCAATAACTGATCGACACCGAATAACCTCCACTGCTCCCGCCAAAACGGGTATTTACGACATTGGTATAAATGGACCCGAACTGGTAATTGAATCCGAACGAAACGAAATAGGAATAGGTAGTCGCCAGTTCTTTTCTTCGCAAAAGGACTTCCTCCTGCGTTGCGCCCGAAAGCGGGAGCCGCAATTGATCGTGAATCATGGAAAAATTTCCAAACAACTGCAGGGAAAAGCCTGTAAACAACCGCAATTGCAACCGGCTGAATAATTGAAAACGATTTTTTGTCAGATCATGCAAATATTGCGATGCATCCAGTGAAGTTTCGGTCGAACCCCAGGGTTGGTTGAATTTCAGGGTGATTGTCATATAATGCCGCAATAGATATTCGGAAGTTTTGTAGTAAATGGTTTTATCGAAATACTCTACGGCATTATTCCGTACTCCGTATTCTATTCGCAATTCATGGTGCGTCGATTCCGAATAGGGAAAAATATTGTACTCAATCGCCGGCGTCAGCCGGAAACGGTTGCGGATATTGAGATAGGTTGATGAAATATATCCGGCCATTAAGGCCGCCGACCAGTGGTCGTCGAGACTTTTAACAACCGAAGCGTTAAAGCCGCGGCTGCGGGAAAAACTGGATATTGTCACGCCACCGACCTCAAAGTTGTTTTCATAATAACTGCTGTTCACCGAAAAGCGCATTTTCCATTCCGGTGTTATACGGTTGGCATAAATACGCCCGTAAAGATTAAATGAATTACTCGATTTTTCCCCGCTGCCAAAAGTATGCGCACTGATGCCGAATACCCAGTAGTCCCATTCATCAACTACCTCAGTCGTTTTTGCACCCGAGCGGTAGCTTACGGAAATCTGGTCAGCCATCGGCGTGTATGCGACATAACGGATCAGGCCGATCTTCAAAGTTCCGGTTATCCCCTTCCGAATATCATCATCGGTGTCGGATTGCCCGGAAATGTAACGAAGGGTATCATTTTTGCCGAGAAAGGATTCGTAGCCGATAAAAGTCAGGGTAAACTCTTTGCCGCCGGTACCGGTGGTTTGACGGGTAATCAAAACATGTACCTGTGCCTCTTTGCGGTCCCGCACGTAATTAACAAACGGTATTTCCTCGCGGATAAAATCGAGATCACAAAAATTGCAATCAATATATACGCGGGGCGCCTGCTGCAAAATCGACTGGGTGTCCGGTAAACTGGTTTGTGAATAAAGACCGGTTACGAGAATCAGGAAAAAAACCGTTTTAAGAACAAATTTCATTTTAAATTTCTCCAAATTTTTAACAGCCCGGTAAAAAATCTGAAAATTTTCCGGAAGGTTCCCCCTGAAAAATCTTATCCTTTCCTGTTGTTATACGGATTTAGCTAATATAATTACTCTTGTAATTTTTTCATACAGTTTTCTCCCGGTTTTCGGCAATAATTTTTTTTGAATTAACGGCTTTGGTTGTATAAAAACGTGAGCTTCATGCGCCAGTTTCGGCACTTTACCGATCAAGCGGAACATTCACCTGTTCCGATTGCTGCCATTTTCGGTAATTTGATCACCCGCATCCGGGGAATCGTTACTATTTTTGCAGCCATTCAAAATATTTCCCGACCCCCGCCCTGCCCGAATCCACCAGGTTTTTCTTCATCTCCTCGCTGATGTCGAACTCGGTGGTCTTCACCCCCAGCGTATCGATGTAGATCGTCCGTTTCCAATCGTCGCTGCTCAGGTGAACCGCGTCCTGAAATTCCATGATTGTTTTGGCCAGCGCTTTGCTGTAGGAAAAAATACTGCGTATCCGGTAGCGTACGTCCGCTTTTCCTCCCGTAAACATTTTTATTTCCTTTTCCGAATCGAGGCGGAATCCCAGCGTGTGTGGATTGATCATTTCCTTATCCGGCTGATCCGGCCCGAAATAGCGCCCGTGATCAAACAGCCGCACCGGGAAATTGCGCAGCACACCGCCGTCCACATAAATCTGCCCCTGCGCCCCCCGTCGGGCGGTAAAAAACAGCGGAATACTCATCGAAATCCGTGCCGCTTCCGCCAGCGGCATATCCGGTGTGGTTTCGTGTGAGAACACTTCGCTGCTGCCGGTTGACAGATTGGTGCCGACGAAATAAAGATCGCGAAACCCCTTTTCCGCTTTCATCGCCTGCACCTGCGCGAAGGTACAATCGGAATGACCGGTTTTATCAGCCACCCGCCGGCGCATCCAGTTCAGACAGGCATCGCCTTTGTAGTAACCGTAGCGTTTAAACAGCCGCCACACATCGCCCGGCCAGCCGCCGCAGCCGTCCATGAATGATTTGAAATCCAGTTCATTCAGGATTTCTCCGACTTCCCGCGGACTGTAATTCAAGCCGACCAGCAATGCGCCGATGGCTCCCGCCGAAGCGCCACCCACCCGCCGGATTCCCTCCAGCACATTTTTTTCCGCAAGCGCTTCCAGCGCCCCGGCATAGGCGAGACCCTTCACGCCGCCGCCTTCAAACACCAGGTTGTGAATTTCGTTGGGCATTTCTCCCCCAGAAAGTTGGATGACAATTTGAATTTATTCCTGCAACGGGAAATATCAAAATAAAATTGTTGTCGTTCCGGTTATGGTATTTTTCATGAAAAGATGATAGATTATCGGATTCATAAATAAATGAAAGCACGGTGAACGTTAAACTATATGATTTGCAAATGGTGATATGAACAATAAGTCAACCGCAAACCGGACGAAACAGACAACCTTCGCGCGGGACCTGGGACTGTTCGACGCCACGATGATCGGCGTCGGCGCCATGATCGGGGCCGGTATATTCGTACTGACCGGAATAGCAGCCGGTGTCGCCGGCCCGGCATCACTGCTGTCCTTCGCGTTGAACGGTGCGGTGACGGTACTTACGGCTTTCGCCTATGCGGAACTGGCCTCGGCCATCCCGCGCGCCGGGGGCGGTTATTCCTTCGTACGCATGGCTTTTCCGGGTGCCACCGGGTTTGTCGCCGGCTGGATGCTGTGGTTCGCGTACACGGTTGCCTGCAGTTTGTACGCACTGGGATTTGCGGGTTATTTCTGGGAATTTCTGATCAAATACTTTCCTGCCTTCAGCGATATTGTATTTGGAATCATTTCCCACCAAAACGCAATTCTGCTGGTTACGGCCCTGATCGTGTTCATGTTCATCAGCCTGAATTATAAGGGGGCCGGAGTGACCGGCAAAGCGGAAAATATCCTCACGGTTTCAAAAATAATTATCCTGGGCATTTTTATTTTTTTCGGGCTGACCTTCATTTTTTCCGAACCGCAGCAAATATCGCGAGGTTTGTTCCCGTTTTTCCCGAAAGGCGCCGGCGGTGTGCTGATCGCCATGGGGCTAACCTTTATTGCCTTTGAAGGCTACGATCTGATCGCCACCGTTGCCGAAGAAATCAAGGAACCGGAACGAAATATTCCGCGGGCGACTTTTATCGCCCTGGCCATTGCCATTGTTTTTTACCTGCTGATTTTGTTCGTATCGCTGACCGCCGTGTCGGTGGACGGTATCGTCGGCTGGGAATTTCTCGGCAAATATAAAGAGACGGCCATCGTGAGAGCAGCGGAACAATTCATGCCCTTCTTCGGCGTGGCACTGATTGTGTTCGGCGGACTGCTGTCCACTTCCTCCGCGCTGAATGCCACCGTAATGGCCGCCTCACGCGTTGCCTTTTCCATGGCCCGCGACCTTTGGCTGCCGAAACGGGTTTCCAGAATTCATCCGCAACGCCGCACGCCGCACATCGCCATTGTGCTGACCGGTGCAATTTTACTGGTAATGGCACTTACCCTGCCGATAGAGGCCGTCGGATCGGCCGCCAGCCTGATCTTTCTGCTGACTTTCGCCATGGTTAACCTTTCGGTGATCGCCCTGCGCAGAAAGTATCCTGAAATACCACGCCGCTATAAGGTTCCGCTGTATCCGGCAATACCGATCCTCGGTTTTCTGCTGAACATATTTCTGGCCGTTTACCAGTTCGAATTCCAGCCCGTGGCCTGGTATGTTACCATCGGCTGGATTGCCACTGGATTGTTTCTCTACTATTCGGTATTTGAGAAAAAAGCCGCGGTGCTCGAGCCGCAGGTTTTGCTGAACAGCCGGATAAACGGACTGGCGGAAGAGGAACCGTCCGTCGTGCTGGCGGTGAACAACCCGGATACGGTCGAGGCGCTGTTCAATTTTGCCTACCCGATTGCCAAAGACCGCGGCCTGCGGCTGGTGGCGGTAAGCATCGTAGTTGTTCCGCATCAGATGCCGGTGCACGAGGGCATGCGGTTTGTACATCATAAAGAAGTGCTGCTGGAAAAAACCCTGCATCTCGCCAAACAGAAAAAGATAAAGCTGGACAGTGAGGTTATAATCGCCCACCGGGTATCCGACGGTATTTTAGCAGCGATTGAAAAATACCGGGCCAGTGCGCTGGTAATGGGCTGGAAAGGTTTTACCAATACACGGGATAAGATTTTCGGTGAAATTGCCGACCGCATCGTGCGGCTTGCCCCCTGCGATCTTGTCATGTTCACATCCCGCGGTAACGGCGCCTTCAGGAAATGCCTGCTGCCGACCGCCGGAGGCCCGAATGTGCAGCTGGCTGCCTCGGTGATCAATGCGGTTGCGCGGGAAAACAATATTTCGATCACCGCCGGCTATGTCTTGTCCGATGGAGTAGATCCGGAAAAAGAGCAAAGCGCACGGGAGGTTCTGAATACCACGCTGCAGCACATCGATCCCACGGTTAAAAAGCAAAATCTGTTGATCCGTTCCAAATCCATTGCCGGAGGCATCGCCAAAGCGACAAGGGATTTTGACCTGGTGGTGATCGGCGCCGCCAAAGAACCGCTGTTCAAAAAAATGCTGTTCGGCGAGATACCGGAAAAAGTGGCCCGCTATTCGCCCGCCTCGGTTCTTCTGGTTAAGAAATACGAAGGGATTGTCAAAACCACGGTGAAAAAGGTGATGGGCTGAGCGCCTGTAATACACCTCGTATTCTAACCCGGCCAAAATATCTACTTCAAAATTTAATATGGCATTTTTAATACCCCCTTTTCTGTAAAATGAATGATTTAATCATGATTACCGGAGAATCGTATTCTCCGGTCTGTCAGGAACCCGGAAATGAGTAAAATGTGTGGCACAGACCTGGTATGATTGTTACAAATACGATATAACATCATAAAAACTACGGGACTACAGAAATTGATTTTCCTGTATAAAAAGAATCTTCTAATATAAAAATATCCCTTAGCAAATTTGCGGATTAATACATATTTTATGTCCGTATAAAACTTACCCCTGTTTTATTATTTTGTTTTTATCGTGAATATTGTTGCCAAAGTGCACACAATGCCAAAAATTCCGTCCATGAAATTGATTGATTGGAACAGAAAAAAATGATTGGTTCAGACAAAATATAGGAATCTGTTTCGATGATATACTTTTTTATCTTGATAACGGCTTCCTGATAGATGTTATGGAGCACCCGAATCAGGAAAAATATGCCGGACAAAGAATCATGGTCTTTAATATTAATAATTATATCTATTTGGTGCCCTATGTGGAAACCAAAGATGAAATATTTTTAAAAACGATTGTTCCGAGTAGAAAAGCAACAAAAAAATATTTGGAGAACAAGCATGAAAATCTGGATAAAGAAGAAAAAGAAATATTAGATTCGTTTGAACACGATGAATGGCGTTCTGTAAAAGACCCGGCGATCCGAAAAGCCGGGCTGGAAGAATCTGCTCGAGCAACCATCCGTAAAGATAAACGGGTAAATATTCGAATATCCGAACGCGATCTGAAAGAATTAAAAAGGATTGCCCTGAGGGAAGGCCTGCCGTATCAGACACTGATTTCAAGCATTCTTCACAAATATGTTAATGGTACCCCGATAACCGGGAGGCGATTTCTTAAAAAAAACACCGGTCATAACCGGCATTATGAGCGAACGCCAAACGGTTGACGCCTTATTTCATTTTGACAAATAAAAGACTTCGGGCGCTCCTAAATGGATATCCCTTGGCTATCCGTCTGAAGAGCCGGATCACCTATTCTATCTTTAAATTCAAATTATATCCGTATCCGGTTTCCGACGGAAATATTATCTACCTTCCGAATCGTTCAGGCAAGAGTATTAATGCCAAAAATAAAAGTAGAAAATCAAATGATATCCATTTCCGAATCCCGGCAACATTTGCAAAAAATGACCGCCGGGTCCATGAGCGACATTTCCTCCGAATTCATGTCGCTGTTCTCCGAACTGAAACAATCGGAGATCGCCGCCGATTCCCCCAAAAAAGTAGACCATCTCTTCAAAATGTGGATGAAGACCAACCAGCAGGTTTCGGCCTAGATCAACGGCTTACTGGACCAGATGGAAAAACAGGACAAACGTTTGCGCTTTTCCGAAGAGGAGCGCAGACGACTGGAAACGCTCTATACTTCTGGTATTTTGTTCACTTCCGAATCCGAAATGCTCACGCTGATGTCCAAAGCCATCGATACCGTGATAAAGGAAATGCAGGCGGATGCCGGTTTTATTGTGCTGGTTTCAGAGGATGGCAAAACCGATGAAATCATTGCCAGGAATATGGACCCGGAAACAGAAACAGCGGCCAGAGAACTCAGCATGAGCGTCGTACAAAAAACCATTTCGAAAAGCACACCGATAAATGATGACGCCTGGACAGTTATTTCCGGATATCGGAAACCAACAGTGTCATGCGTCTGGGTATCAGCTCGGTCATCTGCGCACCGTTGATCAGAGGTGGAAAGGTAATCGGCGCAGTGTACATCGACCGCCGTGACCGTGAGCAGGCATTCAATGAACGGGATCTGAAATTCCTGCTGGCCTTCGGCAGACAGATCGTTCAGGGCATGGAAATCTCGCTGGAGATCAGTACGCTCGAAAACAAACTGATCGCCGATGCCAATATGAAATTTGAAGACCTGCGCCGTGAATTTGAGTGCCCGGAAATAATCGGCTGCAGCCAAAAACTTTTCGATGTATTGCGACTGGCAGCGCAGGTATCCGCAACCGATGCTTCGGTAATCCTGCTGGGAGAGAACGGCACCGGCAAAGACATGCTTGCCCGGGCCATTCATCGCAACAGCCGGCGGGCCGAAGGACCGTTTATTGCCATTAACTGCAGCGCCATACCGAACGACCTTTTGGAATCGGAATTGTTCGGGTATGAAAGCGGAGCCTTTACCGGGGCAACAAAATCCGAGCCGGGCAAGATCGAGTCGGCTGACGGCGGAACCCTTTTTCTTGATGAAATTGCCGACCTCGATATCAATCTGCAGGCAAAACTGTTGCGCATTCTGCAAACACAGGAAATCGAAAGACTGGGAAGTCTGCATTCCCGTAAAATCGACATCCGCGTCATCGCAGCCACCAACCGCAATATAGCCGGGCTGATATCCACCGGTAAGTTCCGCGAGGATCTTTATTACCGGTTGAAAGTAATCGAGATCACCATGCCCCCTCTGAACCACCGGAAAGAAGATATTGCTCCCCTGGTTACTTTCTTTCTTGAGAAACATAAACAGGGCGATCAACCGTTGCGGTTGAATGATACGGCACTGAATATTCTGGAAATGTACAACTGGCCGTGTAATATCAGGGAACTGGAAAACGTATTCCTTCGGAGCATCGTGCTGGCCGGAAACGGAACGATCGGCATCGAATATCTCCCGGAAGAAATCGTTGAATTCGAATCGGAAGCGCCTGAATTCCGGGCAAGTTAATCGTTGCACGAAGCGGAACTCGAGTTTCGACGCTTTTTTGTTCTGAAAACGCTGCGCAGGGTAAAATCGAAAACCGAAGCCGCGAAACAACTGGGAATCAACCGCACGCACTTTTTCCGCATGCTCGAACAGCTGGGAATAGTGGCGTGAGTACAGCGACCGCTGAGTGGTACTCCCAGACAGCGATTATTGAAT
>JAJRVZ010000123.1 GCA_024277055.1 Calditrichota bacterium
AACAGCTCCTACGCTTCAAATCAGGAAGAATTCAATCTGGACGACATTGCTTTCGGTTTTGATATTCTTGCCGACAAACTGGGATATATAAAGAATCTGCGCGGAGGATTAGGTCTCAGCTATCATATTTTTAAATTACGCAATACGCTCGCTTATGATGCGGACCGGACCGAAAACAAACTGGGATTCAATGCGCTGGTCAATTATCTCATAGAAGTAAAACCGGTATATATTATGCTTGAAACCCGATATATCTTTATTGAAGGTGAGAAGAACAATATTCAAATAGGTGCCGGATTTTCTTTTCGTCTTTGATTACCTTTACGAATACCCATACTTTTATAATTTAACTGAACCATTAATTACTGTGCATGGATTGCTAGCTGGAAGGAGAATGGAGTGGAATTGTTGAAAGCTGTTTTATTGGGATTGGTACAGGGTTTATCCGAATTCCTGCCCATATCAAGTTCCGGTCATCTGGTTTTGGCTGCAGAAATTCTTAATTTTCATGAAGAGGGAATTGCCTTCGAAGTTTTTCTGCATATGGGCACGCTGTTTTCCGTTTTACTGGTGTTCCGTCACGAAATAGGAAAAATGATTCTTGCCCCTTACATGGTATGGCTGAAAAAAAGTGATGATGCCGAATATATTGAATACCTTCATTGGGATTATTATGTTGTTCTGGCAACCATTCCAGCCGCGGTAATCGGACTGATGTTTAAAGACCGGATCGAAGTTATGTTCTCAAATCTCTTACTCGTTTTGTCAATGCTTTTTATAACCGGTACTTTTATGTGGTTATCCCGTTTTATGCGGGACCGTTCGAAAAGATTAACCATTGGTAATACCTTTTTAATCGGAGTTGTTCAGGCTTTTGCCATTTTGCCCGGCATCTCACGCAGCGGCAGTACCATCGTCACAGGTCTGGCCATGGGCATCAGTCGCGATAAAGTTGCACGATTCTCTTTTATTCTATCGCTGCCCGCCATTGCCGGGGCTTTTATCCTGAAAGTGAACGACCTGGCCGCGTCACCTCCTGCATCCGGTGAATTATTGAATTTGATTGTCGGGACATTGGTATCCTTTTTCTCGGGTTATCTGGCCATAATCTGGCTGCTCGATGTTGTGCGAAAAGGTAAACTGGAATGGTTCGGGTATTATTGTCTGGCAGTTTCATTGACAGGATTTATCTGGTATTTCTCAAGATGAAAACCGAAACACCGATTTCAAAGGATTTTTTCTCCTCCCGTTGGGCCTTTTTACTGGCGGCAATGGGCATGGCGGTGGGCGCCGGCAACATCTGGCGCTTTCCACGACTCGCCGGTCAGTATGGCGGCTCGTTCCTGATTCCCTGGATTATATTTTTATTCCTGTGGTCCATTCCGCTGATTATAATTGAGTTCTCAATCGGGAAAAAACTGCGACTGGGAGTTATCGGCGCTTTTTCGAAGGGCCTGGGTAAAAAATACGCCTGGCTGGGATGGTTTGTGGGAATGTGTACTATTGGTATAATGCTCTACTATTCGGTGGTTTGCGGGTGGAGCCTCAAATACATGGTCACCAGTCTTTTCAGCGGAGATCAATCCATAAATTATCAGGAACAATGGCAATCTTTTACGTCAAACAACGCCGAATCGATCATATATTATCTGACAGCTGTTCTGATCGGCGGAACGGTAATCTACAGGGGTATATCGTCCGGTATTGAAAAGGCCACCCGTATTCTCATTCCGTCATTATTCGCGCTGCTGATATTAGCGGCGCTTCGTGCCCTTATGCTGCCGAATGCCTTCGAGGGACTGAACTATTTTTTCCGCGTGCGCACGGAGGATTTGCTCAATTACAAAGTCTGGCTGGAGGCCTTGTCACAATCGGCCTGGTCGACCGGAGCCGGCTGGGGGTTGATTCTTACCTATGCCACCTATGTTAAGCAGAAGGAAGATATTGTCAGTAATTCTGTAATGACCGCCATCGGAAACAACCTGGCATCCATAGTGGCCGGTCTTGCGGTTATTCCCACTGTATTTGCTCTGTCGCCGGGAACGGATTCCGCCATGAAAGCTTTACAATCCGGTAACCAGGGCCTGACATTTATCTACATTCCCCAACTATTTGAGCAAATGACCGGCGGAAAGTATTTTGCCGTTTTGTTTTTTCTGGTTTTATTTATCGCAGCCTTGTCCAGCCTGCTGTCGATGCTGGAGCTTGGTGTAAAACTGCTCATGGATTACGGCAAAAACCGAAAAAAAGCGACGATACAGGTTTGTTCTCTGACGGCCGTAGCCGCTCTGCCTTCCGCATTGTCTTTATCCTTTTTCAATAATCAGGACTGGGTTTGGGGAGTCGGTTTGCTGCTTTCCGGGTTATTTTTTATTTTCTTCGTGGTAAAATACGGTATCAAACTTTTTATTAAAGATTTTGTACCTGAAATAAGAATTTCACCCTATATTCTGAAAATGCTGGCCGGAGTTATGCTGCTCGAATTTATTTTTATGTTTTCCTGGTGGTTTATACAGTCCGTTGGCTGGTATCCTGAATCCTGGTGGGATCCTTTTGCCGAGTTTACTATCGGTACCTGCCTGTTTCAATGGGGACTGTTAATCGGTGCGGGACTATTATTCAACCATCGACTTGCAAATATTGGAACGGAAGGTTCATGGCACAATTAACCATTCACAATTACAGAAAAGTACTGGCCTCCGCAACGATTACACCTTTGTACATTGTTTATGGCGAAGAACAATACTTTCATGATGATTTTCTGCAACAACTGCAAATCAGATTGTTCGGAGAACAGTGTGCAGGAAAATTAAATGTGTCTGTTTTTTATGGAACGGAGGATTCGTTTGCAGAGATTCTCAATGCCTGCATGTCGTATTCCCTGTTCGCAGAAAACAAACTGGTCGTGGTACGCCAATTCGATAAATTGAAACTCGACAACAAAGACGCACTGATAAAATATGCTGAAAATCCCCAACCGGGAACCACCCTTGTTCTGCTGGCGGAAAAATGGGGAACCACCAAATTTCATAAAGCCCTTGCCAGTCATGCAACGCTGTTACAATGCTACAAGCTTTTCGAAAGTGATATTTTCGCATGGGCACAAAACAGGTTTAATGAAGCCGGGTTAAAGGTTGAGAAGGATGCACTCAGATTTCTTGTGGAAAATATCGGTTCCAATATTTTGCGTCTGAATCTTGAAGTGGATAAAATCATATCCTTCGCCGGAGATAGAAAAGTGCTCTCGCAGAATGACATTGCCGATCTGACAGGATTTAATCGCGAAATCAGCGTATTTGCGTTGCAAAAAATGCTTGCCGCCCGCAATCTTGAAAGAAGCTTGAGAATCGGGCTGCGTTTGCTGGAACAGGGAGAGAACCTTGCCGCGGTATTGCCGATTCTATTCACCTTTTTCCGGCGTATGTGGCTGGTAAAGGAATTGCAGAACAGGGGTTTCAATCAGAAAAAAATACTGAACGAGCTGGGGGGCAAGCAGTTTGTATATAAAGATATTTTCGCAACGGTTTCGAATTTTTCGGTGGAGCATATAAAAGCTACGATAGAAAAAATTGAGCAGTGCGAATTTCAGTTGAAAACATCACAACAGCAAATGGAATCAATCCTTACTTTGTTGTGTTATTTTATTTGTAAAAAATAATAAAACAATGCATATTTCAGGAACTTAATCCTGAACCATACTGTTTAAAGGACGTTTCATATAATGGCGAAAACGGAAAACGAGAGTTATTCTGAACGCAACAATGGCCGGGCCGGGCCTACCGATGAAGAATTGATAGCACGGTTCCAGAAGGGTGATATGTACGCTTTCGATCTTCTTGTCCGGCGTTACAAAGAACCTTTGTTAAACTTTATTTATCGCTTTCTGGGGAATATGGTGGAAGCGGAAGACATCGTACAGGACACATTTTATCGGGTTTTCAAGAACAAACACTACTACAAAGAAGTTGCAAAGTTTTCTACGTGGATTTACACCATTGCCGGGAATCTTGCCAAAACGGAGTTGCGACGCAGGAAAAGACGAAAGCTATTTTCCATAAACCGCGAAACTGCAACCGAAAAGGAATTTGAATTGCCGGATCTTGTAAGCAACCCGGAAAAGGAAACAGACTCGGCTCTTACTGAAAAGATAATCCAAAAGGCTATCAGTAATCTGCCTCCGAAATTTCGGCAGGTAATAATTTTGAGAGACGTACAGGGCTTCTCGTACGAAGAAATCAGCGGTATCGTGAAAGTACCTCTGGGTACGGTTAAATCGAGGGTCAATCGTGCCCGATTACGCTTGCAGGAAGAACTTGCGTTTCTTGTTGAAAAAAAGGACAGCATCGCGAACTAAAATGGAGGATGCCTATGCTCGATTGTGACAGAGTCCAAATCCAAATTTCCGATTTTCTAGAGAAGGGTCTCGAGCCCGCCGCGCATTCTGTAGTTGAAAAGCATCTAAAAGCATGCCCTGAGTGCAGAGCCATTGCGAACAGAATTCCCATGGTAAGAACCATGATGGGAAATTTGCAATTGGTCTCCTGTTCGGATGATTTCTCGCAAAAACTACATAGTCGTATTTCGGGTGAGTTGCCATCCTCATTATCTTTCGCACAGGTAAAAAGGTATTCCTATGCAATATCTTTTGCAGTTGTTATCTTTGTGTTGTTTTGGGGAGTTAACACTTTTATTTTTAATGAATCCGCGCCAACGGCCAACGGCCCGGTGCAGTTGCAGGGAGCAGTAACTTCACCGACTCCCGGAGTAACACCGGCTTCGGCCGTTCAGCAGACATCTTCCTTGAGTTCCGGCCAGGAATTCGATGTCAAAACTGCGCAAAACACCAATGCGGTTGTGTCGGATTCATCGGATGACGACCACTCTAAGGATAGAGAACCCCGAATAAAATATGTCGATGGTACAAAGTAATTAATAATTTCATTGTTTTTACCCGACTTTCTTTGTATTTTCGCACCTTTTTGAGGGCCTTATGGTAAAGTCTGTCCTGATTGCGCTACTGGCGATTGTTGGGATTTTTTTACACCCGTTTAACCCGGGAACTCTTGATTTTATATTCCGGTTTCTGATTTTTTCCGGAATCATTTATCTGGTCTTTGAGAACTATAAAGAAAAACCCGTCGGCAACCACCCGGTAGTTGAGAAACCCGAGCCCGTCGTACCGCAGCAGCCTGAAACGGATATCAGACAATTTGAAACGGACCTTGACACCCTGCTGGTACAGGATCAACGATTGAAAGAGTTTTTAATCGATCAGTTCACGGTCATCATGGAAATGTCGGTATCCGCAAACGGTTGGATATTTTTGAGTAAAAACTCCGACGAACTTGTTGAAATACATCGTGCACTTTCACAGGATTTGAATAACGAAATTGAAAAAATAGATATCCCGTTATCCGGTATCTTGCAAATCGTTGACTCCAGAAACAACACGCTGCTCGAGAATAATCTGAAACAGGCGGAAACGGCACTGCACTATTATTCCAATGCAGACTATCAGCCGGAATCCTGCCTGATCGTTCCGGTAATAGTCACGGAAACACAGAAGATCTTTTTCGCCTATGATTCGGCTGTGGCAGGGCATTTTAACGGCAACGATTTGCCATTGTTTTCCAAAATTGCCGCGGATATTGAATTTGTTTTCAGTACCCGGCTCCGCGGGCTGGATCTGCTGCAAAATCGCGAACAATTGAAATCCCTGCTCGATCTTGCCCAGGAACTGAACAAAAGTTCAAACCTCGGACAGGCTGTTGATATAATGACGGAACAAATCAGCAGGGAATTCGAAGCTACCCGGTTGACGCTCAGCCTGCTGAGAAGAGATTCACGCACCGCAGTGATAAAAAAGGTGCTGGGTCAAAAGGATAAATTTGAAGAAAACTTCGAATTCAGCCTGGATGGGGGATTAAACGGGTGGGTAATCGATAAAGAAAAACCCTACTTAATCGAAGACCTGGAAAAAGGTGAATATTTTATTCCAAGGTTTTCAAAAGAAGAAAAAAGTACGGAAGGACTGCATTCCTTTCTGGGAGTTCCTATTATTTCGGATAAAAAAGTGCACGGAGCTATAACGCTTGAGCATTATGAAACGAGTAAATTTAACGAAGATGACAGGAAAAAACTGGAATCACTGGTGAAAGTATTCAGTAATACCTTCATGAGATACGCAAATTAATTTGAAACGGAGGAAATAAAATGGCCAAAAAACAGGATTTTCTGAGTAAAACAAAACGATTTGAGAAACACGGTCTGATCTGCCAAACCTGTGGCGATACCATCAGTCATGTTCAGGTTGTTCGCACGGAGAAATCGGCAAAAACAGACGCATGGCGTTTCAATCAAAATTTTGTTGCCGTATGCAAATGCAATGAAAAAGAAGTATACGCCTGAGCGGGTTTTGAGAACTATCACCAAGCCGGAAAATCTGTGATTCTCCTGCTTTTTTTATGATATAATCGGAATTTCAAAAAATTGCGGCTGCAAGTCCGCAACTCCGATATCCAGAATTGCCACAGATCCCTTTTTACCTGACATGGGGCGTGAAGCCGTACCGGGATTTATAAACAAAGTTTTTCCATGTCTTTCACTGCAGGTACGATGGGTATGACCAAAAACAACAACATCCGGCTGTATTCCTTTTCTCAATAAACGATAACTGTAGTATTCGATCGATCCCACGTCGTGCACGATGTGCAGCAGTATTCCGTTCAGATCAAATGACAGCGAAGCAGGATATTTTTGTACCAGCGGCCAGCCATCGACATTTCCATGTATGGCGCTTACCGGACATATTGTTTCCAGTTCGGTGATAACATCTTCATTGCCGATGTCGCCGGCATGGCATATATGTTTCACTTCATTAAAGCACTCGAAAACCGTGGCCGGCAGTACACTATGTGTATCCGAGATGATTCCAATCTGCATTTCGGAAATTACGGAAATTTAAGAAGCCGGAAAAGAAAAAAGAAAGGGCTCTTATGCATGGGGTTATCAGGGAAAAAGGGGCTTGGGGACAACCCTGATAATTTGAAGGAAGCTGGGATTCAGCAAAAGAGCCCTCAGGAGAAAATCATGTTACCTAAGTTAAAATGTCATCCTTGACATGAAATCCTTTCGATATAAGAACTAAGGTGACAACACTCACCTGGATGCCTAAAATTATCCAAATCATATCGATCATCTTATTGCCTCACATGTAAGCTGCGCAGCGTCGTCCAACGATCAACATAATGGCGCAAGTTTTTAATTTTGAACGGTTCCCGGATCCATTCGACCATGGAATCGCTTATTATTTCTTCGTTCATGTCCTCGAAATCTTTCTCGTCGCGAATGAAGATAACTCCCGTTTGGGAAGTCATCGGATTGGTCCGGATCTTTTTCAAAAGATCGCCGGCTGATTTATTCGCGAAACTCTCGTTCACGATTATGACGGATGGCTTATGATTCTGCACCTGTTTGAAAAAGTCCGATCCTTGTGTGATAGTTATAAGTTTGAACTTATATCCGTTTAATAAATCCTTCAGTACCTTCACCTTGCTCGTATCGTCGTTACAGATCATTACCTTCATACTACCCCCAATAATTAACAGGTGAATTGTTCCTGTACAATTCGCGCCTGCATGGCGCTTAACAAAATCGATGGCAGATCATCCATCAGTTCGCGAATACTGTTGCGGCTGACGGTCAACACATCCTCATTCGAAAAGGAAACTTTGGCACTGTAATAGACACGACCGGCTTCATCAAACATGGTCTGAATATCTATGTTGCTGTTTAATATACTTTCAGTGCTCATCACACTATCCTTTCATTGCGTCGCCTGTTCTGTTACAAGCGGCGTGCCAAGTCGTAACACCATATTATACAGCAGGTTACCCTAATTATCTTCTTAACCTCTTGAATAAAATGGAGTTAGGTGTATTTATCGAAAGGATGATTGTAAAAAATACAACTTTGATGGGTTTTTGAATTGCAAATTATGCAATCAGGATTCTATCCGGCTTTGCAGGGTACGATAATTTATTTTCAAAAATTCACACGCCTTCTTTTTATTACCGTCAAAGTGAGTCAAAACCAGGTTTACATAGGATTTGATCATTGCATCGAGCGTTTGATTTTCCGCAAGCGCCGTATACAGAAAAGAATTGCCGCTTCGCCTGATATCCTCCGGCAAATCCGAAATCGTCAGCTGTTTCTGATTCATGACCAGCATGCGTTTTATGACGTTCTCAAGTTCACGGATATTTCCCTGCCAGTCAACCCGCGATAAAAATGCGACCAAGGAGGCATCGATTCTAACTCCCGGCAATCCGTTCTCCTTGCAATACTTATCTACAAAATATTCAACCAGGGCCGGAATATCGTCGGGACGTTCCCGCAGGGGAGGAATGTGAATGGGTATTACGTTCAAGCGATAGAAAAGGTCTTCCCGGAATCGTTTTTGAATCACTTCTTCCGAAAGATTTTTATTGGTTGCCGCGATAAGTCTGAATTTTACACTCAACTCCTTTGAACCGCCCAACCTGAAAAACCTCTTTTCCTGCAACAAGCGCAGCAGTTTCGCCTGCAGGGTAATGGACAATTCACCAATTTCATCCAAAAACAGGGTACCATTTTCCGCAAGTTCAACCTTGCCTTTTTTCAAATCTGTTGCACCGGTAAAGGCTCCCTTTTCGTGACCGAACAATTCATTCTCGAGCAGATTTTCCGGCATTGCCGCACAGTTTATGGCAATAAACGCATTGGCCGAACAATCGCTGCGTTCATGAATATGTCTGGCGATGACCTCTTTTCCTACTCCTGATTCTCCGGTGATCAACACCGGTTCATTGCTGTTTTTCACCTTCTCTATCAGAACAAGAATATTTTGCATTTGCCGGCTGACAGCTACAATGTTATCGAAGTGCAGTGTTTTTTCCAGCTGGATTTTAAGATTTTTGTTTTCCCGCTCCAGGGATTGCATGCGTAACGCCCGGCGCACCATGAGCGGCAATTCATCTTTTATATTCTCACCCTTAAAAAAATAAGAATTGGCACCTCGTTTCTGTGCTTCAAGAGCGTGCTTATGGTCTTTGGAAGAGGTGATGACAATAATCTGGCAATCGGACCCTCTGCTGATGAAGTTGTCCAGTAATTCCAGTCCGTTTTCTATATTGGGCAGGCCCAGATCGAGTATGATCAGATCCGGTAGAAACTGTTCATACAATCGTACGGCATCGACGGCGTTGGTGGCAAATTCAAATTTATATGATGTGCCCAGCCACTTCTTATAGGATTCACGCCAGACCAGATTGTCTTCAACAATCAGTATTTTACTATTCTGAGTAGCTGTCATCCTCTATTATCCGGCAGATAGATTGATACTTCCGTACCCGCCCCCTGTCTGCTTTTCAAGCGGATCGAACCCTCGTGTGCCCTTATAATTTTCCGGGCAAGACACAACCCCATGCCATTTCGTCCCTGATGTCTGGCAGTCGTAAAAAACGGATTAAATAAAAACGGTAAAAATTCATGCGCCACTCCCGGGCCGTCGTCCCTGATCCCGATATGCAGCCAATCATGATCACAGAGTGCACCTTTGCAATTCACCATTTGGGCACTCACCGATACGCAGCCTCCATCCAGGAACAACGCCTGATATGCATTTAACATTATCGAATCAATTGCCTTGTTGATTAGTTCGGCATCCACTAAAATCCTGTTTTCGACTTCGCTGAACTTCCTGGTCAATTTAACATTGTCCGGGACGGTCCGCTCTTCCAATATGGCATTCAACAATTCGTTAACCGGTAATTCCGATTTAAAAAGGTCTATATCACGGATATAAAAAAGCAAATCGTCCAGCAGTTTTTCCGAACGTTCCAATCTTCCGCGAAGTTCTTCTCCTTTTATCTCTTCGCTTTTACTGAGGGTGATAATGGAATTGAAATCGTGGTTGATCTGGCTGATCAGATTTGCCTGTTGCTCCAGCAACCGCTTCTCTTTTTCCTGCTCGACGGAGCAGGCTATGCCGAACACTTTTGATATGGGTTGCAACAGCGATTCGAGGAACGAACTATCGGTTTTCTCTGCATTGCCTATGACGACCAGTTCCACCAATCCTCTCCCGGATAGTTTAACCGGATATACCTGGTAAGAACCGGTGGAAATCATTCCGGTCTCCTCCGAAGATGATTTCGAATTGAATGCCAGGATATCATGCAACATTTTTGCTGAAAGTTCATCGTCAATAACAGGATCAAACAGTTCCGGGGAACTGACGCTTCGAAACAACCTGAACTGTAGCTCCGGAAACTGTACCTCCAGTTCGGCAATCATAGCCGCCAAAACCGATTCTGCTGAATTGTATTTATATTTCTCGTCCAATAATGCTGTCAGGTCCGGAATTTTAACCATTTTTTTCTTTCTTTTTGGCTTCATCCCACAAACTATCCAACTCTTTCAACGATGCCTTCTCCATCATTTTATGGTCATTTTTATAGTGTTTTTCAATATAACGGAAACGGCTTTGAAATTTCTTTACCGTCAGTCGCAAAGCATCTTCGGCAACGACGTCATGAAAGCGCGAAAGGTTTACGACCGAAAACAGCAGGTCCCCGATTTCTGCTTCGATCTGCCCGGCATCCTTCTTTTCAAGCGCCTGTCTTAGTTCTCTGAATTCCTCTTCGATCTTTTCCAGCACATCTTCCGTGCGGTCCCAATCGAAACCAACCCTGGAGGCTTTTTCCTGCATACGCTGAGCCCGGATCAGGGCGGGAGCCGGTTGCGGAACGCCGGAAAGCAGACTGTCACGTTGCTCGGTCCGAATTTTTATATGTTCCCAGTTGTTTTCAACATCCCGTTCGTTTTCAACTGTTTTGTCGCCAAAAACATGCGGATGTCTGACTACCAGTTTATTATTTATGTGCTCTACGACATCCTCTATCGAAAACCGGTTTTTTTCCTCTGCTATTGTACTCTGAAAAACGATCTGTAAAAGAAGATCTCCCAGTTCTTTTTTAAGCTCATTCCAGTTCTCCTCGTCGATGCTTTCAATCACTTCGAAAGCTTCTTCCAGAATGTATTGCCGGAGCGACTGCGGCGTCTGTTTGCGGTCCCAGGGACATTCCCGGCGCAGCCTTTTCATGATGGTTAATAAATCATCAAAATTTTTCATTTTGCTTTTTCCGTCCCAGCTTGTAATTTCAACCCCTTTGAATGGTACTAAGTTAGTGACTATGAATCAAAGTGAAAAGCTAAAACTTGCAGTAGTTATTCCTGTTTTCAACGAAGAAGAATCGCTGCCGCAGGTATTGAAGGACATTCCTGCCGATCTGGTCGATGAAGTCGTCGTCGTCGATAACGGCTCTACGGACGGTTCGGCCGAACTGGCCATGGCCGCGGGGGCAACCGTTTTGTCCGAATCGCATCGCGGTTACGGCGCCGCATGTCTGAAGGGAATCGAATATCTGAAAAGCAATCCACCGGATGTACTGGTGTTTCTTGATGGTGACTACAGCGATTATCCGGAAGAAATATCCGCTTTGCTGGCAAAATATCGCGAGGGCTACGATTTTGTGCTGGGATCACGGGTACTGGGAATGGATGCTTTCGGTGCACAGTTATCAAAGCATTCTGTAATGGGTAATAAACTGGCAGCTTTTTTTCTCCGGCTTTTATTCGGTGGAAATTATACGGACCTGGGGCCTTTTCGCTTGATCGGCTTCCGGCAATTGCTGTCCCTGGGTATGGCCGACCGCAATTACGGCTGGACGATGGAAATGCAGATAAAAGCCCTGCGCAAAAATTTACGAATCTGCGAAATTCCGGTGCATTACCGGGATCGTTTTGGCGGCGAATCAAAAGTGACCGGAACCTTTTTGGGCAGCGTGAAGGCGTTTGCAAAAATTACAATCACCGTAATTGCTTATTTTTTAAGACTGAAACAATAAATATTTGGATAAATTATGCAAGTTATTCTGGCCGGATACAATCTGGATATTGAAACCATTAAAGAATACCGTACCTTGCTGGAAAAGGCTGCGCAGGATAAAAGAACAGCACCGAAGCTGAAAAAGGATATTGAAAACCTTCTGCAACTGGACAATCTGACGCCGGAAACACTTTCCGCAGCCTACGCACGTATCAGTCGTAATCCCGCCCCGATACCCGAACTTCGACAGATCAGTCGCAAAGAAGTGGATAAGGCCCGCAAATCAAATCAGAATATTATTTTCGGACTCGGGCACAGTTCGGTCGCCGAACACGCCGTGTTTAATCTGGATGTAATGGGTGTTTCGCGTTTTGCGGTGGAAGAAATTGAAAAATTCCGCTTGTGTTCTTTCACTGAAAAATCTCAACGCTATATTTTATTGCAGGATGATTATGTGATTCCTGAGGAACTGCGGGATGAAAGCCTGCGGGAAAAATTTCGTTCGACCCTGCAATTGCAGAATGAAACCTATCACTGGTTATACGATCGCATTCGGCCCTATTTTTTTGAAAAGTACCGTGATCTGGCCGGGGACAAAAAAAATCATCGCCGGCTGGAAGGACTGGCCAAAGAAGACGCCAGGTATGTAATTGCCCAGGCAACGGAAACCCAGCTTGGTATGACTGCCAACTCGCGCAATATTGAGCATATTATTAAACGGTGCGCTTCCCATCCCCTGCGGGAGGTTAATGAGTTTGCCCGGCAACTGTACGACCGCCTGCACGGACTGGTACCCTCGCTGGTAAAATACACCGAACCGACGGCTTACGAATTGCATACCGGGAAAGGATTGGGCGAAACCGTACAAAAAATAATCGGACCCCGCGGGAATCGGGAAATTAATGAAGTAAATCTGGTTTCATTTACACCGGGCGGTGATGCCGCCATTCTTGAAACCCTGTTCTATACCGTGACGGGAGAATCCCCGGAAGTTATCCGGAAAAAAGTTCAGGGATTGTCCCCGGAACAGCGCAACCGGGTTTTTCTGGAAACCTTTCGTCATATAGCAGTTCATGACAGCGTATTGCGCGAATTTGAAACGGTCGATCTTGTTTTCGAACTGGTCATCAGTTGTTCCTGCTTTGCCCAGCTGAAACGGCACCGATTGGCATCCGTTTTTGCCCGACCCTATGACCCTGAACTGGGAGTAACGATACCCGATTCCATCCGCGAAACCGGTTCCGTGGAGCGTTTCATGGAAGTAATCTCTCGTACGGAAAAAACCTATGGCGACATTCAGGAGTATAATCCGTTGATCGCACCCTATATTTTGAGCAATGCACACCGACGCCGGGTCCTGTTCAAAATTAATGCAAGAGCACTGTACCACTTCTCGCGTCTGCGTGAAGATGAGCATGCGCAATGGGATATTCGTCGCATCGGTCATCAAATGATGGAACTTGCGCGGGAAAAAATGCCGCTTACCTTTCAACTGGCATGCGGAAAAAATCGCTTCGAAAAAATAAAAAACGATATTTTCCAGCGTTAATATTTTTCATAAATTCGCCGATTTATAGGGCGAAGCACAACGAAATTTGCAAAGGATAATAAAATGAAAAAAATCGGGGTTTTAACCAGCGGCGGCGATGCACCGGGCATGAATGCCGCCATTCGCGCTGTTGTCCGTACGGCACTGAAAGAAGGCCTGGAGGTTGTTGGAATCGAACGGGGCTACACCGGACTGGTATACGACGAGGTACGCCCGATGAACCGCCATTCGGTTTCCAATATTATCCAGCGCGGGGGCACCATTTTGAAAACATCCCGCTGTGATGAGTTCAAAACACCCAAGGGAAGAGAAGACGCCTGGAAAGTCGTCGAACAGAACGAAATCGAGGGTTTGGTTACCATTGGCGGCGACGGCACTTTTCACGGTGCACATTTTTTTTACGAAGAATTCGGGTTGCCGGTTATCGGTATTCCCGGTACGATTGACAACGATCTCTATGGAACCGACTATACGATCGGATTCGACACCGCCGTTAATATTGCACTTGACGCCATCGACAAGATCCGTGACACCGCCGATTCGCACGAACGCATGTTTATTGTTGAAGTGATGGGCAGGCATACCGGGTTTATTGCCCTGGATGTCGGTATTGCCGGTGGTGCGGAGGAAATTCTGATACCGGAAATCAAAACCGATATCAGCGCCCTGGCCGACCGTATCTATAATGAACGAAAAGCGGGGAAAAGTTCAACCTTGATTATTTGTGCGGAAGGTGAAGAAGAAGGAAACGCCTTTGCCATTGCCCATAAAATAAAACGTATTTCCGGCATGGCCTTCAAAGTGGTGGTTCTCGGTCATATTCAGCGCGGCGGAGCCCCTACTTACCGTGACCGTCTACTGGCCGGCAAACTGGGCAGCGAGGCTGTATTTGCTTTGCAAAACGGACAGAAGGATGTGATGGTTGGCGAATCAGGAGACAAGATTGTTTTCACCGACTTGCAGGAAACCTGGACGAAAAGTAAAACGGTAGATCAGAAACTGGTGAATCTGTCCCTGCTGCTGGCCTGATCAGCCGGTGATTCTGAAATCCAGCCCGGCAATGCCCCGTAATTCGGCCTGAACCCTGTCACCCGGTCGCAGTTGACCGACCCCGGCGGGCGTGCCTGTCAAAATCAGGTCTCCCGCTTCAAGAGTAAAAACCGATGAAATATATGCCAGCAGAATTCCGGCCGTAAAAATCATATGTGCCGTGTTTCCATGCTGGCGTTTCTCTTCATTCACCGTTAGTATCAATTCTTTCTTATGAATGTCCCCGGCATCGTCGAGCGGTACAAAGTCCGTTACCGGGCAGGACTGGTCGAACCCCTTGGCCACAGCCCAGGGCAATCCTTTTTCCTTTGCCCGTGCCTGTACATCCCGTGCGGTGAGATCGAGAGCAAGCCCGACCCCGGCGATGTACTGCCTCCAATCCGCAGCGTCTGCTTTCTTTGCCGTTCGTCCCACCAGCAGCGCCAGTTCAACTTCATGATGTATCTCATTGCTGAAAGACGGCAATTCTATCTGTTCAGGATTATTGGCCAGTGCCGTGGGGGGTTTCAGAAAAAGAACCGGCTCTTTGGTTCGTTCCGCAACCATTTCTTCAATGTGTTTGACGTAATTCCTTCCGACACAAACGATTTTACCAACGGTAAACTTTTGATCCGGTTTTAAAGTCACATAATGCATGTTCAGGCTCCACTTAGTATTCTGAAATAGGACACTTTACCTTTAATTACCTGGAGATCATCGATGCTCCGCAGGGCGTTCTTGAAATTTTTCTCCTGTGCATGATCGATAAAAATATGTACGAACCCTCCGCGATGCTTTGATATTTTTTCCTGCTCTACCGAAGCATGCGCAGAATTGATATTGATATTGTGTTCTCCGAAAATAGTGGTGATTTTGCCGATAACGCCGGGTACGTCCTCACAGGGGAATCGTGCATAATAACCGGAATAAATCTCATCGATAGGCAGTAACGGTTTTTTATTTTCCAGTGAAAACTCCTCAATAAAATCCCCGGCGCGTTTCACCGAAACAGCGATCGTTACCAGATCACGGATCACAACCGTTGCAGCAGGCAGAATACCGGCGCCTTTTCCGTAAAACATTAATTCACCGATCGAATCCGTCTGAAAATAGTAGGCGTTGTATTCATCCCTTACCGAAATCAGGGGATGACCTTTTGAAACCAGGGTCGGATGGGCACGCAACTCGATTCCCGCCTCATGTTCGTGTAGAAAAGCCATATATTTGAACTCATACCCGAATTTTTCCGCCCAGTGAAAATCTTCAATATTAAGCCCGGCCAAGCCTTCGGCATAGACGTCGATATAACTCACCTGCGAATTGAATGCAATACCGGCCAGCAAGGCCAGTTTCTGTGCGGCATCGGTACCTTCGTAGTCGGTGAGCATGTGGCTTTCGGCCAGTTTTTGTACACGGGGGAATTCCAGTATCTTTTTTAATTCCTTTTTGGTGCGATGCATTTCAGAGAGAATCAGGTTTGAACTTCCGCTTACTATACCCCACATACTTTTTATATTGGTTGCGATTAAATCTCTGCGTACGGTGCGGATTATCGGCACGCCGCTGCCCAAAGCCGCGTCAAAACGCAGGTACAATTTTTTTTCTTTTGCCAGCTTGAACACACTGCTCATTTTCGCCGCCAGCAGCGCGCGGTTCGCGGATACCAGATGTACCCCCTGCTCCAGGAACGAACGAAGAATACTGTATGTCGGTTCAATCCCGCCGATGGCGTCGATAGCGATATCCACGCGCTTATCTTTTAATATTTTTTGCAGATCGCTGGTTACTATTTCCCGTTCAATGCCGGAGCCGCGACGGTATTCAGGGTGTTTAACCAGCACATGCCTCAACTGCAGGTCTATTCCAAAACTGTCAATGATTTTTTGCCGGTTTTTCTCCCATACCCGGATAATACCGCTGCCCAGTTTTCCACAACCGAGCAATACAAAACCTACACTTTTTACTTTTGCCATTGTTGCTCCCTTTAATGGTGGGATACAAAAGAATAACAACATGACACTTTTAATACAAGTCAAAACTGTATTTTGTTTAAACAGGGTTGCAGGGTGGCAAAAATTGCCGGATGTCAGTAAATTGATGCTATGCTTAAAAAAATAAACAGGCAATGCAGACCGGGTATGCCCTCCCTTTGATTATTTTTTGAATGAAGGGAGTATTTTTCGGTTGAAAGCATATCTTAAACAGCAATTAGTCAGGGTTATAATATGGGAAAATTGAAATCCCGTTCCGCACGAAAAATGATCGTTGTCGGCGATCGGGTTCTCGTGCAGCCGGAGGAAACGAAACTCAAAACAAATCACGGACTTTATCTGCCGCAGGGTGTCGAATCAAAGGAAAAGGTGCAGGGCGGCTATGTGGTAAAAACCGGACCGGGATACCTGATACCCGACCCGGAAGGACTGTCCGATGAACCCTGGGGTGACAAGCGGCACGAACCGAAATATCTGCCGCTGCAGGTGGAGGAAGGGGATTATGTCCTGTTTCTGCGCAAGGCGGCAATCGACATCGATTCTGAAGGCGAAAAATACGTTTTGCTGCCGTATTCATCCATTCTGTTAATCGTTCGCGAAGATCTGCTGGACAGCATCGCATCTGAAAATGATCCGGAACAGGACGGCGAATGAGTGGGAATAAAAGCGGCTCCGCCCGCTGGGATGAACGATACGCACAGGAAGAATTCGTTTACGGTAAAGAAGCTAATTTTTTCCTGCAGCAAAAGTATGAAATATTAAAACCCGCAAAAACCCTCTGTCTGGCGGAAGGCGAGGGACGCAACGCCGTATTTCTTGCAGAACGGGGACATTCGGTCACCGCATGGGATTATTCGCAGACAGGACTGGAAAAATGCCGGAAACTGGCCGCTGAAAAGGAGTATCCGTCTCTGCCGAACTGGTTGATATCACTCGTGCCGACTGGCATTCCGGGCAATGGGATAACATCGTTGCTGTTTTCGCCCATTTTCACCGGCAGGACAGGCAAAGAGTGTTTACCGGTATAAAAAACGCGCTTAAAAGCAGCGGGCATCTGCTGATGGAAGTTTATTCAACCGAGCAACTGAAATACCGAACCGGTGGTCCACCGGTGGAAGAACTGCTTTACACTCCACAGGAATTCCTAGATACCTTTTCCGGCTGGCATGTACCGCACTTCTTTTTCGGCGAAGCCGACCGCACCGAGGGCCGGCTGCACCGTGGTCTGGGACATTTAATACAATTCATAGCCCGTAAGCCCTGAATCGATCATTTTAACGGAGTAATGCATGCTGAAACACTGGTTGATCGTTTTAATTTTTGCTGCGGCCCTGCCGGCACAAAATAATTTTTCCGTAAAGGAACGGTTACAGGGCTATAAAATTGCGGATAATTCAGTTATATTTATTTTTGACGAAACTCTGTACGGGGTTCATCCCGACCGCGTTGCAGTGGAAGGATCCTTCCGCGGATGGGAACATGATATGAGCGACAGCCGCTGGTGGTTGAAACCGGTTCCCGGGCAGAGCGGACTGTGGGTACTGGAAACAAAAGAGGATATTCCGGTTCGGTCGGAATTCAAGTTCAGAATAAATGACGGAGATTGGATGCCGGTACCTGCCGGTGCGAAATATACACGGGGAGGCAATCTGGTGTTTGAACAGGATAAACAGAAATTAACCATGCGCGCAGAAATGGTCGGCAAACGCAATGTCAGAATTCGGTTCGAAGATAAAAATACGGATATTTCGTACGATCCGGCGGATTACCGTCTTTTCGGGGCGGAAGGCATTGAAGTGCCTGTCGGACGCGTGTTTTACATACAGCCCGGCGAGATTCAGTTATGGCCCCGGGAAGACCTGGACATTCGCCGCGTGCATTTTGTCGAGGCGAAAAGGCAGAAACTGCGCTCGCCGGTTTACTTCGACGGCTGGTTCCGCCATGTGTACTCCGAAAAAAAACTGGGGGCGTTTTACGATGCGACAACCGGCAAAACCATATTCCGGCTGTTTGCACCACGGGCAAATGCAGTCAAACTGTACCTTTACCGCGAACCGGAACAAAAACACTTTGCCGTACACAGTTTAAACCCGGACGAAAACCACGTTTGGGAAATCGCCCTGCCCGGCAACCTGGAAGGAGTCTATTACGATTACACCGTTCATGGTTTTGATGAGCCCGGCAACCATTTTTACGAAAGCAACCCGGTGCACATTACCGATCCCTACGGTCAGGTAAGTGTCGACAGTTTTGGTCCCTGCCGTGTCTGGCCTGATGTAAAACCACCGCGTCCCGTGAAGGGCGGCCGGCCGAAAATGGAAGATGTGATCGCCTACGAAGTGCATGTGCAGGATTTTACGCGATACCTGCCCGTCGATGAAAAAAAGCGCGGCACATTCACCGGGTTTATGGAACGCGGGCTGCGCAATTCAAAAGGGGAAAAAATCGGTTTTGATCATCTGGTGGACCTTGGTATTAATGTCGTGCACCTGCAGCCGGTGCAGGAATTCCTGCACTTTCCGGACAAAGAATGGCGCGAGACTTTTAAAGATGATCCGTATATGATCGAACAGGAGATTAATCTGGAGAACTACCAGTGGGGCTATCGAATCACCCATTTTTTTGCCATTGAAAGCCGCTACCGTGAAAAAGGCAGCGAATGGGGTGCACAGAACAAACAGTTCCGCGACCTGGTTCAGGCCCTTCACGATCAGGGCATCGCCGTAATCGTTGACGTGGTTTTTAATCACACCGGCGAGCGCATGGACCAGCGTATGGATTATTTCAACTTTTCGGTGATCGATAAACTGTATTACTACCGCACCAATAAAAATCTGGATTATATCGGAGAATACGGCACGGAGATAAAGTCGGAAGAGCGGCCGATGGTGCAGCGCTGGCTCATCGACCAGTGTGAGAACCTGATCAACCAGTACGGTGTTGATGGCTTCCGAATAGATCTGGCCGGGCAAACCGACAAGCAAACGTTGGCGGAATTAAAACGCCGCTTGGGACCCGATATATTGATTTATGGTGAGCCGTGGATAGCATCTGCAGACCCGAATTTCGAAAACAATCCCGATTGGGACTGGTATAAGTCCGATGCCCCGATCACCTACTTTCAGGATGAGGCACGCAATGCCTTCAAGGGTCCGACCGGTAACCCGCAGGACAAATGGAAGGACCGCGGCTTTGCCGGCGGCAACGGCGAACGGGATAAAGTAAAACTGGCGCTCACTTCCCGCTTTCCTGAAGACGATACTCCGATCGACGGTATCAGTTACCTGGACATCCATGACAACTGGGCACTGGCCGATCGCTTCGCCAGAGAAGATTGGGACGGACGCAAAGGTGTGGATGAAGCAAGGGTTAAAATTGCCGCAACATTGCTGATGACCACGCTCGGACCGGTGGTACTGCACGGCGGTACGGAAATTCTGCGCAGCAAAGCATCCGCTCCGCTGGAGGAAATTGTGAAAACCTTTCAGGGCGGACCGATCTATATTCACGGCAAACGCGATACCTACAACCTGGCCAGGGCCAACGCTTTTATCTGGGAAAACAAAGGAAAATCCATCGGGGACGATGACGGAGCGATTAAATGCAATTACGATAATATGTATAAATTCTGGCGCGGACTTATAGGTTTCCGGCGCAGCGATTACGGTAAACTGTTCAGACTTTCGGAACACCCGGCACCCGATTACTACCGCTGGTATGAACCGTTAAACAGCCGTTTGCTCGGGTATATGGTAGCCGGAAAGATACTGGTATTGATAAACACCGATGTCCATGAAGGGGTATTTGAAAATATTACCCTGCCGGGGGGAGGCGACTGGATGCTGATCGCGGATATCGATTCGATTGACTGGCTGAACGGTTTGCCCGGTCGAACGGACAGCTGGCTGCAGGGTGGTTCGACACATAGTTTTCCCCTGCCCGCCGAAAGCCTGAAAATCTGGGTACGACAGTAACCGGACTAAATCCGATGATGACCCCGAAAATATGGTTATTATTGCAAATCGGCGGTTACATTTAATTATAAAAACGTCCTTTCGTACCTTGCATTTTGGGATTGATTTCACTAAAATTTCAAGCAACAAGCGGCTATAATTATTGAATTTATAATAATACATTTTAATGAAATTCTATTAGATTTCAGAGAGGAGTGTTTCCATGGCGGATAAGTATCAGAATTTTATAAACGGCGAGTGGGTCGATGCGGCCGGAGGGGAAACCTTCGAGAACCGCAATCCCGCCAACTGGGATGAGGTGGTCGGTGTTTTTCCCAAATCAGGTGAAGAGGACTTGAACGCGGCTGTCGCTGCAGCTCGTGAGGCTTATGATGAATGGCGTCTGACTCCAGCACCCGAACGTGGAAATATCATGAAGCGGGTCGGCGATATTATGGTTCAGCGGAAGGAAGAGCTTTCACGATTGATGACGCGGGAAATGGGTAAAGTACTGGCTGAAACCCGCGGCGATTATCAGGAAGGAATAGATACCGCCTATTATGCCTCCGGTGAGGGACGTCGCTTGTTCGGGCATACGGTGCCGTCCGAATTGCCGAACAAATTCAATATGTCCATGCGCATGCCCATCGGCGTGGCAGGGATTATTACTCCGTGGAATTTCCCGATGGCCATTCCAACCTGGAAGATATTCCCGGCCCTTTTATGCGGGAATACGGTTGTTTTCAAACCGGCATCGGATGTTCCGGCCACGGCCACTAAACTGGTTGAAATTCTGCTGGATGCCGGTATTCCGCCAAAGGCAATTAACCTGGTGCATGGCAGCGGCAGCAAAGTCGGAACCCCGTTGATAAAACATCCCGATGTGGACCTGATCAGCTTTACCGGTTCTTCGGAAGTGGGCAAGATCATCAGTTCCGAATCCGGAAAAGACCTGAAACGGGTATCATTGGAGCTGGGCGGCAAAAATGCACAAATTGTGATGGATGACGCCAAACTGGACCTGGCACTCGACGGGGTAATCTGGGGTGCGTTCGGCACCACCGGTCAGCGGTGCACGGCCACCAGCCGTCTGATTCTGCATGAAAAGATCCACGACGAATTTCTTGAAATGCTGCTGGATCGTGTCGCGAAACTGCGTCTCGGCGACGGCCTGCTGGAAAGCACCGATGTAGGTCCGGTTGTTAATGAAAGCCAGATCAAAACCGTGGAATACTATGTAAACGTCGGTCAACAGGAAGGCGCAAAACTGGCCATCGGCGGCGAGGTTGCAAAGGACGGCGATCTGGCCAAAGGCTGGTTCTACAAACCGACGGTATTCACCAGGGTAACGCCGGAAATGCGCATCGCTAAAGAAGAAATCTTTGGACCGGTTCTTTCCGTTCTTAAAGTAAAAGATGTAAAGGAAGCCATCGATGTATTGAACAATACCGAATACGGACTTTCCTCTTCGATGTACACGCAGGATATCAATAACGCATTCCGTGCGATCCGTGATATTCAATGCGGTATTACCTATATCAACGGAGCCACCATCGGCGCAGAGGCGCACATGCCCTTCGGCGGTATGAAAAACACCGGCAACGGTCATCGTGAAGGCGGCTGGACCGTATATGAATTTTTCAGTGAAGTCAAAGTTGCTTATGTGGATTTCAGCGGAAAACTGCAGAGAGCGCAGATCGATAATTATTAATAATTAATTTGATTGGCCGCAATCCGGCAATTTGCAGATTATTAAACCCTGGTCCGAAAAGGCCGGGGTTTTTCATTGTCGCCAATATCGGTACTTTTTATTTGGCGGAAAAATTCGTAAAATCTGCTGCAATTACTGAATTGGCTGAAAAGGTTGAGCAATGCGAGAACCAAATCCTCATTTGAAAATAGACCCGGCGCTGGTGACCAATGTACTGGTGAAATTCCTGCAGCAGGCGGTCGGCAAAACCGGTTTCAGGAATGTTGTCGTGGGTGTTTCCGGCGGGATAGATTCGGCGGTGGTCGCGGCACTGTGTGCGCGCGCTTTCGAGCCGGAAAATGTATACGGTGTTTTCATGCCTTACCGCACCAGTAACCCGGAATCCCTGGAACACGGTAAAATGATTGCAGAGCAGCTGGGTATTAACGGTGAAACCGTGGATATTTCCAAAATGGTGGATGCTTTTTTCGAAAATGATGAAGAGGCTGACGAAATACGTCGTGGCAACCGCATGGCTCGTGAACGCATGTGCGTGCTCTACGATCTGTCCGTTAAATACAAGGCGCTCGTTATCGGCACCAGTAACAAAACCGAGCTGATGCTTGGTTACGGTACTATATTCGGTGATCTGGCCAGCGCGGTCAATCCCATCGGCGATCTTTACAAATCACAGATATGGCATCTGGCCGAACATCTCGGAATCCCCGAGGTGATCATTAACAAACCGCCTTCCGCCGATTTGTGGGACGGGCAGACCGACGAAGAAGAACTGGGGTACTCCTATGCAACCGTGGATGATCTGCTCTACTACCTGGTCGACCAGCGTTATTCCCGCGAAATGCTGTTGCAAATGGATTTTCCTGTGGCCATGATTGACGATGTGCAAAAACGTATCCGTATTTTTCAATTTAAACGTCGCCCCCCGGTGATAGCCAAATTGTCCAACCGTACCATCAATCAGGATTTTCGTTACTGCCGCGACTGGGGAGCCTGATGTGGAAGAGATTCAGCCGCGAGCGCTGTATATCGTAAGCACTCCCATCGGTCATCTGGCCGACATCAGCTATCGCGCCGTTCATATTTTGCAGCAGGTCGACCTGATAGCGGCTGAAGATACGCGCGTTACACGCAAATTATTGACCCATTACAAGATTGCCACCCCCTGCACCGCGTACCACAGTTATAACTTAAAAAAAGCGACACCGCAGCTGGTCAAACGGCTGAAGGACGGGGAAACAATTGCACTGGTTTCGGACGCCGGTACTCCCGGCATCTCCGATCCGGCCTATTCACTGGTTACCGCTGCGCTCGAAGAAAACATTACGATCATTCCGGTGCCGGGTGCATCGGCGCTGCTGCCGGCACTGGTCGCTTCGGGGCTGCCGGTCAACCGGTTTGTGTTTGAAGGATTTTTACCACAGAAAAAGGGACGGCAAAAACGCCTTGCCATGCTGGCAACCGAAGAGCGTACCCTGGTTTTTTATGAATCGCCGCACCGTATTCAAAAAACAACCGCTGAACTGCTGAAATATTTCGGAAACCGGCGTTGTGTTATGGCTCGTGAACTCACAAAAAAATTTGAAACCTTTTACCGGACCGATCTTACCGCTCTCAATGATTTGCTGAAAGCAGAAAAAATTAAGGGTGAAATCGTTCTTATTGTAGAAGGATTTTCGGCAAAAAGAAAATAGATCAGACAATATTATTCCTGTAACTTTCGTATCTTGTCCCGTTTTTTGAATTAACGTAAATTGGCGGCTTGCGAACGAACAAATCCGGATCATGACAGAAATAGATTCCAAACGACAGACATTGAAGCAGGTACTTAAAACGTCCCTTCCCGCGGTTATTGATTTATCTTCGCAAACAATTACGTGGTTGATTGAGGCCATTTTTATCGGCCATCTGGCTACTGCAGCCCTGGCCGGAGTCGGTATTGCCCAGCAGATTATTTTGCTTACCTTCACCACTCTGCTTACTTTTGTGGTCGGAAGTTCGATTATTGTCGTTCGTCATCTTGGAGCCGGAGATAAATGGAATGCAAATCATGTTCTCGGACAATCGGTAATTGTCGGTATCGTACTTTCTTTTCTGATTGCACTGATCTGGTACTTCGGCGCCCCCACGCTGTTTTCCCTGATCCGTGAAGAAGAGCCGGTGGCCCGGCTTTTCGGCATCGAATATATTCAAACCATTGCCTGGTTCGCACCGCTGATTGTCACAAATTTTATCGCACTCGGAATTCTGCGCGGCGCCGGGGACACATTAATTACCATGAAAATAAACCTGTTCATCAATGTACTGAATCTCGTACTTGATGTTCTGCTCATATTCGGTCTGTTCGGTTTTCCGCGACTGGAGATTTTCGGTGCCGGTTTGGCCGTGGGTATCGCCCATTCCACGGGATTTTTCATCACCCTGTACTTTTTGCGGTCACACAAAACCAGTCTTTTTCTGGCCGTTATGGAAATTACCCGTCCCAATTTCGATACTTTCCGCAAATTGTTTAAAATGGGCGTTCCGACAACCGTGGAACAGCTCATCTGGTCGCTAGGGCAACTGGTGATGAGCGTTTATGCCGGGTGGCTGGGTATTGTTGTGCTGGCCACACACCAGGTTTTGGTACGGATTCAGGCGGTCATTACCATGTTCTTTTTCGGTGTCGGCATCGGGTCGATGACACTGGTGGGGAAAAACCTTGGAGCGGACCAGACGAAACAGGCCCGACGTACCGGGCGGATAACGG
>JAJRVZ010000124.1 GCA_024277055.1 Calditrichota bacterium
AACCATTCTTCTCGTCTGTACAAAATCTCCGGCTTCCAGTTTATAGAAATAGATGCCCGACGGATAATTGCCAGCATCCCATACAATGCCCTTTTCACCGGCTTTCATATTTTTATCCAGCAATGTCACCACTTTCTGACCCAGCGCATTGTATACTGTAAGTTTTACATGAGCAGCAACCTTCAGGTCAAAGCGAATGCTGGTTGTCGGATTAAAAGGATTGGGATAATTCTGATGCAGTGCAAAGCTGTTCGGCAGGTTTCTGCCGTCCCATGGAACGATTCCGGTGGCAAGCGTTTTGATGGTATCGGTGGGTACGCCCATATACCAGAATTCGTCCTGCATATTCGGATTCAGGTTGTGCTTGCGGTAAACAATATGCACTTTATCCGTCGCATATCGGGCGGCACCTGCAGGAGCGTATCCCTGCCACTGGTCAAGTACCGAAACCGGCCCCTTCCAGGTGGTGCCATAGTCTTCGGAATACATGACCATGATATTATAATTGAACAGGCTTTCATCACCACCGGAACCGGTTGTATCAACCACATCGCTGTAAACAAAATAAATGGTGCCGTCCGGACCGAATGCCGGTTCGTTCAACGGATGGTCCTCTTCATCCGATGGATAGTCTCCCCATGCAGCAAGTCCGTTTTCCAGCAGCATCGGGTAGCAAAACTTGTTAATGTCCCATGTCGATCCGTTGTACCGAAAATCCCAGATACGGTAAGGTTGAGGAAAACCGGCATCTTCAGTGGTGTCCACCCCCAGCGCAAAAATATGCCAGTTGCCGGCCTGATCCATCATCGGGTTGGCGAAGGGACGGTAAACATCACTGTTACTGAAATTCAGGTCCTCCGTTCCGGGCACGGCCGCTACAGGCGACCACGTATTGCCACCATCACTGGAGGTGGAATAAATGATACGCCAATTGCTGTCCCAGCTGTGCATCAGGGCTATTCCGGCAGCCATAACCTGATTGCCGGTACCGGCTCCCACGCCGCATCCGGAAGAGGATACGTCATAAACCCAGTGAGCCAGACCGCTGTCGGCGGCCAGTTCGGAAGCCCACACACGCGGACGACTCCAGGTATTGCCGCCATCCGTTGAGTTGTAGACGTAAAGCCCGGCATCCGGAGCTCCGTTGTGATATCCGCCCAGCAGCCACAGGTTTTCATTATCCGGCGCTGTGGCCACGGAAACATATCGGGTGTACAGAACCGTATCCGGACTGCCGCTGTTATCCACAAAGCGGTTGTCAAAAACGCCGCCATTCCATCCCAGAATATCCACCGCCACTGTCGGACGCGTGTCCTGATCCGTTCCGCCCGGGTTGCGATCACCGTAAGCGACAATCGGAGTGGTTGAAGTACCCCATACAGATGAATATCGGGCATTCATTTCCGCACCGACCCCGAGGTTGATATCGGTATAAACGGTCCACGATTGTCCCTGGTCCGTGGATACGGCGGCGGTGATCCTGCGCGGATCCGGTGAGGTGCTTCCGTAATAACGGTACCATGAGGAAACCAGGTTACCCGTTTCGGGTTCTGCAAACAACTGGCACTGACCACCCCGGTAGATTCCGTTGTACACACCGGAATCAACAAGGGCCGGCGTCACAATCGGAACCGGGCCCTGTGCCAATGCCACCCCGGTGAGCAATGAGGCCAACAGCAGTACAAAGAAAACAGTTAGTTTTTTCTGCATGATCTTCTCCCTTTCTTGTTAAGTTCATGCGTTTGATGGTTTTCATTATTCGAGAAAAAGCGCAGCAATACTGCAGATGCCACCTCCTTTCAATTGTTTTAATTCGGTTCTCCCTGTTCTATCTGATCCAATTTGTTTTCGATAATACTTATGATCTCCGACAAGTCGAGATCTTTTGAAACCGCATACAAATTCCGATCTTTTTTTTCATGCTTCGGCCCCAATAAGGTCGTTTCTGAAGTGAGCATGATAACCGGTGTTTCAATACCGGCCTTCCGCGTCCTTTCAATAAACGTTTTCCCGTCCATGAACGGCATCTGGTTATCGATGATGATTAAATCGAAACTGTGGGTCCGGATAACACGCATGGATTCGAGCGCCGTTTCCTTCTCCAGTATCTGATAACCTTTCTTTCGCAACGCAAATCCCAATGCTTTGCGAATGGTTTTTTCATCATCAATGATTAATATTTTCATGAGTCTTGCGGGTAGATTTATCCGCTCTTATACAAGATGAATGCCAGAAAGTATATTGTACGGAAAAGTACTGTTTTATGGTCTGTCGGAAATAAAAGTTATTAAAACAACAGGAGTTTCGTGAAAAATAATTCACACTTATAGAGAGGACCGTGATTATTTTTTCACACTTCAGCAGATGGGTCTAATTCTCTTTCAGCCCGTACCGCTTGATCTTTTTACTCAACCCTTCCCGGGTTTCACCGACCATGGCGGCCAGTTTCGAAATATTTCCCTTGCTGCGTTGCAGATGGTGCTTTATAAAGTGTTTTTCAAATTCTTCGATCAGTTTTCTGCGGGCGTCTTTTAACGGCATTTCGAGCAACGATTCAAAAAGTTCTTCAGTCCGCACCTTTTGATCGGCGGAAGTTCCCGTCAACGGCTCGAAATCATCGATCCTGTCACTGGGGTTCATTACGATCAGGCTTTCGATGGTGTTTCGAAGTTGTCTGATATTACCCGGCCATTCATAGTTAATCATTTTCCTGATCGCTTCATCGCCGAAGCTGATATTTTTACCTTTTTGTTTTTGCAATTGCTCCACAAAATAACTGATCAGCAACGGAATATCCTCTTTCCGGTTACGTAACGGCGGTAAATGGATACGGATTACATTCAGCCGGTAAAACAGGTCTTCGCGGAACAACTGCTGCTGTACCATTTCTTCCAGGTTTCTGTTCGTCGCTGCGATAATTCGGACGTCGGCATAGGAAGATTCGGAACTTCCCACGCGGCTGTAGGTTTTTGCCTGGATGAACCGCAGCAGTTTTGTTTGCAGTTCCAGCGGAAAATCGCCGATTTCATCCAGAAATACGGTTCCGCCGCCGGCCTGTTCAAATAACCCTTTATGCTGCTGATATGCATTGGTGAAAGCGCCCCTTTCATGCCCGAACAACTGGCTCTCCAGCAGGGTTGGCGGCACATTGGCAATATCCACGACAACAAAAGGCTTATGCTTACGCTGCGGACTGTTGCGGTGAATTGAATGTGCTATCAGCTCTTTTCCGGTTCCGCTTTCTCCGGTAATCAGAACGGTTGAGTCGTTGTCTTTCCCAACCAGTGAAACCGTGCGCAGTACCGACCGGATTGCTTCACTCTCTCCGATGATTTTGTCGCCGTTGTTCCCCTTTAAAAACTGTTTTTTCAGGTCGGAAACCTGATTGGCCAGTCGCAGGTTATCCAGCCACAGGTTGCGGGTCTCCAGTAATTTATCAATTTTAAGCAGCAACTCATCCTGTGAAAAATCTTTGGTCACATAATCCTGGGCACCCGCTTTCATTGCCTGCACGGCATTGTCCAGAGAACCGAAAGCGGTTATGACCAGCACCGGAGAGAGATTGGACACCTCGCGGGCTTTTTTCACCAGTTTCAGACCGGTCTGTTCGGTGGGAAAACGCAAATCGATAATAAGCAGATCATATTGTTTCGCCTGTATTTTTTGCATTGCCTGCTCGTAGTCTTCAGCCTCATCGATCTCATCGATGCGCGACTTAAGCAGGAAATACAACCCTTTACGTGCCGTACGCTCATCGTCCGCAATTAAAACACTGCTCATTTTTCCACCCCGGGAAACACGATCGTGAAGCGCGTACCTTTTCCTTCTTCCGTCTGCAATTCAATATGCCCTTTATGATTCTCTATTATTGAACGCGTAACCGTCAGTCCCAAACCGCGTCCGCTGCCTCTTGTAGAATAAAAAATTCTTGATAGATTTTCAAGTTCGGCCCTGGTCATGCCCCGACCGTCATCGCTGATTGTTATTTTCACTTCACCGTTATTACAGCAGGAAGATACCTTCACCGTCCCGTCATTTCCGGCGGCTTCCATAGCATTTTCCACAAGACTTTCCAGCGCATTCACCAGTTGCTGCCGGTCACCTTTAATGTACCCTTCCTGTTGATTGGTTTCCCTGACAATTTTCGGAATGCTGTATTTTTCAAATTTTTTCAAGGTTTCATTCAGCAAATCCCCGATTGCTATACGCTCATTCTGTGCATCTTTAATGCGGATAAAATCAAAACTGTGCAGCAGATCGCTTTTCAGTTTTAACACCCCTTCATATAATTCATCGATGTATTCTCTTTCCTGAGCCGTTTCCGGCATTTCATTGCGCAGGGCTTCAATCATCATGCGCAGACCGTCGATCGGATTTTTCAGATTGTGAATAAGGCCGCTGGAAAAAGTACCGATCGCAGCCAGTTTTTGCTGATCCTGAACGGCATCGCGCAGGCAGATATTCGCTATGGTAGCCGCCAGCTGGTCGAAGAGGTATTCCAGCTTTTGTAAAACGGACTCGCGGTTCACCGTTGTTTCCTCAAGTGCAAGCATTACCATACCGAGAAATTCCTTCTGATGTACAAGCGGAAAGATTAAATCGTCCCTTTTCAGGTTTTTAAAAATCGATGCGGCACGCTCAGCAGTAACAGGTGTTTCCATTTTTGTCAATTTACTCATATCCTGCCAGCTGATACTGATGTTTTGCGGGTATCGATCACCGGAGTGCCGGTTCAGCAACAGATAATTTCCAAAGGGATAATAGATATAAAAAGCAATGTGCCTGAAGGGATGAACCAGTCGCGAAATCCCCATGGCTATTTCCACCGCATGGCTTGTATCGGCACTACGGGATAATTCCGCACCGGCCTGCTGCAGCCGCTGCTGCACCCGTTGCTCGGCGGCGGATGTTTTGCGAATCTGTTCGTTAACCGAAATCAGTACCAAAAGCGAAAAAATGATCATCAGGGCGGGAATCGTGTGGAAGGACCAGCCGCCCGTATCATAAAGTAAAAAGGAGACGATGCCGTAAACCAGTACCGTGGCCAGCACATAAATGGCCGTTCGTGACGGCTGCCATTGATATCTTTTTTCAACAAACTGTACACTGAGAATAATTATGATGAACAGAATCATCAGTTTAACCAGTTCGATCGGAATTTCCGGCCGGTGCATCAGTCTTGCAATCTGGCGTCCGCCGGCATACAACCAGCGCTGAAATTTTTCGGCCTGGTAAATATGAATCGTTTGCCCCGGTTGTACATGTCGAATATAGGAGGTAGTACCGTTGGGAAACTGAACATCAATCTCAACTTCTTTTTCCTTTCCCAATCCGAAATGCAGGACACGGTCCGTTTGCGAAAACATACCCTGGGTCGGATTTACTTCCCTGAAACCGATAATTCTGTACCCGGTACGTACCCAAACCTTTGCGCCGAAACATTCATCCGTATCCTGTACTCCATGAAGTATCACGTTTACGGCATGGGAATCGTTTTTCGTATTTTCCAGCAGTGATGACCAGTTGTTCAAATTACCTATGATCAGGTCACGGTCGAGATCGTTATCGAAATCCAGCGCCGCCGCCCCCATGTTCACACCGCTCAAATAACCGGCTTTCGAATACATTAATCGTTTGCTGCTTTCGATAAAACGGGAATTGTTTTCATTTATATAAAGTAGATCGTCCAGCGCGCGGCTTACATAAAGATCGAGATCGCCGTCGTTATCGAAATCTTCGGCAACCGCGCTGTAACTGCGCCCCACTCTCCGGATTCCCCATTCCGCGGAAACATCTACAAAACGGGCCTCCCCACCCATCTTCAACAAAAGAGCATCCTGACCGTTATCGGTGCAGACAAAAATATCGAGGCGGGCATCGCTGTTAAAATCGGCAATAAGCAGCGAGTTTATGAAATCGGGCCAGATTCCGTTTTCGAGCAACAGTTTCTGAACCTGCCATTTTTCATTTTTTCTTGAAAACAACCGCGGTGCATCATGTTGATACACGACAACGATATCCGTTTTATCGTCTTCATTCAAATCCGCTACTGAAACCGATACGGGAGCTCTGCGGGCTTCCGCCGGTAAATTCTCAAGCGCCGCAAAGTGATTATATTTGCGATTCATCAGAATGCGTAATCCCCGTCTTTCATCGGCCAGTATCAGATCAGGATAGCCGTTGCGGTCAAGATCAGCAATGACGCCGTCCACCAGATCAAGCGTTGCCGGTAAACCGCATTCCGAAGTGATATCTTCAAAATGTGCCGAACCGTTGTTTATGAAATAGCGTGAGGTACCGCGCTGTCCTCCCAGAAACAAATCCCTGTCCCCATCACGATCGAAATCGGCTGCCAGGGCCCCCATTTCATATTTCCGGCGCCCCACTCTTGTCTCGATGCTGCCTCCGGTGCCGGACGGTATCGTATAATCCTCGTAATAACCGTCACCACGATTCAACAATAAATGATTTAACGAGCGGTAACCGGTGAGATAAATATCGGGCAAGCCATCATTATTGAATTCCGAGACGGTGACCCCGCGGATATCTCCGATGCGGTCCATCAGGTAGCTGCTGCCCAGATGAACCTGATCAACCAGTAATAATTTATGCGCCGCCGAATCCGTTTGCGGAGAAATCGTACCGTATTTCAGGATCGTACCCCAGGCCCCGACGATCCAACCGTTCGATTCATCAAGCATTTCGATGTCATGTAAATCAGCGTTGGTCGGACTGTCGATACGTTGCCATTTCATTCCATTGTATTCGAAAATAATGCCGTTTTCTCCGGCTATGAATCCATGATCAGCAGACAACATGTCAATACACCACAAATCTTCACCAACCGGCTGTGAATGGTTTTCAATTCCGCCGTCCGTATAGTGCAGGATCGTTCCACGGTTGCCGATCAGCCAACCGTCGTTTTCAGAGGTAAAATACAGATCACGCAGCAGTGTGCGCCGGGGAGCGCGTAATTTTTGCCAGTTATTATCAGTACGTTTCAGAATTGTTCCGCGGCTGCCGGCAATTATCGCCATGCCGGATGAAATGATCTGCACCGCACGAAAATCCATGACTACCGGAAGATGTTCAAACTGCCAGATACCATTATGAAAGCTCATTGCTCCGGCCCCGCCGACGGCCAGACCGGTTCCGTTTTTTGCAAAGGAAAAGGCTCGTAGTTTAACAGGAATGTTCTTTAACCTTATCTGCCATTGGCCACCGGAGTATTCAAACAGATAATAGGCTCCCAGATATGCCTGGTTTACGGCCATCCAGCCGCTTTGTCGACTCTGCATGGATATGGTGTAAATATCCCCCAATCGTTGGCGGGTGGTATCTCTTTGCTGCAGATACCGTGCACTGATGTTCTGAAGGGAGTCCGCCACATGCCAGGACTTGCCGTCGTACTTCAGAATCAGACCGTCGTAACTTACCGCCACACCGAATTGTTCGTCAACCATATCCAACCGTGCGAGATTCTGAACAGTAGGTGAGTTGACTACCTGCCAGCTCCGGGCAAAAATCAGGAAAGGAAATATAAGTACAAAAAATATGTTCGGCTTTTTGATCATCATTAATTCCGGTTCTTCCCCCGGGTCGTGCAAATTAAACAAATGTTCCACCCGGAGCAACTGGATTTCGCGGAAGAAAAGCGATCCGAAATAAAGAAAAGACGCAGTTGTGTCGCCTGCGTCCTCTCGGAGGAATCTATATTTGAAGGATTGTAGTTGTTGTATTACACTATCGCCGCCGGATCGGCAACGGGATCTGCAACTGCCGGTTGGGCAGGATCAACCGCGGAAGGATCGACCGCCGGTGAGGCCGGAGCATCGACCGCTGCAGGTTCACTGACAACCTGTTCATCCGGTGCGGCAATCTGAAATTCAGCCGTTGAAATACTCATGCTGAACCGGACCATGCGGCTGTAACTCTGCTGCACGGCGTTGTCCGGCTCATAGGCTTTCACCTTATCTTCATCATTATGATCTTTGTGCTCATCGCGGTCATGATCGTGCCCGTTTTTTATTTTCGCAAAATCGAATGCTTTGCGTGCCAGTTTCATAAATTTCTTCGTCAGTTTGTCTTCATCATAACGGGAAAACTGAACGGCATCTTCGAACTTGAGCAGCTTTTTCAGGAATTTATCCTTTTCGCCGAAATCCTCGTAATCCTCTTTCATTTCCTTGACAAACTTTTCCACCGACTCATCACCCTCGTCATCGGTGGCAACGGAAACTTCACGGAATACCTGTACACTGTAGGAGAAGTCAAATGCAACCGTCTGTGCCTGAACGCCTTCTTCGCCGGCACCGGCGCGGGTATATTCAAAATGCAGACTGAAATCCAAAGAACGTGACTGGGAATAGTATACCCCCGATGTGCTGACTTCCTGCGCTTCCTGACTCTGATACCGCAAATCAAACTGGAAACTTGAAGCACGCGCCACCACCTGTGAGTTTTTGTAATCAACGCCTGCGCGGGAAAGGGCTATCAGATCATTTGAGACCTGATTCCGTACCGGTTCACTCGCAGCGGCGGCAGGTTCGGCCGGCTGCCCGGCAGGTACCGGTCGATTCAGATATTCCGAAAAAGGAAAGGATGTCAACGGACTGTAAAAATTAATCAAGTTAGTCATAATGATCCCCTGCTTGTTTTATTTACTGTTAACTTCGTTCGCGGGGATTGAATATTGACTTTGTGAAAAGAACGCTAAACTACAAGTCAGTAAACCATAATCAACGATAAGTATTATTGAAAATTAATAAAAAACAGGAAAGGAATTTATTGAATAATCATTTTACCAGCAGTAGTCTGGAACGCAGTATTTCATCAGCAGTATTCAGCACACAAAAATAGGTTCCGCTGGCAAGATTGGTTGCATCGAACCGGTAGCGATGCTCGCCCACCGGCTGATAGCCATACCGAAGCGTATATAGTTTTCGACCGCTTACGTCAAAAAGTCCCAGTTCAACAGGTCCTGCTTTGGTCAGTAAATAATAAATGGTAGTACTCGGATTGAAAGGATTGGGGTATACATTCAGTGATCCGTGCTCCTCCGGAGTGATGTTTTGCCCGGGTATTTTCAGTGCGATGGAATCCAGTAACTGAACGGCGCGACCCAGCATCAGGTGCATGTTATAGAGGTGCTGCAAATGATCGGGAGCGGTTGTGCCCAGATAGCCTTTTAGATGAAAATAACCGGTATCGCAGCGCGAATACTGTGTGCCGATGGCGTCCGTTGCCGACCAGGGTTCACGTTGCGCGCCCAGCCCGTTAATCAGATAATTGGCCGTTTCGGTGGTGCTGGCGTAGCCTTCCGTCTGAATACTGCTGTGGGTCAGTAAAAAAACTTTCTTCTCATTACGCGCCACTTTCGCGTACCGCAGAAAATCCCTGAGTTGTTCTATCATGACAATCGGATCGGAGCTGGAATGCAGACCGTCGGCCAGTGTCAGCGCATCGATGCGATCAAAATTCTCCTGCCATTTCAGTAATTCTCGTACGGCCGCGTAGCCGGCGCTGAAACTTGTGACGATCACCCATTTGAACTGCGGGTTCTGCATGATGCCCCGCCGCCGCAGAACCGATTTGACGGTATCTTTGATCGTACGGAACCGATAGGCGTTCGAAAAATAAGTGCTGTACGGACTGGAAAAAGCCCCTAGATGGATATTGAACAGAATGGCGTTGGTACCGGAGCGATAGACTTCATCTTCCGCCGCCCAGGAGGCACTGTGAAAATGGACGACAAAAATAAAGCGTTCGTCCGGCGGCACCTGGAAATAATCGGGGATGAACAGCTGGGCGAACTGGCCGTTATCGGGATTGAGCCATAGTTTCCGGGTCAGATCGATCCGCGTACCCTCGGCGCTGCCCTGGGCGAGGAGGTTGATATAAAAAAACAGCAGAAAGACAATTATTTTTTTATACATTTTTATTTTCCTCTTAATCTTCGGATAATAAACTTATTTCAGGAATTATGCAAAACATATTCAAAACAGCAACCACTTTCGTTTGACTGCCTTGTTCCGATTGTGTAAATTTGGCGCTCTTTCGGGGCTGTAGCTCAGTTGGGAGAGCGGTACGTTCGCAACGTACAGGTCAGCGGTTCGATCCCGCTCAGCTCCACCAGCCAGGTCCCACGCAATAGGTCTTCACCCAACCCCGTCAGGTCCGGAAGGAAGCAGCGGTCAGTGAACGATGTATGTGCCGTGGGGTCACCTGGCTTTTTCGTGACCTCTTGTACCGGCTTAACTGAAACAGGCTTATTTGAATATGGCGTATATCGTACTTGCCCGCCGCTGGCGACCCCAGCGCTTCGACCAGATCATCGGACAGGAGCATGTCTCCAAAACCCTGGCCAATGCCATCGACAGTCAGCGTATCGCCCATTCGTTCATTTTCGCCGGTCCGCGCGGAGTGGGTAAAACTACCTGCGCCCGTATCCTGGCCAAGGCGCTGAACTGCGAAAAGGGACCCACTTCCACCCCCTGTAACGAATGTTCTTCCTGCCGGTCCATTACCACCGGAAATTCGATGGATGTGCTTGAAATTGACGGCGCTTCCAACCGCGGTATCGATGAAATCCGCAACCTGCGCGAGAATATCCGCTTTTCACCGACCCAGGGCAAATATCGCATTTACATCATTGATGAAGTGCACATGCTCACCAAGGAAGCATTCAACGCCCTGCTGAAGACATTGGAAGAACCGCCGGAACATGCCGTTTTCATTTTTGCCACCACGGAAATCCACCGCGTGCCGCCGACCATCCTTTCCCGCTGCCAGCGCTTCGATTTCCGACGCATGCCGGTACAGACCATTATGGACCACCTGCGGCACATCTGCAAGGAAGAAGGACTGAGCATCGAGGAAGAAGCCCTGCTGCAAATCGCCAAAAAGGCCGACGGGTCGATGCGCGATTCGCAGAGCATTCTGGACCAGATCATTTCCTACGGCGGCAACGAAATCAGCGCCGAACTGGTGGCACAGGCGCTGGGTATTATTAACCAGGATATATTTTTCAATTTCTCCAAAATGATCCGCGAAGGCGATACGAAACAGCTCCTGCTGGAAACTCAAAAACTGGTTGACCAGGGCTACGATCTGGGAGAATTCCTCAACGGCTTCGAAGAACACTGGCGTAACCTGCTGGTAACCCGAACCCTGCAGAACACCGACCTGATCAACGTCTCCGAAACCTACGCCGAACGTTATTTACGGGAAAGCAGGGAATTCAGCGAAAACGATCTGCTGCAGCATATTAATCTGGTTAACGAATTGCAGCAATCGATGAAATGGGCGACTCAACCGGTGATGAAATTCGAACTGGGTGT
>JAJRVZ010000125.1 GCA_024277055.1 Calditrichota bacterium
ATGTGGAAACCGGTGATGATGACTTCGGTTACAACGGCGGTTGGATTCATTTCTTTGCTGACCTCGCAGGTTTATCCTATAAAATATTTCGGCATCTTTACGGCTTTCGGGGTGATGGCGGCAATGGTGTTTTCCCTGGTGCTTATTCCCGCCGCTGTTTTGATTTTCGGTCTGCCGAAACGCAAAACAAATATAAAAAAAGAAAATCAGTCGACGGATCACTTTGCCTATCGCTTTGCCGAATGGGTTGTCCGCTATAAATATGCTACCATTATCAGCGTTGCTCTGGTGGTGGTGATTTCCATATACGGCATGGGAAAAGTCTGGATCAATTCCAGTTTTCTGGAAAAGTTTGAACGGGACAGTGACATTGTATTGACCGACAAATTCATCAATGAAAATTTTGGGGGTACAAGCACTTTAAATGTGATCTTGCAGGGCAAAGAAAAAGACACCTTCAAACAACCGCAGGCGCTCGAACTGATTGATGAGATACAAAACACCGCTGAGGAACTGGCGGTTGTCGGTAATTCCTTTTCGTTATCCGATTACCTGAAGCGCATGAATAAAGTTATGCATGAAGACAGAAAAGAATTTGATATTATTCCTGATTCGCAAAACCTGGTTGCCCAGTATCTCCTGCTGTATGAAATGTCCGGGGACCCGGAAAACCTTTGGAAGGTCGTTAATTACGATTACGATAAAGTTAATTTGACGCTGCAGCTGAAAAGCGATAATTCGAAGGCCATTAATGCGGCAATTGACGTCGTTGAAAGTTTTCGTGAAAAACTGGGGGAACAGCACATCGAAATCAATTATGCCGGCTCCGGGTACAAAGGACTGGTTTTTACGGATTTAATTCTGGAAGGACAAATATCCAGCCTGTTGATGTCGCTGCTGATAATTATCGTACTGTTGTCGCTGATGTTCAAGAAGATTTCCGTAGGTTTCATCGGCGCAGTACCGATTGTAATTACGGCCTTAATCAGTTTCGGAATTATGGGGCTTTTTGATATTCCCCTGAGCACCACGACCGCCCTGATCTCCAGTATTGCCATCGGCATCGGCATCGATTATGCCGTGCACTTTATCGAGCGCTATAAAATCTATGCCCTGGAAACAAAAAACAAAAATGAAACCATCCGCTTAACCATGCACCATTCCGGACGGGCGATTATTTTTAATGCCATTGTGGTCATCGCCGGCTTTCTGGTGCTGCTGGCCTCGGTGTTCCCCCCAAACAGAATCCTGGGAGCCCTCGTTTCTTTGAATATGTTTACCAGTTTCCTCGGTACGGTGACCATTATGTTTATTTTACTGTATGTGTCAAACATATATTTTAATAAGGAAAAAAATCAATAAAATGAAATGTCTATTATAGACCGGAGGTATAAAATGACTTACAAAACCAGCTTTATTACAGCGCTTGTTTTAGCGATAAGCATAAATGCACTGGCCCAGGAAAAACCGAGTGGTTTACAAATCGTTCAGAATGTGTACGATCGTCCCGAGGGCAATGATATGCAGTCGGAATTAACCATGACCCTGATAAACTCCCGCGGCGATGAGCGCGTGCGCATCATAAAACAGTTCATAAAAGATTTTGGCAAAGTTGAAAAGAAAATCATGTTCTTTCTAAAACCTGCTGATGTACGCAATACTTCATTCATGAACTGGAGTTACGATGAAGAAGGCAGAGACGATGACCAGTGGATTTACCTGCCGGCCCTGAGAAAGGTGAAACGCATTTCCAGCGACAGCAAAAGCGATTATTTCATGGGTTCGGACTTTACCTACGATGATTTGGGTGATCGTCATCCCTCGGATGATGTTCACAAACTTCTGCGTGAAGAAAAACTGAACGGTGAGGATTGTTATGTTGTTGAAAGCATTCCGAAGGATGAAGAATACATGTATTCCAAAACCGTCAGCTGGATAATTAAAGATAAATGGATCGGACTGAAAAAAGAATTCTACGATGAGGACGGCGAACACCTGAAAACACTGACGGTGAAGAAATACGGTAAAATAAAAGATTACTGGGTTATTCAGCACAGCGAAATGCACAATGTTCAGAAAGATCATACTACCCGAATGGAATTGAAGAATATAAAAATCGATACCGGTATTGCGGACAGTAAGTTCACCGAACGCATGATGAAGAGAGGCGTCAAATGAGAAGAACGGTTTTATTATTCCTGCTTGTATTATCGGGCGGTATTATTGCGCAGGAAATCGGTCTGAGCGGTTATGTCAGAAATTATACCGGCGCCCTGTTGCACGGGGATTACGAATATGCGATCCTGCAAAATACCTTCAATTTCAATTTTGAGCACAGCCGCGATCGAGTTTCATTTAAAGTGAATCCCTATATATATCACTACTCCGACGATGAATTTCAGATTGATCTGCGAGAAGCCTATATGGATATTTTTTTTGAATCAATGGATGTGCGTATTGGTAAGCAGCAAATAATCTGGGGTAAAGCCGACGGCGTATTCATTACCGATATCATTTCTCCGAAAGATCTGGACGAATTTCTGTTACGTGATTTTGACGAGATTCGTATGGGGGTAACGGCGGTTAAACTGGATTATTATATTGCTGACAATACCTTTGAGCTGGTCTGGCTGCCGGTATTCACCCCAACCCTCATGCCGGATGCAAATTCCATCTGGTTTCCGCAACTTGATTTCCCCGTGCAACCTCAGTTTGATTATTCGCAAAAGGAGATCAAAGGTTCGCTGAAAAACAGTGAAGTATTTGCCAAATATTCCGCTCTGACCTCATTGATCGATTTTGAAATTATGGCCGGTTATGCCTGGGACGATGATCCGACCCTGCATATCAGCAAAATAATCGACCCCGTCACACATCAGCTCACCGGACTGACGGTTACCCCACGCCATCATCGTTTGACTCTTGGCGGTGGCAGTTTCAGCACAACTTTGGGCGGTTGGGTGGTCCGCGGTGAAGGTGCCTATTACAGCGGCAAATATTTTAATTCCGCCGATCCAAAGCTGGTGGACGCCGTGGTGAAACAGAATTATATTCACTATTTGCTGGGCGTTGATTATTCACTCTGGGACATCAATCTCAGTGCCCAGTTTATTCAGCAGGCCATTCTGGATTATGATGAGGCTATTGAACAGGATGAGTTCGAAAATACCATGACTTTCCTGGCACGTCGCGATTTTTTTCGTGAAACCCTTACCCTGGAATTGTTTTCCTATATTGGGTTGAATAACAGCGACGCCCTGATTCGTCCGCGTGTAATCTATGATCTGGCAGATGGTTTTGAAATACTGATTGGCGCAAATATTTTTACCGGAGATAAGGGCAGTTTCGGGCAATATGATAATAATGATATGCTATATACAAAAGTGAAATACAGTTTCTAGATTGATGAAGTCTCCTACGACTGAAATAAAATTTTCCGGGGATATTCTGGAAAAAGCATATTTAAATGAGACTTTAAACAGCGAGCGATTGCGGGTCACTATCCTGGCAGGATTATTGGGATTTGTCGTTATCGCTTTGCTGATTTTATTTTCATTTTTCCAGAAGGAATACGAGCAATTATTCAAGGATAATCAGGCGATTTATACCCTGCTTATTTTTATATTGATTATAATTGCCTATGAGCTTGTCGTGCGATATTTTCTGGGAAAAAGAGCTGTTACCCATAAAAATCCTCCTGTATTTCTTCGATATTTGAATGCATTTTTAGAAACAAGTATGCCAACCATTCTGTTAATTATCGTTATTCATATGTCCGATCAAGTTCTTATCCTTCAGGGTCCGGCGGTATTAACTTATTTTTTATTCATTATTCTGGCTACGTTACGTTTGGACTTTTCGATCTGTCTGTTTACCGGTTTTATAGCAGCCGCAGAATATATTTCGATATCTTTAATATATACGAATTACCTCAATCTTACTGCTGCCGGAACATTGGTACAAACCAATATTCAGTATTTTGGTAATGGACTGATGATTATAACAGCAGGAATTGCGGCGGGATTTGTCGCCAATCAGATAAAATTGAAACTGCATAAATCTTTTAAAACAATTCAGGAAAAAAATGAAGTTGTTAATTTATTCGGGCAGCAAATTTCCCAGCAAATCGTGGATGAAATTCTTGCACATCGGACAAAATTAAAAAGTAAAAGGAAAAATGTATGTGTGATGTTTCTGGATATTCGCAATTTTACGCCTTTTGCGGAACACCAGGAACCTGAAAAAGTGGTTGCATATCTTAATAAATTATTTGGTTTTATGATTGAAATTGTGAATCAGCATCATGGCATCATAAATCAATTCCTGGGAGATGGATTTATGGCTACTTTTGGCGCACCCGTTTCTTATGAAAACAATAGTCAAAATGCCGTGGATGCTGCACTGAAAATTATTGATAGAATAAAAGCTGAGAATGAAAAAGGTCTTTACCCGCAAACACGTATCGGAATTGGGTTGCATTCCGGTGAAGCAGTTACTGGTAATATCGGGACATCTCTGCGAAAACAATATTCCATTACAGGCAATGTTGTAATTCTGGCATCACGAATCGAACAACTGAATAAAAAATATAATTCTCAATTACTCGTGTCAGATGAAGTCTATTCAAAAGTTAAGAATTTACCAGACAATCATATTGCCCTTGGCGCGATCAAAATCAAAGGTCGTGAAGAACCAATTCTATTGTATAAATTATCTTAAAATGATCATATTCATGACGGAAATGCATAATGAAAAATATTCTATTAAAAATTGCTGCAGCTGTGGCTTTAATTTTAGGTTTGATGGGTGTCATTACAGGAACAAGAGTATTAGCAGGTTATTTTGATCCGGGTTATCATATTCTCCCCTGGCTCGTTTATTATAATGTTTTCACGGGGCTTGTCTCCCTGTTTGCCGGAATATTGATTTGGAAAGAGAATGCAAAGGCATTATTGTTTTCGGGGATCATCACTGCAGGGCACATCAGTGTACTTCTTTCTTTGCGAATAATATTTGACTCAGTTGTTGCTACTCAAAGTATAAAAGCCATGGTATTTCGCTCAACAATCTGGATAATTTTATTTTTTGTGGTTTGGAAAAACCGAACCAAAGTGAATTAATGGAATATGATATAGTAGTGTACAGGCTGTTTCTATTTCATAATATCTTAAAAATCGCTGTGGGATAGTAATTGTATTTTTATTTAATCCATAATGAATCCGAACGAACTGTAAATGCCGCAAAGTAGCCCAAAGCGCCACCTGAGAGATTTGTCTTGGGATTCGCCGGGGTTTTGGTTTGTATCTTCCCTTTTGATCCGGTACTCGCCGAAGCATTTCCTATTGTTGAATAGAATTCGTAGGTCGGTTCGTCAATCAAAAGCAATTCAACTTTTACAAAATCATTTAATTTTAAATCTGTTCTTATGCGATCATACTCTATAACATTGCCATCGGATAAACGACCATTATAAACAAAATATCCATCGACAACTTCATTGTTTCTGTATACTTTTATGCGACCAAAATCCTCAACCTGGGGATGATCCGTAAATATACATATCAATTCATAACCTTCTTTATCTCTCGGCCGAACACCACCTTCACTAACATTGTAATAAAGCGAATCTATTTCCAACGCAACAGGCATTGTCGATTCAGCCCCATAAGTTTGCCCATCAACAGATACTGTTAAAGTGTACGTTCTGCCCGGTATGCCTTGAAGTAAAGTGGTTCTATAAACTCCGGCCGAAGTTTCAGTCAGTTGATCAGAGAAACCATTATCGTCGCTAATTGTAACCTGGGCTCCTGCAACAGCCGGATAATTTGCCTGATCGTAATAGTCAGCGGTTTTACTGATTAAAACCTTGTAGGGTCCGGGCCGATCAGTCACTGTACCTTCGATAACAATTTTTGGATCAGATATATTCGGATCAATCTCTATCACCTCTTTACATGGAGATATAAAAAGTATTAATAATATTAACAGAAACAGATTTCTAACAGGTATATAAATTCTCATTCGTTCCTCACCATTTAAAATTGTAAGAGAGCGATGGAAAAAATGTAAACAAGTAAACCTTGACTGCTTCAGTCATTGAAGAATCATTTTCATTTTCCCGGAAATAGATAATTTGCGGACTTTATTGGCCGTAGGGTAAAACACAGATATGTTAAAACTATACTCGTAGCGTCCTGTATTCATAAAATTATATATAGCACTCAGATTAAGTTATTGATAATCCGGCAGCCGGTAACCATTTCGCTTGGTAAAATAATTAATGGTTTGCCCTTCAATTGAATATTTTCTACTTAGAAAAGTTACAGCAGGTCCTGTTTTTTCTAAAATAAAATGTCCGCGTTAAGATTGTATTTTAATTTATTGTTTTCTCGCTTAGCTATTCCGGATAATCATGTGTTTACCGGCAAACTTCATACTGATAAAAAAAATTAACTCCAAATACTTGTCAAGTGATACTAATACAGACCAAAATATGAAAATCTATTTTATTGTGAATGTATTAATTTTGTAATTTGCTTTGTATTTACCAGATATTTTCCCATATTTTGGAGAAATCGATTTCAGCATTATGGGAATATGGCATGCAATGGTTTAAAAAAGATCCGCTTTCAAATATCGCGATTCGCTATAAACTTCCGTTGAGTTTTATTTTTCTATACCTCATTGTTTTTGGTATTGGCGGATATTTAATAGTAAACTCGGTTTACAGCACGCTGGATAATGAAATTCTCACCCGTTTGAAAAGCGAATCCCTGGCACAAGCGACTCTATTTGATAAACGGCTTGAAATGTTGCTGCGCCGCGCGGAGGATTTTTCCTCCGATGGATTTATCCGAGCACGAAGTACAACACTCACCCGGTATCCGTCGGGGAGCAGCAACAAAAAAATTAAACAGCAATTGCAAACCCATTTACGGGTAAACAAGCTGCCATTGATCGCAGAATTTGCCGATCTGCAGATTTAAGATACGCATTTTTTGAAAATTGCCGGTATTAAATCCAACACCCATGATTTGGGCGGATTTCTGAAAACCCTTTCCCATCCGGAAGAGCAGATTTTTAGTCCGATTATTCCGCCCGACAGCATTAACAGGTTTCCCGCCGCCGCGATTGTCACGCCGCTGTGGAATATCGAACACAATGCCAAAATCGGCTATCTGCTGTGTCTGTTAAACCTGCGAACGCTTATCGAAAATATTTCCTTCGAATACGAAAACACATTAACGGATACTGTACCTGACAAACAGTTGATCCTGATCGATCACGCCGGGATGACCCTGGTGGTACCCTGGAATTACCTGGTAAACAGCGTGCACACGCCTGACAAAAATAATCCCAACTATGGCATCCTCGTTTTATCGGCTGCGAAACAGAATGAGCCCGAAAGTCATATCGGCAGGCATCAGGAATCCGACGGCAATGTTATGTTCGGGCAGAGTATGAAATTAAAAAGCAACGGCTGGGATGTGTTGATCGAATTGAATGTAAATGAAGCGATGCAACCGATAAACGATCTTAAAACCACGCTGATCGTCCTCGCTGTTATTATTTCCCTGAGTACGCTGTTGCTGTTGTTTTTTCCGGTTCAATTTTTGATCCGACCGCTAAGCGAGCTGCAAAAAATGGCATTCAGAATTAAAGAAGGTGATTTTTCCGCACGTGTTCAATCCACCTCGCAGGATGAAATCGGACATCTGGCCAATACGTTCAACCTGATGAGTGAAGCCATTGAAGAACGTACCCGCAGTCTGCAAAAGCAGGAAAACGAATTGCGGGTGCAGCATAACCGGTTGAACACCGTCGTCAATTCCATGAGCGACGGACTTATTCTGCTGAATAACCGAAACGAGATCATTTTATCCAATGCCGCCGCCAAACCGCTGATAAATACCATTTACCGGGAAAATGATGCTTTTTCCGTGCGTAAATGTACCCGATCGTCGCCGGATCATGATGATTGCCTGGCCTGCCTGCTGGACACCGGTCGGCTGACCAACTGCGTTTTGCAAGTCGACCAGCGAATATTCGAAATTGTATCGACAAAACTGCCGTCCGGGAAAATACTGGTAGCCCGCGATATTACAGAACGCGAAAAAATGGCTGAACAGCAGGCTCACGAAGAACGCCTGGCCGTTCTCGGTCGCACCGCTGCGGTGGTGGCGCACGAGATAAACAGTCCGCTGGCGGCCATTTCCATGTACAATCAAATGATGGAAACGGAACTGTCAAAGGACTCCGCTTTTCAAGAGCATGTGGATGTTATTAAACGCAATACGGAAACCTGCCAGCGCATTATTCGCGAGTTGCTGGATTACGCGCGCCTTCCCGAACCTAAAACGGCCATCATTGATTTACAGCCGATTATCGTGAATGTAATCCGTTTTCTGCACCCGATTTACGAAAAGAAAAACACCGTTATCAAATACCGGTTTCATTCGGACACCATAAAAATATCCGGTGATGAGGCGCAAATGAAGCAGGTATTTGTAAACCTGCTGAACAACGCAATTCAGGCGGTACCCGACGATGCCGGTCTGATTGAAATAGTTACCGAACAGAGCAGGGAGAACGGTTCCGTTGTTATCGATATGCAGGATAACGGCAGCGGGGTGGATGCGAAAGTGCGTGACGAAATTTTCGAGCCTTTTTTCACTACCAAAAGTTCTTCGGGCACCGGGCTGGGGCTTTCAACCACGCGGCAGATCCTGCGCGCCCATGGCGGCGATATTGTCCTGCTGTCTTCCGTAAAAGGCCGGACAACTTTTCGGATTACCTTGCCGCAGGCCGCTGAAAAAAGCAAACGCCATGCTGAACGAAAGAAAATAACAATTGCGGGGAGTAAGTAAACCATGCCTCGCGATACGAATAAACTTTTGTACGATTTGCGTGATTTGACCATTCTGGTCGTCGACGACCAGGCGGATGTGCGCAACGGTCTGAAACGACTGATCGGCACCCTGGGCTGTGAAGTGCTGACCGCCGCTTCCGCGGAACAGGCGCTTGAGGTTCTGCAAAATGAGTACTTTGATATTATATTTACCGATCTGAAAATGGACGGTATGTCCGGCGTCGATCTTATGCATCGCGTCAAACAGCAATTTCCGGAAATCGAGGTGGTCATGATCACCGGACACGGCACTATCGAAATCGCAGTATCCTGCCTGCAAAGCGGCGCGTCGCATTTTATCACCAAGCCGTTCGACAACAAAGAAATCCTTTCTTTCATCAAAAACGCCGGGTATAAAATTCTGTCGCGGCAGCATGCACAGCACAATCAGAGTAAATACGCCTCGAGGGATATCGTCGCCATTGACCCCTCGATGCGCGAAGTAATGGAACTGATCGAGCAGGTTGCGCCCAGTAAAGTTCCGGTACTAATTGAAGGAGCCAGTGGCACCGGTAAAGAACTGATTGCCCGGGAAATTCATAATCGCAGCCGGGTCAGTGAAAAACCGTTTCTGGCGATCAATTGCATTGCCCTGCCCGACACGCTGCTCGAATCCGAATTGTTCGGCTATAAAAAAGGGGCTTTTACCGGCGCACACAAAGATACCAAAGGTTTGTTCGAACAGGTCGGCGGCGGCACGATTTTTCTGGATGAAGTGGCGTCCATGTCGATGATGTTTCAGGGTAAATTATTGCGCGTACTGCAGGAGAAAGTAATCCGGCCGCTGGGCACGGGTGAAACGGTAGCCGTGGACTTCCGGCTCATCGCCGCCACCAATAAAAACCTTGAAGAACTGGTGGCCGATGGTCGGTTTCGTGAGGATCTGCTGTACCGGTTGCAGGTGATGAAAATCGAATTACCGAAACTGAAGGACCGCACAGCATGTATCCCGGCATTGGCCGAGCATATTTTGCAGCGTGCTGCCCGGGAAATTATGGATCCCGGTGAAACCTGTCCATCCTTTTCACGCGCCGCTATCGACGCTTTGATCGAACACAATTGGCCCGGTAATGTCCGCGAACTGGAAAACACCATTCAACGCGCGCTGATTGTCTGCAAGGGTGAAAAGATTCAACCTTCACACCTGGGATTCAGTAAAAATCTGAATTTGGCATCCGATCTGTTTGATGAATTTGATTCTTACGAAAATGAAAAACAAAAGGCCATTGAATCCTTTCAGAAGGTTTATATACAAAAAGCATTGCAACGCACGGGAGGCAACATATCCCGTGCTGCTGAATTATGTGACCTGACCCGCGCTGCTTTCCAACGTATTATGCGCAAATTGAATATCGAGTCAGTAAAATCAAAAGAAAAAGTGTAGTGAAGATCAAACCTCTGGTTTTTTTGAATAGCGCAATGACTGCATCTTCAACTATGCACCCGTTAACTTCTTTATTTTCATTACGCTACGCAAAAGCAGCTGTTTCAGCTGCATACCCGACTATCCATTTCCGGCATTTTTCATAAGATTTCATTACTGGTTTTTTCCGTTTAAGACGCCGGATTTATCCTTGTTATTCAATAAATATCATCATATTACGGCCGGTAGCCCCGGTTCGGCACGCGCCGCTGGCACAATTATTGACATGTTTACTTCCGAATCAATAAGAATTTCCTGTTCATCTATATATTGAGGAAAATATGCGAACACAACAGCAGTCTTTTCCATTGTATATTTTATTTTTCATGGTTGTCATTCTTTGCTCTGCTTCATTCGGACAAGCCCCGGCGGAAATATTTAATCAATACTGTAAAAGCTGCCACACCATCGGCGGAGGCAAACTCATCGGTCCGGACCTGAAAGATGTGACGCAGCGTCAGGACCGCGCCTGGCTGGTGAAATGGATCGTCGATCCGGTCGGGGTGCTGGGTGCAAAGGATCCCTATGCTCTCAAATTGCAGAAAGCAGCCAACGGTGCGATTATGTCACCGACTCCCGGAATGAACGAAAGTATGGCCGGCGCTTTGCTGGATTTTATCGAAAAGGAATCCGCCGATCCATCCTCTCAATATGCGGGCAATAAGGCCCGGGCCCTGTTACCGATGACGAGAGAAGACGCCGCCACCGGTTACGCACTGTTTACAGGTTTGCGTTCTTTTAAATCGGGCGGTCCGGCATGTTTCGCCTGTCATACGGTGAATAAACTGCCCGGTCTTCTCGGCGGCGGACGATTGGGGCCGAATCTTTCCGATGCCTATACCCGTCTCGGCCAACAAGCCGGATTGAGCGCCTGGCTCAGCGCGCCTCCCGGGTTAACCATGACGCCGATTTTCAGCCGGCAACCCCTGGGAAAGGATGAAATCCATGCGCTGGTTTCCTTCCTGAATGATCAGGCCGCTTCCGCTGCGAATCCCAATGCCATGGCTGTCGGCAATTTTGTAATTATCAGCCTGATCAGCAGTACCCTGTTTTTGCTGGTTTTCGGACTGGTCTGGAGCGGGCGTTTTACCGGCGTGCGCAAAAAACTTTTCAAACAAAGCTATTCGGCATAACCATCAGTTAAGGAATTATTATGAGTGTTATATCCTGGATCAGAGATGATATCGTCCCAAAGCAACGTAAATGGGAAGAATTCTACCGTAACCGCTGGCAATACGATAAAATCGTCCGCAGCACGCATGGCGTGAACTGCACCGGCAGTTGCACCTGGAATATTCACGTCAAAGACGGCATCGTCACCTGGGAGATGCAGGGCCTGGATTACCCCTCGCTGGAACACGGACTGCCGCCGTACGAACCGCGCGGCTGTCAACGCGGTATTTCCTATTCCTGGTACCTGTACAGTCCGCTGCGGGTAAAATATCCGTACATGCGCGGCGCTTTACTGGATTTATGGAATAAAGCCCGGGCCGAACACGACGATCCGGTGGCCGCCTGGAAATCGATGGTCGAAGACGATAAGTCCCGCAAACGCTGGCAGAACGCCCGCGGTAAAGGGGGATTCCGGCGCGTTTCATGGGATACGGTTCTGGAACTGATCGCGGCGGCGAATATCCATACCATCAAAAAACACGGTCCGGACCGCATTGCCGGTTTTTCACCGATCCCGGCCATGTCCATGATCAGCTACGCCGCCGGTGCGCGCCTGCTGCAGCTGATGGGCGGTTTGTCACTTTCCTTTTACGACTGGTATTGCGACCTGCCCAGCGCTTCGCCCGAAACTTGGGGCGAACAAACCGATGTGCAGGAATCGGCTGACTGGTATAACGCCAAAATGCTGGCCGTGATGGGTTCCAACCTGAATATGACCCGTACACCCGATTGTCATTTTGCGGCTGAATCGAGGCATAACGGAACCAAAATGTATGTCTTTTCACCGGACTTCAACCAGGTAGCGAAATACGCGGATGAGTGGATGTCGATCAACGCCGGGCAGGACGGCGCCTGGTGGATGGCGGTCAACCATGTTTTACTGAAAGAATTCCACCATGAAAAGCAGACGCCCTATTTTATCAACTATGCCAAGCAATACACCGACAGCCCGTTACTGGTCGAGCTGAGCAGGGACGGCGACAGCTATGAGGCCGGGCAACTGCTGCGTGCCAATCGACTGAAAAAATACGCGCAGGAGGAAAACGGCGACTGGAAATTCCTGATGTGGGATGAAAAAGAGTCGACCTGTAAAATGCCCATGGGCAGCGTCGGTTTCCGCTGGGGAGAACAGCAGGGTAAATGGAATTTGCTGTTAAAAGACGGACTCGACGGATCCGAAATCAGTCCGGCGCTTACGCTGCTGGAAAAGAAAGGCAAAGCCGTATCCGTGCGTTTTGATGATTTCGGAGAAGGAAAAAGCCTGTACCGGGATGTTCCGGTGCGCGAAATCGAAACCTCAGAAGGCAAGGTTACGGTCACAACCGTTTACGATTTGCTGATGGCGCAATACGGCGTCAATCGCGGGCTGGGCGGCGCATACCCTGAGGATTATAACGATGAAAACGCGCCCTACACGCCGGCCTGGTCTGAAAAATATACCGGTCTCTCGCGGGAAAATTTAATCCGATTCGCCCGCGAATGGGCGGTCACCGCGGAACACACCAACGGCAAATGCACGATTATTATCGGCGCCGGAATCAACCACTGGTACCACGGTAATCTGATGTACCGCGCCGGCATTCACGCACTGATGCTCTGCGGTTGTATCGGCGTCAACGGCGGCGGATTGGCTCATTATGTCGGGCAGGAAAAGCTGGCGCCGGGAGAATCCTGGGGATCCATTGCTTTTGCCAAGGACTGGTTCGGTCCGTCCCGGTTGCAGAACGCGCCCAGCTGGCACTATGTGAACACCGACCAGTGGCGTTACGAAAAAGCGTTCACCGATTATCACACCGTACCGGAAAAGCAGCCGGAAAATTCGCTGGCCAGGGGCCACACCATGGATACGCAGATCAAAGCGGTGCAGAACGGCTGGATGCCTTTCTATCCCCAGTTTGAGAAAAACCCCATCGATCTGGCCAAAGAAGCCATGGAGGCCATGGGTTCAAAGGATGAAAAAGAGGTAATCAAATACACGGTCGAGCAGCTTAAAAGCAGAAAACTGAAGTTTTCGGTGGAAGATCCGGACTCCGAAGCCAACTGGCCGCGGGTCTGGTATATCTGGCGCGGAAACGCCCTGATGTCCAGCGCCAAGGGTCACGAATACTTTCTGAAACACTATCTCGGAACGCATACCAACACCATCGGCGATCCGAATTTCGCCGAAAATTCCGTTGAAGACGTTACCTGGCACGACAAGGTTCCCATCGGTAAAATGGACCTGGTCGTCGATCTGAATTTCCGCATGGATACCTCGGCGCTGTATTCGGATATTGTTTTACCGGCGGCAACCTGGTACGAAAAGGCGGATTTGAATTCGACGGATATGCACAGTTTTATTCACCCGCTTTCAAAAGCGGTTCCGCCGTGCTGGGAATCGAAAAGCGACTGGGAGATTTTCAAGCAAATCGCCAGAAAATTCTCCGAACTGGCCGAGAGTCATTTCCCGGAAAAAACACCGGACCTGGTGACCACGCCGCTGGCCCACGATTCACCCGCTGAAATTGCGCAAACGCAAATCAGGGAATGGATCAAAGGGGAAGTGGAGGCCATCCCCGGGAAAACCATGCCCGGCATGAAACTGGTATACCGTGATTACAAGAATCTGTACCGCCAGTATATTTCCTACGGTCCCAATGTGCGCGAAAACGGTATCGGCGCACACGGCACCAAATATGAAATCGATGATTTTTATGACGCGCTGCTGGCGACACAGCCGTCGCAAACCTGGGGCGGACGCAGTTATCCCTCACTTGATGAGGACGAAGACGTCTGTAACGTCATTCTGAATCTGGCGACCGTAACCAACGGCGAACTGGCCTACCGTTCCTATAAAAATATGGAAAAGAAAGTCGGACTGCCGTTGACCGACCTGGTGGAAAAATCACGGGATGTACGCACCTGCTATGCCGATCTCCAGGCGCAACCGCGGCGATTTGTCAACAGCCCGATGTGGTCCGGACTGGTAACCGACGGACGCGCCTACTCACCGTTCACTTACAACGTTGAAAAGCTGGTGCCCTGGCGTACGCTCACCGGACGACAGCATTTTTATCTCGATCATCCCGGCTACATTCAGTTCGGTGAGCACCTGCCGACCTACAAACCGAAACCCACGCCGCTGCAATACGCCGATCTCACTTTCACCGGTGAAGAAGCCAATTCGATGATGCTCAACTATCTGACGCCGCACGGCAAATGGCATATTCATTCCACCTACGGTGACAATCACCGGATGACGACGCTTTCCCGCGGTATCGAACCGTTCTGGATGAATGACAAAGACGCCGCCGAGCTGGGTATCAAGGACAATGACTGGGTTGAAATATTCAACGATAACGGTGTGGTGGTCACCCGTGCCTGTGTCAGCGCCCGCATTCCGCGCGGCATCAGCATTCAGTACCATTCACCGGAACGCACTTTTTCCGTACCGAAATCCCCGTTGCGCGGAAACCGGCGCGCCGGCGGACACAACAGTCTGACCCGTACACGGCTCAAACCAAATCTGCTGATCGGCGGATACGGTCAGTTTACCTACCACTTCAATTACTGGGGACCGACCGGGTGCAACCGCGACACGCACCTGCTGGTACGCAAACTGCCGGAACTGAACTGGTAGACGGATACAAAAATAATCAAGAGGAATACATAATGGACGTCAGATCGCAAATATCGATGGTTTTTCATCTGGACAAATGTATCGGATGCCATACCTGCAGTATCGCCTGTAAAAATATCTGGACCGACCGCAAGGGCACCGAATACATGTGGTGGAATAATGTGGAAACCAAACCCGGCACCGGCTACCCGACAAAATGGGAAGACCAGGAGAAATACCAGGGCGGCTGGAAAAAGACCAACGGCAAACTGAAACTGAAATCCACCGGCAAGGGCAAAATCATCTTCAATATTTTCCACAACCCGCACCAGCCGGGAATGGATGATTATTACGAACCGTGGACCTATAAATACGACGAACTGTTCAACGCGCCGGAGGGCGACGACCAGCCGACGGCCCGTCCCGTTTCCATGGTCACCGGAGAGCCGATCGATATCGAAGCCGGACCGAATTGGGATGACGATTTGTCCGGTTCCCCGGTTTACGCTGAAAACGATCCGAACTTCGTAGCACTGACCGCCGAGCAGAAAGCACAGTTATTTGCTATCGAACGGCTGGTGTTCTTTTATTTCCCGCGCATCTGCAATCACTGTCTGAATCCGGCCTGCGTTGCTTCCTGCCCGTCCGGGGCGCTGTATAAACGCGGTGAAGACGGTATTGTGCTGATCGACCAGGAACGCTGCCGCGGCTGGCGCTCCTGTATCGCCGCCTGTCCCTATAAAAAAACCTACTACAACTGGAATACCGGCAAATCGGAAAAATGCATTCTCTGTTTTCCGCGTATCGAAAGCGGGCAGGCACCGGCCTGTTTTCATTCCTGCGTGGGACGCATCCGCTACCTCGGCGTGCTGTTGTACGACGCGGATAAAATTGAAGCCACGGCCAAACACGAAGACAGAGAACTGGTGGATGCCCATCGCGACATGATTCTCGATCCGCACGACCCGGAAGTTATCGCCGCCGCGCGTGAAAACGGCATCCATGATGATGTAATCAAATCGGCGCAGCAATCACCGGTTTACAGATTTGTGAAAGAATGGAAAATCGCCTTGCCGCCCCATATTGAATACCGCACGCTGCCGATGTTGTTTTATGTACCGCCGATGCTGCCGGTCATGTCCAGCTTTGACGGCAAAACCGTAAAAACCATGTCCGAAGGGCTGTTCCCGGATTTTGACAAAGCCCGTGCGCCGATCGAGTTTTTCGGCAACCTGTTTGCCGCCGGTAATAATGAAAAAGTCGGTTACGTGCTGAAAAAGCAAATGGCCATTCGCACCTACCGACGTGCGGTAACAGTTGGCGATGTAGATATGGAATTGGCTAAAAAAATGCTGGCCGAAGCCGATTGCACGGTGGACGAGGCTGAGGCGATTTACAAACTGACTTCGCTGTGCACTTTCGACGACCGTTTTGTCATTCCGCCAGCACACCGTGAAGAAGCCATCGAAATGATCAAAGATCCCATGGAGCATAAGCAGTCGGTCGGTTTCGGCTTCAGGGAAGAACCGAAAAGGGGGCTGTAGATGAAAATGCCCTTACAGATTTTCGCCGATTTGCTTTCCTACCCGCGGGAAACCTATCCGGAAAATGCCCGGACGCTTTTGAACTGCTATTCCGAATCATCCCCGGAGCGCGGGCAGCTTTCCGCCTTTTACGATTTTGCCGTCAACACGGACCTGCGGCGCATTGAAGAAGTGTTCACGGAAACATTCGATATGAATAAAACGGCTTGCCTGGAACTGGGCTGGCATTTGTACGGTGAAGATTACGCGCGCGGAGAATTTTTAGTAAAAATGCGACAATCGCTGCAGGAATATCAGATCGAAGAATCCGTTGAGTTACCCGATCATATCAGTCATTGCCTGTTATTGCTGGCCGCGCTGGATAGCGATGATGCCGCGATTTTTGCCGCAAATTATATCAGCCCGGCGCTGGCAACCATATTAAAGGGTTTCAGTGAAGACAACCCGTATTACGGGCTGCTGACGTGCCTGCAGGATGTTCTGCAGAAAACAGCGGCTGCAAAACCTGAATTATTAAATGCCTAAACAATTATCAAATGAGGGTGTAGATCATGACAGAGCCCACTTCGATTTTCGATTATTTTAATTTGCTGTGGTTCGAGTTTCTACCGTATATCGCGTTGTTTACTTTTTTCCTGATTACCATCCGCCGCTATACCCGGCAGGGATTCAGCTATTCCAGCCTGTCCTCGCAATTTCTGGAAAACCGGGTTCATTTCTGGGGGCTGGTGCCTTTTCATTACGGCATCCTCACGCTTTTTTTCGGACACCTGATCGGTTTTTTGATTCCAAACCAGGTAATGCTGTGGAACAGCAGTCCGCTGCGCCTGTATTTGCTGGAGATAACCGCTTTTGCCGGCGGTGTTCTGGCTTTGATCGGTCTGCTGGCCATCTTTCTGCGGCGTCTGTCCGATCCGCGGGTTAAAGTGGTTACCAGTACGGCGGACTGGATCGTACTGAGTTTTCTTTTGTTTCAGATCGTAACCGGTCTGTTGATCGCCATCTTCAACAGTTGGGGCAGTTACTGGTTTGCCGCGTCCCTTTCACCTTATTTGTGGTCGCTGTTTTCCTTTAACCCGCAGATAGCCTATGTAATCCCCCTGCCGTTAATGGTAAAACTGCACATTATCAGTGCATCGCTGATCATTCTGCTGTTTCCGTTTACCCGCCTGGTGCACGTGCTGGTCGTCCCCAATCCGTACCTGTGGCGCAAACCGCAGAACGTGCGCTGGTACTGGGACCGCAAGCGCATCCGCCGTCCCGACTTCAAGATAAACAGGGATTGATAACGCATACGATTGTGGAATTTCAATTGTACTCCGAAACCGACAATTTAACATTTGGGAAGAATCATGTTTGACAAGAAAAAAGCCAATGTTGTACTGATCATGAACACGATCGCCTTTACCGTTTGTTTTGCCGTGTGGATGATGAACGGTGTGCTGATCACTTTTCTTGTGGATAACGGTGTTTTTGCCTGGAGCAAATCCGAAATGGGCTGGCTGATCGGTATTCCGGTTCTGACCGGTTCGCTGGTGCGCCTGCCGGTCGGTATTCTGACGGACAAATACGGGGGACGCATTGTTTATACCATCCTGATGCTGGTTGCGGCGCTGGCTACCTTTCTGCTCAGCTATGCAAACAGCTACACGGAATTTATGCTGGCCAGCCTGGGCTTCGGTATCAGCGGCGCCTCTTTTGCCGTGGGTATCGCCTACACTTCCGTCTGGTTCGACAAAGAGCACCAGGGCACGGCATTGGGAATTTTCGGAGCGGGGAACGCCGGCGCGGCGCTGACCGCCATGGGGGCGCCTACTTTACTGAATTATCTGACCGCCAACGGAACGATGATCGACGGCTGGCGCAATATGCCGAAACTGTATGCCGCTGTTTTACTGGTAATGGCCGTTGTCTTTTATTTGTTCACCTACACAAAAATCGTGGAAGGCGGACAAACCAGGACCATGGCTGAGCGGCTGGCACCGCTCAAGTACCAGCAGGTGTGGCGCTTCGGGTTGTACTATTTTCTGGTTTTCGGCGGATTCGTGGCCCTGGCCCAGTGGCTGATTCCCTATTATGTAAACGTATACACGATTAGCGTGGCAACAGCCGGTTTCATGACTTCCATTTTCAGTCTGCCCTCCGGGGTGATACGCGCGGTGGGCGGCTGGCTTTCCGATAAATTCGGCGCCCGGCCGGTGATGTATATCGTGCTCGGCGTGATCATATTTTGTAGCGCCTTTTTGATCGTACCCAGAATGGAAATACGCTCTCCCGGTCAGGGTATCATGGCGCTTAAATCGGGGGTTGTTACTGCCATTAACGATAAACAGATCACAATAGGTGACAGCCATTATCCTTACAAAAATAAAAACTCGGTACCGTCGATTATCAGCCTGACGCACGGCGAACCGAATGTTCTGGTTTTTCCGACCACAACTTTCTGGCAGGAACCGGCGGTTCGGGTCGGTGAAAAGGTTGCGAAAAAGCAGCTGCTGGCCCGCGGGGTAACCCATATTTTTTTCCAGGCCAATGTCTGGATATTCACTTTCCTTGTCTTTATCGTCGGTATCATGATGGGAATCGGAAAAGCGGCTGTATACAAATTTATCCCGGAACATTTTCCGAAGGACGTGGGTGTGGTCGGGGGAATTGTCGGTGTGGTGGGTGGCCTGGGCGGATTTGTCTGCCCGGTCATCTTCGGCTACCTGCTGCGCTGGACAGGGTTGTGGACCACCAGCTGGATGTTTTTTTTCGGGCTGTCCGTGGTCTGCCTGGTCTGGCTGCATATCGTGGCCCGTAGAATGATGAAAGCCCGCGCACCGGAACTGCTGCGCGAACTGGAGGAAAAAATCGGGGCGAATGGTTTTGAAGCAGTTGAAGGAGCCTGATCAATGATTAATTTAACCAAATGGAATCCCGAGGATGAAGCCTTCTGGGAAAGCGAGGGTAAAAAAATTGCCAATCGGAATCTGTGGATATCGATTCCCAGCCTGCTCTGCGGTTTTGCCGTTTGGCTGATGTGGGGCATCATCACCGTGCAAATGCTGAACCTCGGATTTCCCTTTACCCGCGTGGAACTGTTCACGCTGACCGCCATTGCCGGGCTGACCGGGGCTACGCTACGCATTCCCAGCACCTTTTTTATCCGCATTGCCGGCGGAAGAAACACGATATTTTTCACTACCGCGTTGCTGATGCTGCCCGCAATTGGCGCCGGTATTTTCCTGCAGGATATGAACACACCGCTGTGGGTGTTCCAGCTGCTGGCTTTTCTTTCCGGATTCGGCGGCGGTAACTTTGCCTCCTCGATGAGTAATATCAGTTTTTTTTACCCGAAAAAGGTGCAGGGCGCTTCGCTGGGACTGAACGCCGGGCTGGGAAATTTTGGCGTGACCACCATGCAGATACTGGTTCCGCTGGTGATGACCTTCGCCCTGTTCGGCGGTTTAAGCGGCGACCCGATGACGCTGGTAAACACCAGCGGCACGCTGATCGGCAAAATACCGGCCGGTTCGCAGGCCTGGATTTCCAATGCCGGGCTGGTGTGGCTGCTGTTCCTGATCCCGCTGGCCTTTCTCGGCTGGTTCAAAATGAATAATATCGTTACCGAAGCGGTGACGCCAGATCCCGGGAATCCGCTTTCCGCCTTCGGTAAAATTTCATTTCTTTTATTGATCGGATTTATCACCGCCGCCGTCGGGCTGTTTTTTATTCTGCCTGCCCCGACAGGCCTGCCCGGAGACAACTGGTTTGTCGCAAATATCCTGAAAAACAAATGGATCATTTTACCGGTCATCATCGCCGCCACGGTTTACCTGATGAAGAAACTTTCTCCCGGCGCGTTGAAGGAAAATCTTGCCCGGCAATATAAAATATTCAACAACAAACATACCTGGGCGATGACCGTTATTTATACCATGACCTTCGGTTCATTCATCGGCTATTCCGCGGCTTTTCCGCTGGCTATTAAAGTCATTTTCGGCTATACCCACGTTCCGGGCGCCGATGGCGTGCTGGTTCATAGCGCGAGCAATCCCAACGGGCCGAGCGCTTTAATGTTTGCCTGGATGGGGCCGTTTATCGGCGCATTGATCCGACCCATAGGCGGCTGGATATCCGATAAAATGGGCGGGGCTAAAATCACACAGATTGTTTCCATCGTTATGATTGCCTCGGCGCTGGGCGTGGCCTATTTCATGTCCGCCGCCTATCAGTCCGCCACCCCGGAGCAGTACTTCCTGCCGTTTTTTATTCTGTTCATCATTCTGTTTACGGCAACAGGGGTCGGCAACGGCTCGACGTTCAGAACCATTGCTGTGGTGTTCAACGAAGAACAGGCCGGACCGGTGCTGGGCTGGACATCCGCCGTGGCCGCTTATGGCGCGTTCATCATTCCCAAGGTCTTCGGCGAGCAGATCAAAGCCACCACCCAGGAATACGCGCTGTACGGATTTGCCATTTTTTACACCGTTTGCCTGGTACTGAACTGGTGGTTTTACATGCGCCCGAATGCCTACGTCAAAAACCCGTAATTAAACGCTTATATGATAACGGCCAATGAAGCAGATACTTTCCGTCCAAATGCATTCGCCACCGGTGAAGCATGTGGTATTCTTTCAGTTCCATCCGGTTTGAAAAAACCTATTGAATAGAGCGTACCGATAATCTCCGGTTTGCCGGCAATGGTAAATCCGGCTTTAGCCCAGCGCGACTGGATAATGCGTAAGTAAGCCGCGGCATATAAAATATTCAGTGAGTCGTTTTGCAGTTTGGTCAGCAGTTCCACAGGACTTTTGCTTACCGGTACTATTCCGGTATATTTCCCGCCCGGAAAAAACACCGACAGCGAATCGTCCAATTGCCGCTCGATCCAGTAAGCGGTTTTCAGTTTTACCTGGGTAAAGCCGATTGAACTGTTGCGGCCGGCCTTTGCCAGCAATACATCCAGCGCGTCGTCCTTCCAGTCGTAGTTAAGCGTGCGTTCCGTAAAAATAATAGCGGCAAGGTAACTCGGGTTAATGTGAAACTTTTCGGTGGATGACTCAATTAATATTTTGTTCGTCCCGATTTTTGCCAAAGCAGAATCGGGCGGCTCTGCATTTATTGACGCGCAAAACAAACATAGCCCACAGAAAATTACAGGAATTAGCATCTTCACAACCATTCACCCACAAATGCTTTAATCTTTGATCTTTTATCTTTTTTCTCATTTATCATTGTTTATTTTTCATGCCTACTTCAGCGTAGCAGCAGCATTTTTCCTGATGCCGTAAATGTTGCATTACCGTTTTCAACGGAGACGACTTCCAATTTATAGACATACATACCACTTGGCAACGTTTTGTTTTCATCGTCCCTGCCTTGCCAAATCAGTTCTCTGATCCCTGCGGTTTGCTGCACATCACCCAGCACTTTTACCTGCTGACCCAACGTGTTGTAAATCGTTATTTTTACCAAGGCGTCCTGTGGCAAAGCATAGCGAATTGTTGTTGAAGGATTAAACGGATTTGGGTAATTGCCAAGTAATTCAAATGTCTGTGGAATTTCCGCGACCTCAACCGCCTGTTTTTGCATGCCGCCGGATTGTCCCGTACCGGTGCGTACATTGTACAGTTCCTGCGCTTCGGCCAGCGAAACCGAACCGGGATATTGTTGAGATAATTCCGCAAGCGCCTGGGCGGCGGCGTCCATATCATTTGCCGTCATAAAATAATACATAAACTTCTGGTACAATGCCCGTTCGCCCACGGAGGTTGCAGGCCAGCGGGCGGCGATCTGTTCCAGTCGGGATATACCATCCGCGCCTTCAAACAGGGAAAGATATAAGGCGGCATGGGCATACAGTTGCCTGTCGCCGCTGCGTAAAGCCAGGGTTCGCAGTTTGTTTACAAACGCCGGCAGGCGGAAACCCGGCTCAGCCTTTTTATGCCGTGCCGCTTCCCACAGCACATCCAGAGCGGAGAAAGCCAGGGTGGAATCGGGATTATTCTTTATAATGTTTTTACAGATGGTCCAGGTTGCCTTTCCTTCATCCAGGTAAATCAGATTACGGGCAAATTGCAACTGGCGACGTAACGGCCAGTCGGGATTAAAATAATCCAGCGGATCGCCCTTGTTGACTCCGGCACGGACGTCTGACATATCGGAAAATGCCAGGTCGTAAAAATTCTCCTCCGGAGATTTTCCGCGATTATCCGATTTGGACGGCGCCGAGGTCAGCCAAGGTGTGTAATCGATATCGGAACCGCCATCCGCATATAATTCG